>JBMYQW010000236.1:0-7998 GCA_049601735.1 Spirulinaceae cyanobacterium
CTCTCGGGAGGGGCGGTCTCGCGTAGCGATGACCGGGGTGGGTTCGGGGTATTTTGGGACTCATCCAGGATTTGTTTCTGAGAAGTTCATCTATTTCTTGAGTCCAATCAAGATTGCGAAAATGGCCAGCAGCAGCGCCTCTGTGCCAATCAAACCATTCAAGGTCTGGGCATCTTCTGGTTTGAGGACAAACTGCGATCGCCAGACTGTGTAGGGCAACCATTGCAGCAAGATGATGCCGAGAAAGACTGCCCCAACCGACCAGATCCAGCCTTGCCAGAGGGCGATCGCCACCGTGACATCAAACATGAGCAAGAGAAGATCCAGCGATCGCCAGAGCAGAGGGGTTTCTAGCCAGGGCGTCCCGGTCAGCCCCAAAATGTTGCCGATATGGACGGTGGCACCATAGCCCAGCACGAGGGCCATGAACTTGGCGTAGCGGGCTGTCCAAGGTTGGGCGAGGGCAGTATTCAAGAAATCGTTGAGGAACATATCGTTGAGGAACATGGGGATTTTCGCGTCACAATATTCCGCTTCTCATCTTAGCGGTTGCCCCGACCTGGGGTCTTGACAAAAATAAAGCAGGCGCTGCGATCGCAACGCCTGCTCGGTCAAATCAACCAACTCAACAGAAAATTGAATTTACTTGAAGCCCACTGAAGCCTGCCACACAAAGGCTAGGGCCAAGAAGAACAGCGGGATCAACGGTAGCACATCCACAAGGGGTTTGAAGACCTGGTAGGCTTCTGGCAATTCGGCAAGCAGCATCGCGGCGATCATGGGTTTTAAATCCTATCTAAAATACAGCGTTTCTAAGAAATTGCTACCGATCTTAACATGGGGTGTTAAGTCGAGTTAAGTTTTTAGCCAAGCCTCGTCCCAGGGGCTACCGCCAACCTCTAAACCACATAGAGAGCTGGTGGCTTCGAGCAGGAGGCGATCGCTACCCCGCTCCCAGAGGCGCAGGCTCACTTCTCCCTGCATCGTGTCGCGGCAGCAGAATTGCAACCCTTGCTGGGTGGGAGCGCGCAGCGGTGTGCCGGGGTGCTCCGTTGTGCCCACCACCGCGACGCGATGGGTGAGGTTCTGGGCTTGCATCTGCCAGCGTCCCCAGGGCTCAATCGACCAGGAAACTCGGGCGTTCCAAGGCACGAACTCATAAAACCTTCCCTGATGGTGGATACCCACCAGCGCCACTGATTCTTCTAGCCCCAAGACCAGTCGTTTGCCCCCGCCGGCCGTTAGCGCCAGATCGGGCTCGTCGTCAAAGGCATTGCAGTTGAGCCAGAACCAGCGTTTCGGGAAAGCATGACCCCAGTTTTTCTCGCTGTAGGCGGGGGCATTTTGGGCGTAATATCGCTGACCGTTCCAATCGAACCAGCCATTGACCCGCCCGTGAGCCATGAGGATCTGCCAACCGGGCTCAAAGATTTGAAACCGGGAGAAAAACCCGGCGGTGGACTGTTGCGATCGCGTGGGCGAACCCCAGCCATAAACGGGCGTAATTTCGTACTGCCAATGGCAATAGTTGCCCGTGCCGGGATCGCGCAGATAACCCTGGTGAAACGTGGCGGTGGCTTGATAGCCTTCGGCGATCGCTTGACTAAAGTCGAGGGGGCTCAGGAGTTGGGGGTCGAGTTTTGCCGGGATTTTGCGCCAATGTCCGAGCGCGAGGCGATCGCGCTCGGTCCAAAAGCCCTGCACATCGGGAAAGGTACGCCACAGATATTGATCGTCTGGCCCCAAGACCTGCGCTGCACCGCCGCTGTAAGGTGTGCCACCCTGGGGGTCGTCAATGGAATACATGAAGGCAAAGGTCTGACCCACCGCTGGCAGCGTGACGCGGTAATACCAGCCTTCAAAAAAGCGATCGCTCCGATTGTTGCGACCGCTAGGCTGCCAATGGTAGCCACTATGGGGGGTTTGCAAGGTCATCCGCTCAGTTCACCGTAGCCCATTCCTGTTGTCTCCAACAGTATGTCTTACCTTACCAAATCGCTCACCGTCAGAGCTTCAGGGCTAGGGGCTGTCATCATTTAGGTTTCAAACTCTGACTGAGACTGGCTTAAAGCCCCGTTCCCTGTTTTTGGGGTCGGGCGCGACCTCCCGTCATGAGGCTTCTGCGGTCATCATTGATGACACGCCCTCAATGATGACCGCCCTTAGAATCCCTCCAGACCATAAATCAAGGTGGTACCACTCACTTCATTGGTCACCACCAGCAGGGGTTCGCCATTGGGACTCTCATCAGCAGCAATAAACAGCAAGCCCTCCGGCGCCAGAGCGCCAGCAGTCCCCGCTTCTGCATCCCCCGCAAAGTTACGATTGTTGGTGTAGGTGACATATTCCGGTGTGGTGGGGTCGGTCACGTCGTAAACGACGACGCCGCCCACGCGTTCTAAGCCGATAAAGGCATAAGTTGTCTCGCCGATTTGGCCCACCGTAATGCCCTCGGGCTCGGGGCCTTTGTCATCACTGCGATTGTCAAAGGAGTCATTCTCGTCATTAGTGGAGTTGAAGTCGTCCGGCAACTCGGACGCCACAATTTCCTCAAACGCGCTACCACTGTCCCAAACCAACTCGCCTGCGCCATTCCAAACGGAAAACGATCGCGCACCGTAGGCGTAGAGTTCATCGTAGTCCCCATCACCATCGGTATCGCCGAGGGTCGTGGTGGTCTTTAGGCGACCGAGAACGGCTTCGTCTTGAAGTTCAGCGGCATTGGGGAAGGCGTCCGGATCGAGGGTCAGGTCAGCAATCCGTGCCTCTTCGCTGAAGGCATCGTAGTCACGGGCATCGCCTTCATTGGCGGTGAGGACGTAGGTTTCGCCTCCGGTGGTTAGGGTTGCGATCGCATCTGGTTGATACAGACCCAAAACAGGATGCGTTGTAATGTTGATTTCGCCATCCCGGTTGCTGGCATCCAGGGCATTCTCGGGCAGGCTGTGATCTTTGGTTCCTAGGGGGAGAAGGTCGGTGATCTCAGCCGCGGCAATATCTACTACCGCCAGCGCATTGTTCTCTTGCAATGAGACAAAAGCGGTGTTGCCATCGGCGGCGATCGCAATGTATTCAGGTTCTAAATCTTGAGCCGCCGTTGCCCCCGGGCCGAAGACACGGACGCCCTCGGGCAGAGGATTCTCAGCCAGAAAATCTTCAAAACTGGCGGTCTTGACCGGGCGGGTTGCTAAGAGATCGAGGTTGAAGGAGGGGATCGCAAGGAGACTGATTGAGCCCTCAGGATCAACGGTATAGTCATCGCTGGGCTCCCCTTCGTTGGCCACCAGCAGCGTCCGCCCATCGGGCGTGAAGGCAACCATATCAGGCAGCGCACCCACCTCAACCTGGGCAACGAACTCGCCATCGATTGTGAAAAAGACGACGCTGCCGGGGTCTTGCTTAACGTCTGCTTCCACGGCGACGGCAACGAGACCGTTGCCATTGGTGGCGACGCTGTTGACCCCACCGCCGTAGTCACTCAGGTCGAGTGCTTCCTTCAAACTCGGAGCATCGGGCGTACTAATGTCAAGGCGATCGATGGTGTTGTCTTCAGCGTTAGTAATGAAAAGCTGCTGGCTTTCGGCATCGTAGGCAGCAATTTCTGCTGCGCCCTCATCAAAGCCACCGTGTTGGTAGAAGCCCAGAACATTCAAAGATTGGGATTGCGCGGCCTCTGGGGCTGTAGTGACGCCGAGGAGAGCGATCGGGGTTAGGAAGGTGAATTTGCGAATGCTCATATCAACGTAATGTTTTTGCGTAACAGTCAAATTAAAACCACAAAACTGCCATTTCGCATAGCGTTCTTTACAAGGCACGTCATCGAAGCTGCGTTAATATTTCTGCAATATATCGTCTCAAGTTTATCGATAGATTATCAATGCATTAAGCAAGGATTAATCCAAGGTTATTTGTGAGAGTTTACTGCTGCTCAAAAATATTCTTTACTGCTTAATCAAATCCAGTTTTTCAGTCTAAAAAAAGTTGACCATTAAACCCGAGATTGACTTTCGGCCAGTTGAGCTGCGATCGCATCCCGATCGAGTAATGGCGCTCCAGAGGTCACAATTTTTTGCCGCAAGCTCCGCAGGCGCTGACCCAATGCTGTTTGGGCTTGAGAAGAATCAGTTATTTCTACAATCGGACTCTTCGCCACTTCTTGATTAGGATTGGCAGTTTTGTATTGTAAGTAGTCGAGAAAGCTGGCAAGCTCGGGCAAGGCTGCTTCTGGGAGAATGTTGACGGTATTCAGCAAGTCCTGCCGATTTACGACTGTGTTATCCATATATTAAGCGTAGGGTGTGTTAGGCGGCTATCTTTTCAATATTTAGATTGATTTGGCGTTTACCCCGCCGTAACGCACCGACTTGGATTATATTGATGCGGTATTGGTGCGTTACGCTCCGCTAACACACCCTACTGCCGTGGCTGCGTACTTTATTGCATAATCGTGAACTCTTTTAATGACATCTATAAAATACTCGATGCACTAAAGAAGCGCCTAGGGATGTATGGCGTAGCAAAAAAAGTATCATCTCTTGTTGCTTTTATCAATGGTTTATCCTGGTCTGATATAGATTGGGGAAAACCTGAGTTTTGGAGTTTCAAGCTCTGGTTTCCTGTGAGAGTAGAGGGTAACTCAACAAATCTGCCTTGGCAATGGATGATTCAAAAATGGGGAGACGAAGAATCCTTCAATAAATTCTTTGAGTTACTGGACGAATATCGAACTACTGAAAGAGTCGTACTAGCTAGAGCAGTGCTTCGAGAACATCAGCCTCGCTTCCAGCGCCTCAGCGTTGGAGAGCCAGTTGCCATACCAATTCCGCCTCGCTTCCAGTGCTTCAGAAATAGAGAGACAGTTACCATACCGATTCCCTTAGAGTTATGTATTGTTCAGATTCATCCAACACAAGCTTACTACTTGCTTGAAGTTTATATGAACAAGCATGATCAGCAAATTCCTTACAAGATCTCTATTTCTGAAGTTAAAGCAGTTGCAGAATCTCGATGGGGTGTTTTAGATAATGAATGGTTTAATTGTGAAATCAAAGAAGATTAGTGAATTTGATGATGTGGGCTGTGTTGGGTTTCGCTCCGCTCAACACCAACCTACAGTTTCTGAATAGAAGATTGCGCTTCCAGTAGCTTGTTCGCAACATCCCGTGCAACCTCCACCGTCTCAGCGAGAGTTTTACCCTGAGCCACCAATCCTTGAATATCCTCAGTGGTTGCCAGATAGTAGCCCTCTGGCAATCGCTCGATACGCAGATTAATGATTCGTTCCATTTTTAATTGCTCCCAAACAAGTGCCAATCGTCGCCACCACAGATTGCCCTAGTGCCTCTAAATCGTAACCTCCTTCCAAGCCAAACAGGATCGGCACATCGAGCGCCAAAATCATCTCCGTAAAACGGCCATAATCTTCCGGTTTGAGGTGCATCGCCGCCAACTGATCCGCATGGTTGGCATCGTAGCCCGCACTGACGATCAGTAGGTCAGGTTTAAAGTTCTGGAAGAAGGGGAGCACCTGCTGCTCAAACGGGGCTTCGTAGTCCGCAAAAACACAACCGGGAAACAAAGGAATATTGCAAACATTGTTAAAGTTACCCTGCTCACTCGCTTGCCCTGTACCCGGATAGCAGGGCGACTGATGCAACGAGCAATAGGCGATCGCCCCATTCGTCTCCACAATATGCTGCGTGCCATTGCCATGATGCACATCCCAATCCAAAATGCCCACCCGCTGGATCTGGGGCAAACTCAGGGCATAGTGTGCGGCGATCGCCGCATTGCTCAACAGACAAAACCCCATGCCGCGATCGCGCTCGGCATGGTGGCCCGGTGGACGCGCGGCGACAAAGGCATAGCGATTAGAGTCAACAACCTGATCCACCCCATCGAGCCAAGCGTTCACTGCCAGTAAAACCACCTCGTAATCACTCACCGCCGTATCCGGGTCGAGCATCACGCCCCCCGGCTGACTCGCCAGTTGCTCCAGACGTTCAATGTAATCTTGACTGTGGCATTGGGCGATCCAGGGCAACGGGTCGCGCCCGGCCAACGGGGTCGGGTCTTGCCATTGGAGCTGGCTGGCCCAAGAGACTTGTTTGAGGGCGGCGACGATCGCCTCTAGCCGCGCCGGAGACTCCGGATGCCACGATCCGGTTTTATGGTCGAGGAAGCGATCGCTGTAGATAACCGTAACCATAGTCTTGTGTTCCAATGCTTAAGCCAACTGCCGCGTTCAACGGACAACCGCAATATCCTAACAAAACCGTCTCTGTGACCCTGCCCTACCCAATCCCCTCGGAAACTCGGATAAGTTGTTAAGATCGGCAAGATCTGTATTGATAAAATTCGTAACAAATCCCATGACCGCAACGATTCTCAAACCCCAGGCTGATGCCGCCCCCACCCAAGACTACAAGGTTGCCGATATTAGCCTTGCGGATTGGGGTCGTAAAGAAATTTCGATCGCTGAGGGGGAAATGCCCGCCCTGATGACGATTCGAGAAAAATATCGCCAAAGTAAGCCACTCCAGGGCGCGAAGATCATCGGCTGTATCCATATGACGATCCAGACTGCCGTGCTGATTGAAACGCTCCGAGAACTCGGCGCAGACGTTCGCTGGTCGTCCTGTAATATCTTCTCCACCCAAGACCATGCCGCAGCGGCGATCGCCGCGGCCGGTGTGCCCGTCTTTGCCTGGAAGGGCGAGACCGAAGACGAATATATCTGGTGCATTGAGCAAACCTGCCGCGATGGCGAGGGTGAACTCTGGGATGCCAACATGATCCTCGACGATGGCGGCGACCTCACGGGCCATATCCATGAAAAATACCCCCAAATGCTCGATCGCATCCATGGCATTACCGAAGAAACCACCACGGGCGTGCATCGCCTCCTGGAAATGCTCGAAGCAGGCGAACTGAAAGTCCCCGCCATCAACGTCAACGACTCGATCACCAAGTCCAAAAACGACAACAAATACGGCTGTCGCCATAGCCTCAACGATGCGATCAAGCGCGGCGTGGATCACCTAATGGCTGGTAAGAAAGCCCTCGTAATCGGCTACGGCGATGTGGGCAAGGGATCTGCTGCTTCCCTGCGTCAAGAGGGCATGATCGTCAAGATTGCCGAGGTTGACCCAATCTGTGCGATGCAAGCCTGCATGGATGGCTTTGAGGTCGTTTCTCCTTACATCAATGGTCAGAATGATGGCACCGATACTTGCATCAACAATAGCTTGTTAGCCAACACTGATCTGGTGGTGACATCCACCGGGAATGTGAATGTCTGCAATGCGCCAATGCTCAACGCTCTCAAGGCGGGTGCAGTAGTTTGCAACATCGGTCACTTCGACAACGAGATTGACACCGCCTATATGCGTAAGGCCTGGCGCTGGCAGGAAGTCAAGCCCCAAGTACATCAGATCTATCGCAGCGAGGACGAGAAAGATTTCTTGATTCTGCTCTCGGAAGGGCGATTGGTGAACCTCGGCAACGCCACGGGTCATCCTTCGCGGATTATGGATGGTTCCTTTGCCAACCAGGTGCTAGCGCAGATGTTCCTATTTGAGCGCAAGTTTGCCGACCTAGATGCGGCGGCCCAGGCGAAAGCGCTCACCGTGGAAGTGTTGCCCAAGCATCTCGATGAGGAAGTGGCCCGTTACATGGTGGAAGGCTTCGGCGGGGTGCTGACGCAGCTGACAGAGACCCAGGCGAAGTATATCAATGTGCCCCTGAACGGCCCCTTTAAGCCCGATGCGTATAAGTACTAAATGCACGGCAGCACTTAGAAAAGTACCCCTACAATGCTGATTGTTGCGGTCTCTAGGACATGATGTGTTCACATCATGTCCTTACTCTTTGTTAAATAGCTGAGGAATTGAACAGACAAATGGAGCCTGCGATCGCACCATAGAGAGGGAACCCAAAAGAACCTTAGAGCACTCCAAGGAAAAAAGCGTTCCAGAAATGAGCTTTTTGGGTGGCGGG
>JBMYQW010000237.1:0-7972 GCA_049601735.1 Spirulinaceae cyanobacterium
TGCCCCATCACCCCAGCGCGAGGCGCAACAGTTGCCGATTACTGCGCATCTTTACCTGGAAAATCGCCCCGAGCCCATTTTGCTAGAGGTGGCCCGTACCCCCCGCCAACAGGCGATCGGGCTGATGTATCGTGAGCGGGAGAGCCTGCCGGACAATCAGGGGATGCTCTTTCCCTTTGCCACCGCCCGCCGGGCGCAGTTCTGGATGAAGAACGTCAAGTTTTCGCTGGATATGCTCTTTATTTATGAAGGGAAAGTGGTGGCGATCGCCGCCAATGTCCCCCCTTGCGTGCTTGAACCCTGCCCAGTTTACGGCCCAGATATGCCCGTTGATGGCGTGATTGAACTCGCAGGTGAGCGGGCGGCTGACCTCAATATTGAAGTTGGCGATGCGATCAGGATCGAATTTCTTAAAGGGGATGCACAACCGAACCAATAGGCTGTAAGATTAGCTACACTATTTAGACCAAGCGCGAACATTTACTGGCATTGCCCCGTGAGCCGTTTCCCCTCAAATGATGGTTAGTCTACATTACCTGGGGCATTTCGTTGATGGGTAACAGTCCGGTTTTGAACCGGAAGCAGTCATGCTAATAAAAGACACCGTGCTAATCAGTAGGATGCGAGCAGGCATTCTCTGTTGGGATCTGCTGATTTAAAAAGCAGGATGTCACTCTGGCACTTTGCAGAACGCCTCAGTTCAATTCTGGGTTCTAGACGCGATCGGCTCAAATCTATGAGTTTGTCGGTTGCGACTCAGGGGTTGAACGAGGGCAATTGGAAAACTGTCTAAAATTCTCAATCCTGGTTTAACAAAATGGTGAACAATATCTTAAAAAAATGGAGGTGATAAATAATGAGGCAGCGTGGGATTTCGACCGGCTTGAATCAATTTTTGAGGGATGACCTGTCCTTGCCACAGGACTCAATCGAAATTGCCCAGCGACATCTAGAAAAGAACCCGGGTTCCTTCCCGATGGTGTTATGGCAATACGGTCTGGTCACATTAGAACAGCTAGAGCGGATTTTCGATTGGCTGGATCAGCGCCAAGCCATGACATCCTCTTTGGCCGATGGTCAATCAACCGTGGGTTAGGAAGCGGTTCCTGTCGTCACAGACCATTAATCAACCTGAAGTTGATTAACTGGACACTTCACGCCTGGGTGTTATACGAGTCAGTTGCTGTTGTTTACTGAACCTACGATCGTTATTGATCTGAGCAACCATGTTTTATTTAACTGAATATCACTGGGTTCCGAAAGGGAAAAGGCTTGTCCTTTTCCCTTTTGGTTTAGATGCCCCCGCATCGCCTCAGGCTGGGTATCAATCCCGCTCGTCTACGGGTGGCGATTACGATTTACTGAATCTATCTCGCTTTTGTCACTACCCATGAACCAAACCTACGCCTTTGCCCCCATCGACCCGGCCGTTGAACAGGCTCGCTTGCAGCAGATTGAAGCGATCTTTGATCGTAAGACGCATCAATGGTTGCAGCAGGCGGGTTTGGCTGCGGGTCAGATGGTTTTGGAGCTTGGCCCGGGAGCAGGCTCGATCGCCCAATGGTTGGCCCAGCAAGTTGGCGCTCAAGGTCGAGTCGTCGCCATCGATCGGGACCCGACCCATTGGCAGGCCGTCACCGCCCCCAATCTTGAAAAAATCATCGGCGATCTGCATCAATGGAATTACCCGGCGGCGACCTTTGATCTCATCCATGCGCGGTATGTGCTGATTCATCTGCCCCAAGCCGAGCAGATTTTGCAGCGGCTTTACCAGACGCTTAAACCTGGCGGCGCGATCGTGCTCGAAGAACCGGACTTTAGTCTGTCTCGCTGGGTGCAAGGGTCAGCATCAGCCCAAGCGGCCCACGATCGCACCAATGCCGCGATCGCCGCGATGTTTCGCCAGAAAGACCTTGAGCCGGACTGGGGACTGCACCTGCCCGCCCGGCTTGTCAATGCTGGATTTGAGCTGACATCCCATGCAGTGTCAACCCATCTGGATCGGGGCGGATCAGCGATCGCCCAACTCATGGCTCAGTCGGCCCAGGTCTTGGCGGCGCAATATGTTGCCACGGGGGAAGTGACCCCAGAGCAGGTGCAAGGGTATTGTGAGACGGCCCAAGATCCAGCGGTTTGGGCAATCTATTACACCACGGTGCGAGCGATCGCCCGTCGTTCCCTGCCCTAGGGCGCATCAGCAATCCCAACCCATCGCACCGTAGAATAGGAAGGATTTGGCTTCAGGCTTGCGCTAATACCGAATCCGCCTTGTCTGCACCTAGAACCCAATACCCCGCAGGGCAGGGAAACCTAGCCCCTACGTCAAGAGGATGCTTCGGGTTTAGCGTTCGGATCTGGTATAACAACGACTTCTTTGAGCAATACTGCTTTAAAACCGATGGGCAAAACAATTTGGGAACTTGACTTCTATTCCCGGCCGATTTTTGACGAGAACAAAAAGAAGGTTTGGGAATTATTGATCTGCGAAAGCCCCCTCACCGTGACACGATCGCCTGATAGCCTGTTTCGGTTCTCGAAATTCACCAACAGCCAGTCGGTGAACTCGATTTGGCTCAAAGCGGCACTCGAAGAAGCGATCGCTGCTGCTCCCACCCCTCCCCAGCGGATTCGCTTCTTCCGCCGCTCCATGAACAATATGATCATTAAAGGCTGCGAAGATGCGAACTTGGTGGCAGTTCCCAGCCGTCGCACCTATACCCTCAACCAATGGTTAGAGGAGCGACTGGAGACTGTTTATCCGCAGCAGGAGGGCTACGACGCGGCAGCGGCCAGCAATGTCTCCGTGCAATATCCGGCGCTGAATGCGATCGCCCTCCCGGATGCCGTACGGGGAGATAAGCGCGATCGCTGGGCCTTGGTCAACCTAGAGGCGCGATCGCTCCAGGAAATGGCGGACTGGGACATTGCCTTTGGGGAAGCCTTCCCGTTGGCACTGGCGGAGTTGGAACCGGAAACCCCGATTCCCGGCTTACTGATCTTTTCTCGCCGAGCATTGCCCCAAAGCGGCTGGATGGCGGGTCTAGAGCTGGGCTATCTGCATTTCCAACCCCAACCCCTACCGCGCCTCTGCCTGGAAACGGGCAGCAGCGATAGCTGGATTTTGGCGGATCTCAAATCTGAGCAAATGGTCACTGAAGCCAAGCAATTTGAGGCGGCCAAGCAAGCCAGCGATGGGGTGCATTTTCTGGCCTTGCAAACCCGGCAAGAAGACGAGTCCTTTGCCGGGTTTTGGTTGTTGAAGGGGTGATCTTAACCCACGGGTTGCACGGCGCTGAGGGCAAACTTATTTTTCTTGAGTTCCTCCGCCAGCATCAGGCTATTTTGAACGCGATCGACAAAAAGCACGCCCTCTAGGTGATCCATCTCGTGTTGGATCACCCGCGCCAATAAACCATCGACACGACGCTTTTGGGGGCGACCATTTTCGTCTTTATAACTCACTTCGATCGCCTGGGGACGAACCACGTCCAGAAAAACGCTGGGAATGCTCAAGCAGCCTTCTTCTGCGGTGCAGAGCCCCTTGCTGGCCCGAATAATTTTCGGGTTGACCAAAATCAGCGGCTCGTTGGCGGCTTCATCGGGCTGATGATCGATCACAATCACCTGCTTGTTCACCGCTACCTGGGGCGCAGCCAAGCCAATACCGTTGGAGCTGTACATGGTCTGGAGCATCTCACGGGCGAGCTTCCGGATCGAGTCATCTACTTTCGCCACGCGCTTGGCCCCCTGACGGAGGACGCGATCGCCCAAATAATGCAAGTCAAGCGGTGGGTTTTCGAGCTTTTGCTTGGCAACGGCAACAGACATAGAACAATAAGCAACTATCGACAACAATATTTCATGAAGTTTTATTGTAACGTAAGCCCTCTCCTCGTGAGCGTTGCCCAGGGCGCGTCATTCATTCGCTTCAGCAGCCTTAACCGACAAGGTTTAAACCAACCGTCCCGCTCACTGGCCCAAAGTCTCAGCAACAGTTAACTCGGGGGTCGAGTTAGGGTGATACATCGTTAGGATGCAATACGCTACTCCCTTTGCAACTATGGAAACACCAACCTCCCTTCGCCGCGACGATCGCCTGCCCCTTTGTCTTTTGCTGCTGCGCTGGGGGGTCTTTATTGTCATGCTGGTGTGGACGCTGGATAAATTCTTGTACCCTGAACACGCCGCCGCTGTGTATGAGACTTTTTACTTCATTGGCGGTTTGGACGATCAGCTCTGGATCTTCAATATCATCGGTGCGATTCAGCTGGTGATTGTGCTGGGCTTTCTGGCTGGGGTTTTCAAAACTTTCACCTACGGAGCGGTGCTGTTTTTCCATGCCGTTTCCACGTTTTCAGCCTACGCCCGCTATTTCGACCCCTTTGACAATTTGCTCTTTTTTGCCGCAATTCCGATGCTCGCCGCCTGCTTCACGCTTTTCTATCTGCGCGATCGAGATACGCTGCTGACGGTGGAGCAGTTTTTGGGTAAGTCAGCCTCATAATGCCCGCTCCCCAATCAGCCTACTGTCGTGACACACCTTATTTGTGTAATCACCGGAACCAATAAAACCCTGGCATGGTGGGCAATGCCCACTCTACGCGAGAGTTGTCTAGCCCACCTTTTTAGCTGTGTCGCGGCACTACAGTAATCCACATTTTCAGCGATGCCACGACACTACGCTATAGTTTTGAGCTTGCCCTGCAAGTTTGAGGCTGGAATTCGGTTTCCGTCTAGCTGTGCCAGTTCCAACCACTGTCCTTAGAAATAGGGCAGAATCCAGAGATCAATGGGGCGGGAATGGGGGGTGGAAATGAGCAGCGGCGATCGCCACGGCCCTGAAATGGCGGGAGTTTATCGATTTTAGGCGGCTTCCAAAACGAGGTTAAACCCACCCTGTTTTGAACCGCTTGATCTGGACAATCCAGGCACTGCTCCGTTCGCCGCGATCGTCCGGATTTTTGCTTAGAAGATGAAAGTGTTGAGAGCAACGAACGCTTCTCACCGCGCCATCTACCCTAGTGCTATCTGCCATGTACTCGACCCCCCAACAGTATCGCCTCCCTCGCCGCCAGCCGATCGCTTCCCCCACCACCACGGCAATCTACAGCCCCCGGAATTTAACCTATCGCCCTGCACCGCCCCTGCCCGTCCGCTACCGCCAAAACGTGGTGGTGAATGTTGGCGATCGCACCGTGCGTCCTCCCATGCCAATTGTTTCTGAGTCTTAAGACCGCCAGCGTAAGCTAGGCTGACTATGGATTCGTTGCCCATGGATTATGTTTCTGTTCCTTTCCAAGTTATTGCCCCTGTTTGTCTATCCGGTGGGGCTCACTTGTGTGCTGTTGGTCGTGGCGCTGGTGCTCATCGTTCGTCAGTCCCGCTGGGCTGCGTTGCCCATCGTTCTGGCCCTGCTGATTTTAAGCGCGGCCAGCAATGGCTCGGTCAATGCGGCGATCGTGCGCTCCCTAGAATGGCGTTACTTACCTCAGGGGGAATTGCCCACGGCTGATGCGATCGTGGTGTTGGGCGGCGGCATCTTACCCCAGGAAGACCCGCGCCCGGATATTGAGGTTACAGAAGGGGGCGATCGCACCCTCTACGCCGCCCGCCTCTACCACCAAAACAAAGCCCCGCTGATCCTGGCGACCGGGGGACGGATTGACTGGCATGGTACGCAACGCCCCGAATCGCGGGATATTGCCCTGCTGCTGCGGCGTTTGGGTGTGCCCAGCAACGCGATTTTCCAGGAGCCGGACTCCTTGAATACCTACGAGAACGCGGTTATGAGTAAACCCATTCTGGAGCGTCGCCAGGTTGAGAAGATCTTACTCGTCACCTCGGCAACCCATATGCCCCGCGCCCAGGCCGTCTTTACCAAGCAGGGCTTTGAGGTCATCCCCGCCCCGACCGATTTCCGCATCACCCAACTCCACACCGCGGATGACCAACGCACGATCGCGGGTCAAATCCTCAACCTGATTCCCGATACGGGCAATCTCTGGTCAACAACCGTGGCGCTTAAAGAATATGTCGGTATTGTTATCTACTGGCTGCGGGGTTGGCTCTAAACCCAGACCCATTTGAGATTTTATTGCCATGACACGCCTTGATTTTTGCAAATCTCAAGATCTCTGAAACCCTTGCATGGTGGGCATTGCCCACCCTACATGACAGATTTCTACAGATAAACCAAAGATGAGGACTGAGCTTGTCGAAGTCCGGCGCTTGGGATCAAGTCGGACTGCTGTAATCTGGCATGAAACCACTGGTGTGAACTTAACGCTGGATTCAACCCCTGGCAAGAACCTGACTGGGCTGACCCATCGCCCCCTGCGGATACTCCTCCCCAGAGGAGACAAAAAAATCCCCTCCGGAGAGGGGCGGTCAAGCGCAGCGACGACCGGGGTGGGTCGGGTATTGATCCACTCTGCAACGCTTGTATACAGCGGGTTTTGTGCTCGTGATGCCGAACCTTAGCGATCGACCGAACCCATAATCACATCGATACTACCGAGAATCGCCATAATATCCGCAACCTTCACGCCTTTGAGCAACTGGGGCAGAATTTGCAGATTATTGAAATCCGGCGGACGGACTTTGAAGCGCCAGGGGAAGACATTATCATTGCCGACAATAAAGACACCGAGTTCACCTTTGCCGCTCTCTAGACGGACATAATGTTCGCCTTCGGGAATCTTGAACGTGGGTGGGACTTTCTTGGCGACGTATTGGTATTCAAAGTCATTCCACTTAGACTTACGTCCTTCTGCCATTCGCTTGGCTTCGAGGTTCTCGTAGGGGCCACCGGGAATTTGCTCGCAGGCTTGGCGAACGATCTTGACGGACTCGCGCATCTCGCGAATCCGCACCAGGTAACGCGCCAGACAGTCACCCCCCGTCTCCCATTGCACGTCCCAGTCAAAGTCGTCGTAACATTCGTAATGGTCGACTTTGCGCAGATCCCACTTCACGCCAGACCCCCGCAGCATCGGCCCCGAGAGGCTCCAGTTGATCGCATCTTCCCGCCCGATCGTACCGACCCCTTCGACACGACGGCGGAAGATAGGGTTATTGGTGATGAGCTTCTCGTATTCATCGACTTTAGGCACAAAGTAGTCGCAGAAGTCGATACATTTGTCGAGCCAGCCGTAGGGCAAGTCCACCGAAACGCCACCGATCCGGAAATAGTTATTGTTAATCAGTCGTGCGCCACTGGCCGCTTCCCAAAGGTCATAGATCAGCTCCCGCTCCCGGAAAATGTAGAAGAAGGGCGTCTGCGCACCGACATCGGCGAGGAAGGGCCCGAGCCACAATAAATGGTTGGCGATCCGGTTGAGTTCGAGCATGATCACCCGGATATATTGGGCGCGTTTGGGCACTTCAATATCGGCGAGCTTTTCGGGAGCATTGACGGTAATCGCCTCGTTGAACATCCCTGCGGCATAGTCCCAGCGACTGACGTAGGGCACAAACATGACCGAGGTACGGTTCTCGGCGATTTTTTCCATGCCCCGGTGCAAGTAGCCAATCACGGGCTCACAGTCGAGGACATCTTCGCCGTCGAGGGTGACGATCAACCGCAAGACGCCATGCATGGAGGGGTGGTGGGGGCCCATGTTGAGCACCATGGGCTCGGTTCTGGTTTCGATCTGTGCCATAGAGCGGCGTTCTCTTGATAGATGGGTGAGGGTGGTGCGGCGTTGTGGGCCGCTAGAGCGTCTCTTTGCTGGAATTCATTATAGAAGGTGAGGGGCGATGGGCGGCATTCAGGCAGCGATCTCCCTGCTCAGTGATCTGATACCAGATCCGATTTACAAACCCCCAAAATGAAAGATGCGGTCGTAGGGGCAGGTTTCAAACCTGCCCCTACAAGGATTCGTGGGGCTCACGAGGCGGATTTGGGATGACGAGTTGTGAGCCAGCGCCAGGGTTGATTCAATCACCGCAGCGATCGCTGCATCAAGCGGCG
>JBMYQW010000238.1:0-7971 GCA_049601735.1 Spirulinaceae cyanobacterium
AAAACAAGCCCCTACACCAAGAGGATTCTTGGAATTTACTATCCGGATTTAGTATCAGACGCTTTGAACTCTGAACCTCAGACTCTGAAATTCACCTTGTGGGATTAACGGCATTGGGCTAACAGATTCTGTTCCAGTTCACCCACAGCGGCGATCGCATTCAACCCAGCCAGCGTGACTTGGGTCTGGGCGGCTCCGGCGACTTGTACCGTCTGGTGCTCAAAGGCGATCGCATAGGGGTAGACCGTGCCATCGTAGGGGTCAGCGATCGCCAGCTCTAAACCATCCGGCGTAACGTTGCCCTCAAAGCAGGCAAATTCCGACTGGGGTTGAAAAATGATGCCCGTGACGCGATCGCCTTCGACTTCGTAGAGGAGGTAGTCACTGCCGATGGCGTTGGCCGTGGGAACTTGACCATAAAAATGCAGCCCATTGGTCTGGGGAGATGAAGCTGTTTCAGCAGGCGTTTCCGTTTTAATCCCCTTTTGCAAAGCGGGGCGGTTGAGCAGGTTTTCGCCCGAGGCGATCGCTTGACTAGCTGGGATGAGCCCTCCAACGAGACAACTTAACCCAACCACAGTCCAGAACTGACCCCGTTGGTAGATTTGCTTGAATCGGGTTGAATTAAAAACGGATAATTGCATCGCTCACTCCCAGAAATAGTCACAACGAAAATATGCACAATGCGTCTCGCACAATCACGTCTCGCATAATGCAGTAACTTGCCAAGCCCCATCGCCACACAACAAAGATGCCAAGGGTGCAAGTTGACAGGTCAGCAAAACAGCTTCCCTGTGCTCTCAATATCTAATCTATCGTGTTCACTCACCGGAGCCAAAGGGGATGTATCCAGTCTTTAAATTGGCTCTTTGCCGCGTAAGCTCTGCATTCTTCGCCTCAATGCATCAATCAGAAGCCGTTTTCTCTGGCTGGATGACGCAACCGTAGGAGGCTTGCTCTCACAAAAGAAAAATATTTATATAGCAACGGTAACAAAAGTCAATATCAAGATCCTGTACCGATCGGGAGAGACGGACGGATTTAGAGAGTGAACTAAAGTCTTAAAGTCCGCCCGACGGCATTCACCCTAATCATGAGGGTGCGCCTGACTCGATCGGGCGATCGGGGCCGGCATATTCCCAAACCACGCCGCTGGTAGCCCGCGCCCGCAACTCGTGGGCAATATGATTCGCCAGGAGGGCTACCTCTTCGTATTGCGGCAGATATTGGGCATGGGTGGCGACCAAGAGTAACCGTCGTGCCAGTTCCAAATCCGGTTTGGGCGCGGCCAAGACGGTTTTGCCAAACTGCCCCAGCCAATCGAGCCAGCCCTGCACGGTACAGCGGTCTTCGACTCGGGCAAAGAATTTTTCCATGCGGTAGCGATCCCAGCCATTGGCTGCGCCTTCGAGGAGTTGCGCCCAAAGGAATTCATAGCCTGCGGCATCCATGGGAGCTGTGGCTGGGGATGAGGTGGAGCGGACAGAGGACGATCGCACCCTACCCCTTGTTGCAGGCGATCGCTTAAAGAGACGATCCCAAAACCCTTTGAGCCAACGCCAGAATGATTGGAACATGAATTAATGATGGTGCTAAACCGAATCTAGGTCTTCTTCAATGAGCGAGGACAAACTGTAGCGGCGGCGGATATCGAGCTGGGCAGCCAGATCACCGAAGCTCTCCGTGGGAATCCCATCGAGAGGCGTGACGGCTTCGGGGGGCAGGACCATCACAGTTGGGCTCATCACAGGTGGGCTCATCCCATTGCGTTGCATCCGAGAGACTGGGGAAGCGGCCGGGTAGCGGGAGGCGGTTGACTGGATTGAGCTTGGTGTCGGTCTCTGGGTCGGGCTTTGCGTGGGATGTTGAGTTGAACCCTGGCGACTCGCCGCGAGTCGTTCCCGTCGTGCAGCGCGAGGGGCAGCATTCTGGCTCATGCCCCGGAGCAACAGCGTGACGGCCAACGAGGTGAAGGCACAGCCCGCCGTCACCAAGAGCAGCAGCCGTAAGGGGAAAAGGCGCTCGGTAGCGGCGGACGGCTGAAGTTCGGTGGCGTTGGTCTGGGTATCAGCGGCTTCGGTGGGTGTCGTTGCGGATGCAGGTGTCTCGCTGTTATCTGGAGTCGAGTGGGTTGAAGTTGAGTCGGTTGAAGCTGGGTTGTTTGGGGCTGTCTCCACTTCAGGGGTATCTGCTGCGGCGGTGGGCGGCTCGGGTAGGGCTTCTGCCGCCGCTGGTGCTGAAGCATTGGCTGACGCAGATTCTGAATCCTGAGCCTCAGGCTCAAGCGATTCTACTTGAGCGGGGACATCATTGACCGCCGTGGGATTCGGTGGGCTGGGGTTGAGGCGTCGCGGTAGCAGGAGGGTTGAGGTGGCGGCGATCGTCACGGAAATCGCCATGAGCCACAATGCTCCCCAGAGCATGATCGGTGGCACGGGGATTCGCTCGGGTCGCTCAGGGGGGAGTTTGAGATCCGGGTCAGTGACAGCATATTCCGTATCTGCATATTCTGCATCCGGGTATTCTGCATCCGAGTATTCCTGATCGAAGTCCTGGGGCTCTAGGGTGGGCATGGGGGTGAAAGAAGGGTCGAAGGGGGGGGTGATCAGGGCGGTTGAGAAAGCGGACATTCTCTTATTGGTGGGCAATGCCCACCCTACGCGATGCCTGAGCCTGACCAAATAATATTATTTTTTTCTTGATGGCGAAATAATTGCCCCAATTATAAGGGGGTTGTTGGGGCCGGGTCTGTTGAATGTTGGGTTGAATGTTTGCCCAGGAGGCGATCGCGCAGTTCCTTGATCTGATCCCGATATTGGGCCGCTTGCTCAAACTCCATCTTTTTCGCGGCGTCTTTCATCTGGGCTTCCAGTTGCTGGATGATTTCGGGAATTTGCTCCAGGGTCAGCTCTTCCTTAACCGAATAGACCGCCGCCAGTTCTTTGGCGTTGAGCCGTCGGGAAATATCCAAAAACGAGAGGATCGAGTTCTTTTGGGTCTTTTTGCCGATTGGTTGGGGCGTGATGCCGTGCTGCTCGTTGTAAGCGATTTGGATCTCGCGGCGGCGCTGGGTTTCGGCGATCGCCCGCTCCATGCTCCCGGTGATCTTGTCGGCATAGAGAATTGCCTGTCCCCGCACGTGCCGCGCGGCCCGGCCGATGGTTTGAATCAGGGAACGCTCCGCCCTCAAGAAGCCTTCCTTATCCGCATCCATGATCGCCACCAACGAGACCTCGGGCAAGTCCAGTCCCTCCCGCAACAAGTTCACGCCAATGAGTACATCAAACTCGCCATCGCGCAATGCCTGCAAGATCTCGATCCGCTCGATCGGCTGAATTTCTGAGTGCAAATAGCGCACCAGCAAGCCCCGTTCCTGGAAATATTCGGTCAGGTCTTCCGCCATGCGCTTGGTCAGGGTGGTGATCAACGTCCGTTCGCGGCGATCGACCCGTTCGACAATCTCCCCGAGCAGGTCATCCACCTGGCCGCTGGTGGGGCGCACAAAGAGTTCCGGGTCGAGCACGCCTGTAGGCCGAATAATCTGCTCCGCCACAGCATCCGATTCTTCTAACTCCCAATCCCCCGGCGTCGCGGAAACAAAGATGCATTGATCCACCTTCTGCCAAAATTCTTCCGCTTTGAGGGGGCGGTTGTCGGCGGCGCTGGGTAGGCGGAAACCGTGCTCAATCAGAATGCGCTTGCGGGCCTGGTCGCCGTTATACATCCCACGAATCTGGGGCACGGTGACGTGGGACTCATCCACGAGCAGCAGCCAGTCCTTGGGGAAGTAATCGACCAGACATTCGGGGGGTTCACCGGCCTGACGACCCGCGAGGTGACGGGAATAGTTCTCCACACCGTTGCAATAGCCCACCTCCTGGAGCATTTCGATGTCGTAGCGGGTGCGCTGCCCCAGGCGCTGGGCTTCCAGGAGTTTATCCTGGGCTTCGAGTTCCACGAGGCGGGCGTCCAGTTCGGCGCGGATGTCGCGGCTGGCTCGCTCAACCTCGTCTTCCGGCGTGACAAAGTGGCGAGCGGGGTAGATATTCACGGCATCCAGGGTTTGGATCGTCTCGCTCGTCACCGGGTCGAGGTAACGAATACTATCAACTTCATCGCCAAAGAACTCCAGGCGAATCACCCGGTCTTCGTAGGCGGGGACAATTTCGAGCACATCGCCCCGCAGCCGGAAGTTGCCGCGTTTGAGTTCCACATCGTTACGGGCATATTGCACCGAAACGAGATCCCGCAAGAGTTGCCGCTGGTCGTATTCAGCGCCCACGCGCAGGCCGATCGCCGCCTTGAGGTATTCCGCGGGCATCCCCAAACCATAGATGCAGCTAATCGAGGCCACGACAATCACATCCCGCCGTTCAAAGAGCGATCGCGTCGCCGAATGGCGCAGCATATCAATTTCTTCGTTGATCGCCGCACTCTTCTCGATGTAGGTGTCGCTGACGGGAATGTAGGCTTCGGGCTGGTAATAGTCGTAATAACTGACGAAATATTCCACCGCATTGTCAGGGAAGAACTGGCGCAACTCATCGCAGAGCTGGGCGGCGAGGGTCTTGTTGTGGGCGAGGACGAGGGCAGGACGGTTGGACTGGGCAATCACGTGGGCCATGGTGAGGGTTTTCCCGGTTCCGGTCGCGCCCAGTAGGGTTTGCAGGCGATTCCCGGCGTTGATCGAGGCGGTTAAGGCGGCGATCGCGCGGGGTTGATCACCCGTGGGCTCGAAGGGGGCTTGAATGCGAAACGTCATAACCGTTAAAAAATTGCAGATTCCGAGAACTTTTTGCTGACTGTCCGGTTTTGACCATTGTAGAGGAGAACAATAGTGCCTCGGCTCGGGGATTGATCTGTGTCTTCAGGCAATTTTCAGTCTCCACCTGTCCAACGTTCAGAAATGCCGCGCACCTTGGGATTGTGCCCGGCAATTAATCCTCTCTCCTCACGCATGACCGATGGAAATCCAAACCCAACTCACCGCTGTTCGCCAAGCCGTCCAAGACCAGCTCCCGCCCCAGACCTTTGCTCAACTGATGCAAAATGCCGAAGAGCTGGTGGAATCTGGAATTACCCAACAGAGCCTCAAGGCGGGCGATCGCGCTCCCGACTTTGCCCTACCCAACCAGAAGGGAGACCTGATCCGTAGCCCAGATCTCCTGGCTCAAGGGCCGCTCGTCCTCTCCTTTAACCGGGGCTCTTGGTGTCCCTACTGCAATGTGGAACTGGGCGGCTTACAGGTGGCGCTCCCCGCCATGCAGGAACTGGGGGCTCAGGTGGCGGCAATTGCGCCCCAGGTGACGCGCTGGCGCGAGGGGGATCAGGAATTGCCCTTTGCAATGCTGCGCGATCGCGGCAACCGGGTGGCGCGGCAGTTTGGTCTGGTGTTTCAAGTCCCCTCGGCGTTGCGCCCTGTCTATGAGCAGCTCGGCATACTTCTGCCCCGCTACAACGAGGATGAGTCGTTTGAGCTGCCGATTACCGCTACCTACATCATCAATCCCCAGGGTGTGATCGCCTATGCCTTTGTCAATGCCGACTACACCCAGCGCATTGATCCGGTGGAGCTTATTTCTGAGTTGCGGCAGATCCAAGCGATCGTTTAGTACCAACTCTCGGGATATAAAAGTTGGATACGTTCTAAGTCCTACCTCTCCGGGCTCCACATACCTTCAGTCCGTAATTGAGGCTGCGTTGGCAATTCAATTCTTGCCCAGTGACGCCGATGACCTTGAATCGGCTCGGGGCGCAAATTACGCTGCGTCTGCCGCCGCGACCGGATTTGTCAAATTGCCAATCCCTTCAATTTCCACCCGGACGCGATCGCCCGGTTGCAGCGCCCCTACCCCCTGGGGCGTTCCGGTTAAAATCACATCACCGGGCAGGAGGGTCATCACCCCCGAGATATAAGCCACCAACTCAGCCAGCCCAAAGACCATCTGATCCACAGTGGCGGACTGACGCGGCTCGGCTTCATCATTTACGTAGGTCTGGAGTTGGGCGCTGGGGCTAATTTCCCGCACGATCCAGGGCCCCAGGGGGCAAAAGGTATCAAAACCCTTGGCGCGGGTCCATTGGCCATCCCGTCGCTGGAGATCGCGGGCCGTGACATCATTGGCGATCGTGTAGCCCCAGATCTTGCCCAGCGCCTGAGTGGGTGAAATGTGGTGGAGGCGATCGCCCACAACCAGTGCCAATTCCCCCTCATATTCCAATTGGTCTGACACGGTGGGATACAGAATCGGCTGCTCATGGGCAATGACCGCCGTGGGCGGCTTGAGAAACAGCAGCGGCTCCTGGGGCACGGGGGTTCCCATCTCCGCCGCATGGGTCGCGTAGTTTTTGCCCACCGCCACGATTTTGGTGGGCGCACAGGGGGCCAGGAACCGGTAGGCATCGATCGCCAGGCTCAGCTCCGTGGGTTGGCCATTGCGCCAGGGCGGCGCATCCAAAACCTGGACGGTGCGATCGGGATGGAGCAGACCGTAGAAAATCTGTCCTTGGGAATTCTGAATTCGAACGTAGCGTTGTGCCATACGGTTGAAGGAAAGAGCAATCGGGTCAGCAAAATGATAAGTACGGTAGCCAGTCTGATGTAGTAGAATTCTAAAGCCTTGCTTCTCAAAAACACGCTTGCCTCTGGCAAGAAAGCTATTTTGAGGAGCCCTCAGCCCATAAGGAAACTTTTCTAGACCCATGAGCCGAAATTACGAAATGATGTATGTGCTGCGCCCTGACTTGTCAGAGGAGCAGAGCCAAGCTGCGATCGCAAAATACACCGACCTCCTCACCGAACTCGGTGCCAGCGATATTCAAGCCGATGTCTGGGGGCGGCGGCGTCTGGCCTATCCAATCCAAAAGTTCCAGGATGGCATCTACGTGCTGCTGCGTTACACCGCCAACGGTCAGCAGGTTGCGCCCCTAGAGCGAGCTATGCGTCTCGGGGAAGAGGTGATTCGCTATCTCACGATCAAGCTCGATAAGAAAGCGATCGCCGCGATCGAAGCTGACGCCGAACCCGAGGCCGTAGAAGCCTAACCTGAGCGAAGGGACGAAGACCCAAAATGGGGCAACCAACATGGGGGAGGGGTCAAATCCTCCCCAATTCCGTTTGTTTTCGGGTCACATCCGGGCACGATCCGGCAATAGGGGGTTGGGTTTCCCAAACGCCTATATATAATTGAGGGACTTCTCTTTTGCCTCCCCCTGTGATTGCGCTCTACCCTGGTAGCTTCGACCCCATTACCCTCGGTCACCTCGATATCATTGAGCGAGGCTCTCGCCTCTACGAGCAGACCATTGTGGGGGTTCTCTATAACCTCCATAAAAGTCCGCTCTTTACTGTTGAGCAGCGCATCACCCAAATCAAGCAAGCCACTCAACATTTACCCAACGTCAGAGTCGATAGCTTCACGGGGTTGACGGTAGAATATGCCCAGGCTTGTGGGGCAACCGTGCTCTTACGAGGGTTGCGCGTTCTCTCCGACTTTGAGAAAGAACTGCAAATGGCCCATACCAACAAGACCCTCAATGCCGACCTAGAAACCGTTTTTCTCGCCACTGCCACCGAATACGGTTTCTTAAGTAGTAGTGTGGTGAAAGAAATTGCCCAATTCGGTGGCCCCATCGACCATCTCGTGCCTGCCAACGTCGCTCAAGATATCTACCGATGCTTCAACAAGACCCCCCTAGTAACGCTCAATACGACGGAGTAGTCGCGGCTACCCCGGCCAGTGAAGCAGCGCCGCTGGGCTTTGACGTACAGGCGGAACTTAACCGCTTGGAAGAATTAATTCTGGACAATCCTCGCATTCCCTTCACCCGCAAAACGGTCATTGATGAGGAGCAATTGCTCGATCACCTCGATGTGGTGCGGATGAATTTGCCAGGGGCCTTTGAGGAAGCGATCGAGATTATTCGCCAAAAGGAAGAGATTTTGCTCCAAGCCGAGGAATACGCGCAAGG
>JBMYQW010000239.1:0-7942 GCA_049601735.1 Spirulinaceae cyanobacterium
TCACTACAGTTGTTTTGCACTACACAGATTGTAGCGTGGAAATCTGGAGGCAGTTGTAGGGCTGGCAATGCCCACCCTACGCGATGTTCTAACTAAGATTTCTCTTGAGCTGGTAAACAGTCCTGCCAAAGAGTCCAAGACGGTTGGGCAATCAGGCCGGTGGCCGCCTCAGCGGTTAACGGTCGCGCAAAGAGATATCCCTGTCCTTGTTCACAGCCCAAGGGTTGAAGATACTTCACCTGTTCCTGGCGCTCAATGCCCTCCGCCACCACATTCATCTTGAGGTTATGGGCCAGGGCAACGATCGCCTGGACAATTTGGGCATCTTCATAATGGGTTTCGAGACGATGAATAAAGGAGCGATCGATCTTGAGGGTATCCACGGGGAAGCGGTGCAAATAACTCAGGGACGAATAGCCCGTCCCAAAGTCATCAATGCACAGTTGCAAGCCCCGGTCTTTGAGCTGTTTAAGAATGCATTGAGCCCGCTCGGCATCCTCCATGACTGCGCTTTCGGTGATTTCTAGTTTGAAGCAATGGGACGGCACGGGCGTCTGGGCCAGACAGGTCTCGATTTGGGCGGCTAAATGGGGCTGGGAGAACTGTTGTGCCGAGAGGTTAATGTTAAGTGTGAGTTGCGCTGCCTGGGGATGAGCCTGATACCAAGTGGTCATCTGCTGGCAAGCGGCGTTGAGTACCCATTCGCCGATCGGCAAAATCAGCCCCGTGTCTTCGGCGATCGGAATAAATTGATCGGGACGAATCAAGCCATGGTCGGGATGAAACCAGCGAATCAAGGCTTCAAAACCACGGAGCTGGCCGGATTGCAGGTCAATGATTGGCTGATAGTGGAGCGCAAATTCTTGATAATCAATTGCCTTGCGCAACTCATGCTCCAGATAGAGGTGATCGAGTACTTCTTGGCGCATCTGTTGGTCAAAGATGCTGTATTGCCCTTTGCCCTTCGCCTTAGCGCGATACATGGCGGTATCAGCATCGCGCAGCAAATCTTCGGGGCGTGTATAGCTGGGTTCGTAGAAGACCACCCCAATACTGAGACTGGAGACAATCTCATAGTCGTCAAACTTAAAGGGTTGAGCCAAGGCCTGGTTGAGGCTGTCCATGAGGGCGGCAGCGGTGGCGCGATCGGGCAACTCCGATAGCAAAATCGTGAATTCGTCACCGCTGAGGCGGGCCAGCAAGTCCTGGGGACGCAGACAAGCGCGCAGGCGTTGGGCCAGGGCAACCAGCAGTTGATCACCCACCGCATGACCTAGGCCATCGTTGACGATCTTGAAGTTGTCGAGATCGAGGAAGCAAATGGCAAATTGATCCGCTGTGGTGGCCGTCTCAATGGCTTGGGCCAGGGCATCCATAAAGCGGGCGCGATTCGGCAAGGCGGTCAGGGAATCGTAGTAAGCCAGATATTCCAACTGGTCTTCGGCCCGCTTGCGATCGGTAATATTCGTGACCATAGCCAATGCGCCGATGTAGACGGAATTCTCTGCGTTCGACGGGTTTTCAAACAGGGCTGAGAGGGAGAGTCGGCCCCACAGGGCCTGGCCGTCGCGGCAGCGGAAGCGGAAATCGTGATAGGTTTGGGGCGGATCATTGGGGGGCTTGGCCAGCTCTTGACAGGCGCTAATCTGTGCTGCTTCGTCCATAAAGTCCAGAAAGGTTTTCCCGAGCATCTCCTCAGGGGTATAGCCGAGCATTTCGGCCATCTGGGGGTTCACAAAGCTGGTACGACCGGATTCGTCCACCATCCAAATGCCTTCGGTCGTGGTTTCCACAATCCGACGATATTTTTCTTCACTCTCCTTGACCGCGAGTTCCGCTTGATAGCGTTGGGTGACATCGTTTTGAATGCCCACAAAATGGGTCAGATGACCCTGCTCATTAAAAACAGGGGCGATATGTAAGTTGTTCCAGAAGGGGGTTCCATCCTTGCGATAGTTTCGCAGCGTACCCGAATAATCTTGAACGTTGGCGATCGCGTCCCGAAGGCGCTGGAGGTCAGTTGGATCCGTTTCGGGGCCTTGCAACATCCGACAGCTTTGGCCCATCATCTCTGCTGCCGTATAGCCTGTCATCGCCTCAAAGGCCGGATTGACGTAAACCACGGGATTACCCGTTTGGGTGGCATCCGTCAGAACAATCGCATTGATCGAGGTTTCGATCACCCGCTCCAGAATGCGCAGGCGCTCATCACTGGCTTGACGGGCGATCGCCGTGGCCAGCACATGGGCCACCGCTTGCAAGAAATTAATATCGTCCTGCGTAAACGTGCGCTCCCGGCGGCTATGCACGCCCAACACCCCAAAGGGTATTCCCTCGGGCCCCGGAATGAGCACCGTTGCTCCCGAAACCACGCCATGGTTATGCAACAGCGCCGTGCCGCTAAAGCGGGTTTCAATATTCAGGTCTTCGACAATGACGGGTTTATCGGCGAGGAGGGTATAGCCCGCTTGAGATGATTTACCCGCACTGAGCATGGCTTGATTCACCAAGCCTTCTTGCCAGCCCGCACCTCCCCGCAAGAAGAAGACATTGCCATTGGGGAGCAGTTCCAAAATCTTGGCATAGTCTACCTTCAAGACCCCCCGGAGTTGATGGCTGATTTGGTGCATCAATTGATCCAAGTCGGTTCCCGAGAGGGCCGCTTGACCCATCTTGGCGACGGCCGCCTGCTGACGAACGCGAGAGCGCAGTTGACGCTGGGTTTGGCGGCGATCGCGCCAGACCTGCTTGGTCGTGGTGATATCCCGCACAACGACCAAAACGTCCTGCTTGCCATAGCAGACCAGACGGGCTTCATAGTCATGACGACAGGCACGGTCACCTCTCATCCCTTTCTGGTGCTCCGTACAGCAATGTTCCCCAGGAGAAGCCAACTGATATTCAACCACTTGCAGTTCGCGGGTAGCCAAGGTGCGTTCAATGCCCTTGAGCAGGACCCGACTCGCGGCTGCGGGCAATACCTCAGCTAAGGTGCGACCCATTAAGGGCTGGGGCAAATTATGGGCGGTGGTGATCTGGGGTGGCTTATCGCTCAAAAAGCGGCCCTGGGCATCGAGATGGAAGATCAGATCGGGAAGTGTGGCGACAAATTTTTGCTGCTGTTGTTTCTGGGCGGTGACATCGCGGGCGATCGCATGGATGGTCTGGGTTTCGGCATTCAGCCAAGCCGTCCAAGACAGGGTGAGATAATGACCTGCTTGGTGACGATAGCGATTCTCAAATTGGAGTGTGGCTTGGCCGCCTTTGAGTTGCTCAAACTCACTGAGGGTCTTCGCGTGATCATCGGGATGGACAAAATTCAAGAACGGCTGTTGACAGAGTTCTTGGGTTGAATACCCTAAAGTCTGATCCCAAGCGGGATTAACACGCATGAATTGCCCTTGAAAATTGGCAACACAGAACAAGTCTAAAGACTGCTCAAAGAATGACTCTAAACTGCTCTCTGGGGGAGACGCGGACGGCAGGGGAGCGATCGCGGCGGGCTCAGACCGGAGAGATTGAGCTTGGCGCTTGCGCCGCCAACTCACTGCAAGGCCCGCTAGACCCAAACCCAGAAAGAGCAAGGCAGAGGAAAATAAAATTTGGATGAGATCGTAGAGGTTGTGATCGGTCGCAGCGAGCGATGGCGTCGGGAACACCCGCTTGAGTTCGAGCTGGTTGACCACCTGATGGCTCAAGGCTTGGAGTAATTTAATTTGATGGGAACTCAGGGCACGGGGTTCCCGATCGATCACACAGATTGTTCCCAACACCTGATGATCGGGTGTGATGAGTGGTACTCCGGCATAAAAGCGGATTTGCGGCTCCCCCATCACCCAGGGGTTTTGGGCAAAGCGGGGATCTTGACGAGCATCGGGCACAATCAGGGGCTCGGTGCTCGTGATGGCATGGGCACAGAAAGAGACTTCACGGCTCGTTTGGGAAATCTCCAGCCCGACTCGGGCCTTGAACCATTGGCGATCGGCATCGACTAGGGTGATCAAGGCGATCGGTGTTCCACAGACCTGGGCCGCGAGGGCAGCCAAATTATCAAAGCTCGTTTCTGGTGCGGTATCAAGGATCGCATAGCGCCGTAGGGCCGCTAGACGTTCAGGCTCGTTAGCTGGGATCGGGGGAATTTTCATGCGTCAGCAAAAATTCTGTTCAGACGTTGCTCAGAGACGTTGCACAGAAGGAAGATATTGAATATCTAGGGACTGGAAAACTTGAGCGGCCCAAGCATGACGAGCACAAAATTGCCAGCCCCTCGTTATTTATGATAGGTCAGGCGTCTGTTGGCTCGGGCGTGTGATGGCTTATTTCTGAATGTGGTTGTAACGCGGTTGTGAGGAATCGCCAGATGCGTTTTCATGATTGAGAGCAGCGCAAGATCCATTCCGCCCGAGACCCCTGCCGTATTTCCTCGGTCAGACATTAATCCCCATCCAGCAAACATCAATCCAGAAATTCCCGTACTGAAATTCCAGTCCAGAACATGGGTTTGGGATTGATCCCCACGCTTTTGACGGCAATGGAAATCAAAATCATCCTGGCTTTTAAGCGGTTGACTCCGTGTTGGTCAACAGTTTCAGAGTCACTGTTTTGATCATAAAGCGCAACTTACCCTTTGGGGTAATTCGTCTCACTATCGATTGCGTTGGATGAACTTTACTTACTTTTTATAAAGCACATTGATGGACTATAGCAGCGAGGGAGAGGGTTAGGATATTTTACGATCGCTGAAATCCTTAACTGGTGGGCAATGCCCACCCTACGCGATGTCCTAAACGGGTTTCCCATTGCTATACTCCCCCTGCTGTACGGATGCAGTCGCCGCTGTAGAGAAGGGCTCGGTACAGCGATCGTAATGGGAAACGCAAAGCCTGCTGTCGCTTCACGGTGCGGGGGGCGTGATTTTGCGTTTGACGAGGCCCGCATCGATCGCCCGCAAGACCTGGGTATCTTGTTCAAACTGTGTATCGTTACGACTGACGTTTCTATGTAGAAATGTAAAGGCTTGACGCCAGTCATTACTGCTGGCGGCGATCGGGGCGGTGAAATGTGCGGGAATGATCTGCTCAAAGGGCCATTGGGCCACGCGAGCGCACCATTGCTGCACTGTGGCGGGCGCCCGGTTGAGGATCAAGGTTTGTAAAATCGGGGCCACAATGAGTTGCCCATCCTGATGCAGCGCCGTAAATGAGTCATGCCAATCGGGTTGCCATTTAAACGGATAGAGGCCCCAATAGGCCGGGCGGGAGCGATCGGGGGCGGCTTGAGCGGCCTGCCAAGCGATCGGTAATTCGATCGTCTCTAGGGTGCTAGGGCGAAAGTAGAGGGCAAAGAGGCAAATCCGCTGCCAGCCTTTGACGCGGTGTTCAGGAAAATCCCGAATCGCATCGGTGGGCTCGTCCTTGGCATGGAATAGCAGCGGGTAGGGGTTGAGCTGCACTACCTCGGGCGGGGTTTCGGGAACCGAGAGGACTGTGTCGGTGACCAGCAAGGTGTGCGATCGCCGGTGATACAGCACCACCTCGCCAAATTTGCCCAAGCCTAGTGCCAGCGGCCCCAAGATGGCATAGTCAAACTCCGTGCCAAAGGGCGTTTGGCTGCTTTCGGCAGGCAACACCTGGGTGCGGCTCCGGGGCAGCCCCAGCCAACTCAACGGCAAATCGATCGGGAAGCTCCAATGACCCGGCGTAACCCAGACCTGCGCTTCAGGGAACTGGCGGGCAAAGGCGATCGCCGGGACTTTATGCTCAATGCCCGAAATGGTGGATAGGATAATGTGTTGGATCGGGCCATGCTGGGCAATCATTTCATCCAGCAAGCGGCGGCATTCGCGGGTCAGGGCGATCGGTGCATAGACCAACAGTCCGCCTGCGGCTAGCTTCACCACGGTCATCCGAATCGGCACGACCACGTAGAAAATGCCCTGCACCTGCTCAAAGATCCAGATCTGATCGGGAATTACCGTCACCCGCCGGGTACGACGTTGACCGTAGGGGTAGATCGGCACGAGGGGCCAGTAGGGCCAAGACCAGTCTGAAGGGGATGGGGAATGGGGCTGTGGCTCTGGAATAGGCGTCATCGGAGCGATCGCGCTGCTTGACCAACATGACTCACGGTAGAAGCTGCCGATTGCCGCCGTCAAGCGGGGTCGGAGATCCCCCCTTGTCCCGCCCCCCCCAGCGACCTGTCCAGGGCACGAAGAGGGTCAGCGGCGCGATCGCCCCAGTAAATAAGCTAAAATCCCTACAAGATTCGCTGCTGGTGCATTTCCAGCGATGCGGTCAATGGGATCTTGTGGGAATTCCCTTCTGGCAGATCCGAGGGCACAATTTGATTGATACGCCCTGTGCAACCCCATCTTTGTAACCGTATCCATGAACTCGCCGATTCAAGCTGTACAAGCACCCTATCGAGGTGATGCTTACACCCGCACCCCTCCCCCAGACTTGCCTTCGCTACTCCTCAAGGAGCGGATCGTCTATTTGGGTCTGCCGCTGGTGTCCTCTGATGAATACAAGAACCAGCTCGGGGTTGATGTTACGGAGTTGATTATTGCGCAACTGCTATTTTTGCAATTTGATGACCCGGAAAAGCCTATCTATATGTACATCAACTCTACCGGAACCTCTTGGTACGGCGGTGATTCCATTGGCTTTGAAACCGAAGCCTTTGCCATCTGCGACACGATGAACTACATCAAGCCGCCCATTTATACCATCTGTCTGGGTCAAGCCATGGGCACAGCGGCCATGATCCTCTCGGCTGGGACCAAGGGCTTCCGCGCCAGTCTGCCCCACGCCAGTATCATCATGCACCAGCCGCGCCAAGGCGCTCAGGGCCAAGCCTCGGATATTCAAATTCGGGCCAAAGAGGTGATTGCCAACAAGAAGGCCGTACTCAACATCTTTGCCCAGAATACGGGGCAGACGATCGAGCGGCTCGAAAAAGACACCGATCGGATGCTCTATATGACCCCGGAGCAGGCGAAAGAATACGGTCTCATCGACAAGATCCTCGAAAGCAGCAAGGATCTCCCTGCTCCGGTTCCTGGGGCGCTCTAAATTATCGCTCTTCTGCGTATTCAAACGGCGTGCGTTGGGCATTGCCCACCCTACTGCCATGACACACCTTATTTTGTGCAATAGCCAAAATCGCCAAAACACTTGCGACTGGTGCGTTACGCTCCGCTAACACACCCTACGCTAATACGCTACTTTAGCTGTGTCACGGCACTACATCTAATCCCTTTCAATTTCTGCGAGACTTGAATCATGCCCATTGGTGTTCCCCGCGTTCCTTACAAAATGCCCGGTCAGCCCTACAGCGACTGGATCAATATCTACGATCGCCTCTATCGAGAGCGAATCATCTTTATCGGCCGCGGCATCAACGATGGTCTGGCCAATCAGATCATCGCTGTGATGCTCTATCTCGACTCGGAAGATTCCACCAAGCCGATTTATCTCTATATCAACTCCCCTGGCGGCTCCGTTACGGCCGGCCTGGCGATCTTCGACACGATTCGCCATATCAAGTCCGAGGTCGTCACGATCTGCGTGGGACTCGCCGCTTCCATGGGTGCGTTCTTGCTCTGCGCGGGTAGTAAAGGTAAGCGCCTGGCCCTGCCCAATGCCCGGATCATGATTCACCAACCGCTAGGGGGAACCCAAGGCCGTCGCCAAGCCACGGACATCGAAATTGAAGCCAAGGAAATCCTGCGCATTAAAAAGCAGCTCAACCAAATCATGGCTGACAGCACTGGCCAGACCGTTGAGAAGATTGAGAAAGACACCGATCGCGACTATTTCATGTCCCCCCAAGAGGCGCTGGAATACGGCTTGATCGACAAGGTGATTGAAGATACGGCGTCGGCTTAGGAGATTTGCCAAAAAGAATGTACCTCGTAGGGTGCTGTATAGCCTACGGCATG
>JBMYQW010000240.1:0-7868 GCA_049601735.1 Spirulinaceae cyanobacterium
CCGCCGCGCTACGATAGGGACGTGATGATCCGAAGCTCTCCCCTCCACTCCCTGCAAACGGGCCAATGGTTCAAGCTCATTTGCGGCGCGAGTTTCCAAGATTTACCCACGATTCGCAACCTGGTACTTACCTATGCTTTGGCCGGTGCAGACTGTGTGGATGTTGCGGCTGACCCGGCCGTGGTGCGGGCAACCCAAGTTGCCTTGACCGTTGCAGATCAATTGCCATCCCAAACGTCCCGACCCTGGCTGATGGTCAGCCTCAACGATGGATTAGATCCCCACTTCCGCAAAGCCCAGTTTGACCCGAGCCAATGCCCCACCAACTGCCCCCGGCCCTGTGAGGCGATTTGCCCGACTGAGGCGATCGCCCTCCCTGCTGGGGTTAACGCCGCCCGTTGCTATGGTTGCGGTCGCTGCTGGCCGGTCTGCCCCGAGGGTTTGATCCGGGAGCAGCCCTACGTCTCAACGCCCAGCGTGGTGATTCCCCTGGTACTGGACTCGGGGATCGAGGCGATCGAGATCCATACTCAGGTGGGGAATCTGTCCGGGTTCCAGCGGCTCTGGCAGGTGCTCGCGCCCCAGGTTGAGCGCCTCCAAGCGATCGCCATTAGCTGCCCCGATCACCCCGAGCTGATTGCCTATCTTCAATCCCTTTTGAGCGTGATGGGCGACTTGCCCTGCCCCCTGATCTGGCAGACCGATGGTCGCCCCATGAGCGGTGATCTCGGGCGAGGCACAACCCATGCAGCGGTGCGGTTAGCCCAGAAAGTCCTTGCTGCTGGGCTGCCGGGTGCGGTGCAACTGGCGGGGGGAACCAACGCCCATACCGTGCCCAAGCTCAGGGAACTCGGCTTGCTGCCACAGCCCGCCCAGGCAACACAACGCACCGTGGCAGGCGTAGCCTACGGTGGCGCAGCCCGCCAGCACCTCCTGCCGCTTTGGCAGCAACTGACGCAGCGGGGCAGTGAACGACTCGAAGACCACCCCGACTTGCTCCAGGCGGCGATCGCCCAGGCCCAATCCCTCGTGCAACCACTCAAGCGATCGCCCGTCTCCGCCCCGCCGAGCGAGGCGCTGACCGTACTGAGCGCCCCCTAAAAATCATTGATTAACCAACCTCAACATGGTATACAGCAAAGATAAAACCCCAGTATTAATGTCTGTTGATTCCGCCCCCGCCAGTCCATCCCCCTTTGAGCACGGTCGCACCGAGGTCACGGACAATCTAGAGCAACTGCTGGAAATTTTCCCCCCCCATCTGCGGGAGGCGCTCCTTAACCATGAGCAGCGGGACACCATGATTGAAGTGGTGATGGATCTGGGCCGTTGGCCCGAAGCGCGGTTTCCCACTGGGGCAAAGTTCCTCAGCCAAACCCCGATTACCGCTGCGGATTTAGAATTCAGTGTCGAGCGCGTCGGTCAGTTTAGCGGCGATAACCGGGCGGGGATCGAGCGCACCTTGCATCGCATCAGCGCCATGCGCAATCGCCAGGGCAAGATCATTGGCTTGACCTGCCGGGTGGGCCGGGCTGTCTTTGGCACGATCGGCATGATTCGGGACTTGGTGGAAACGGGCCAGTCGATTCTGATGTTGGGTCGTCCCGGCGTCGGTAAGACGACCGCTCTGCGGGAGATCGCTCGAGTCTTAGCCGATGACCTGAAAAAGCGAGTGGTGATTATCGACACCTCCAACGAAATTGCGGGGGATGGCGATATTCCCCATCCGGCGATCGGCCGGGCCCGACGGATGCAGGTGGCCGAGCCAGAGTTGCAGCATAAGGTGATGATCGAGGCGGTGGAAAACCATACGCCAGAGGTGATCGTCATTGATGAAATCGGTACGGAGCTAGAGGCCCTCGCCGCCCGCACGATCGCCGAGCGCGGCGTGCAACTGGTGGGCACGGCCCACGGCAACCAACTAGAGAACCTGATCAAAAACCCGACCCTCGCGGATCTGATCGGTGGTATCCAGGCGGTGACGCTCGGGGATGATGAGGCGCGGCGGCGGCGATCGCAAAAGACTGTCCTCGAACGCAAAGCCCTCCCCACCTTCGAGATTGCCGTGGAAATGCTGGAGCGCCAGCGGTGGGTGGTGCATACCAATGTAGCCGCAGCTGTGGACTTGAGTCTGCGGGGCGTGGAACCCGTGCCAGAAATTCGTACAGTGACCGAGACGGGTGAGCTGGAAATTACTCAACCCACGCCACCGCCACCCCTGCCCTTTAGCAGTAAGCAGAAAAAGCGGGCCGCACGGGTCGCCCAGCCCCAATCTCAATCTGGGGGGTGGCAGACCTCGGGGCGAATGGAGCCTGTGCCCCATGAGCCTCATAATGATTCGCCGGCCAGTGGCGATGATCGCTTTGAGCAAATGCTGCAAACCGCTCTCTATGGCGAGACAGCGGTGGCTCGGGTAGCGCCTGAGGCCTTTGATGGGCAGGATACACCGCTCTATGTCTATCCCTATGGCATTGGACGATCGCAGCTTGAACAGGCGATCGAGATTCTGGAGATGCCCGTGGTGCTGACTAAGGACATGAGCAGTGCGGATGTGGTCTTGGCCCTGCGATCGCAAATCAAAAATCATGCCAAGCTGCGGCAAATTTCCAAAGCCAAGCAAATCCCAATCCACCCGGTCAAGTCCAACACGATTCCCCAAATCTCCAAGGCCTTGCGGCGAGCACTGGGGCTCGAAGAGTTAGGGGTGCACGACGAGATGGACGTACGCCTGTTTAGCTACAACGGCAGTGATGATGAACTCGAAGCGTTAGAAGAGGCGCGGTTGGCGGTGGAGCAGATTGTGCTGCCCAAGGGTCAGCCGGTGGAACTGTTGCCGCGATCGCCCAAGGTGCGCAAAATGCAGCATGAACTGGTGGAGCATTATCGGCTCCAATCCGATAGCTTTGGCGAAGAACCAAATCGGCGCTTGCGGATTTATCCGGCATAATCAGTGAGCACTGTGCAGCAACCTGCCCCTACTGACTCATCATTGAGTCAGGATTACTGGATAGTGAGTAATTGTAGAGGAATAGCGAAAGATGTCGCGTAAAGATCTTTTTCATGACGTGGTCAAATCTGCACTCGAAAAAGAGGGCTGGCTGATCACGCATGATCCATTCACTATCCAAATTAGTGAGACGGTCAAACTCAAGATTGATTTGGGGGCAGAAACCACGATCGCAGCGCAACGAGGCCAGGAAAAGATTGCTGTTGAAATCAAGAACTTTGTTACTGATTCAGAAATTAGTGAATTTCATACGGCTCTAGGACAATATCTGAATTATCTACAAGCTCTGGAAGACAAGGAACCGGAGCGTGTTTTGTACTTGGCGGTTCCCAGTGGAACCTATCGTGATTTCTTCAAAATCCCCTTCATTCAAACCACTATCAATCGTTATGCGCTTAACCTTATTGTTTACGATCCAGTTCAAGAGGAAATCAAGCAATGGCTAAAGTCCGACGATACCAGCAAATAATTCGTGAAATTCTCAATGAGCAAGCACATCCCTATGCCCATTCTGATGATGTGGATACGTTGGTGATTTGCGATACCGAGCACAATCATTATCAACTCGCCTACATTGGTTGGGAAGGTCAGCAACGCATTTTTAATTTGATTTTGCATTTTGATATTAAGGATGGCAAAATCTGGATTCAGCATAATGGAACAGAGGTTTCAGTTGCTCAAGCTATGGTCGAAAAAGGTGTCGAAAAATCTGATATTGTTATTGGTTTTCACTCTCCCTTTAAGCGGCAGTTCAATGGGTATGCGGTGACATGAATATTTTTGGCTCTCTTCATTAGCACAATCGAAAAATTTCCAACGGTTGACGCTGGATCTTGAAGAGCGATCGATCATGCCACACATACCCGAAAACCAATTGTAGAAATTATGTTTTTTGGGCACAGTGGCATTGCAGCCCATCGTGCCAAATCAACCGGGTTTCTTGGCAAGCCAATACTTGCCCATAAAATGCGTCTGGGTTTGCACCTCAATGAAGCCAACGCTTTCTAGACGGGCGACCAAATTATCTTGGATGTAATCACGATAGTAGGGCTCATGGCAGAGGGCAGGAAAAATCGGCAGAAAATTGTCCAGTTCCTGAACATCCTGAATTTGCAGAGAGTCACAGATAACCAAGATTCCCCCCGGTTGGGTCACGCGGAAACATTCGGCAATGATGTTCTGGCGCACCGGGCCCGGCAATTCATGGAAGAGAAAGACACAGGTCAGGGCGTGGAAATAGTTGTCTGTGTAGGGCAAGGCCTCGGCATTGGCTTCCATGAGTTGCGGCAAGGCTCCAGGCAGTTCCGAGAGGAGTTGGTTGGCCTTGCGCAGATAGAAGGCCGAGAGATCCGCACCGTGCAGTTTGGCCTGGGGCAATGCGCCCCGAATCATGCGCAGGGTTCGCCCGGTTCCACAGGCAACATCGAGAATGCGAGGGGCGTCCTCGGTGGCGATCGCTTGCTTGACTGGTGCTAAAACCCGCCGCCGCATTGGGTCAGCGCCGCCACTAAAGAGAATCTCGACCTGATGATCATAGAGTTCGGCGGATTGATCGCTCAGGTAGCCATCGGTTTGGTTATGGAAGTTCTGGAGGTAATAGTTGGGGTAGCGATCGGTCGAGATATGAGGGGCAAAGACATTATTTTGTCGATTTTCGCGGCGATCCCAAGCTTCCGATGTATCAATGACGATCGGCAAATAATATTGCAAAAAATCCCACCAGGGGCTGTCGAATAGCAACTGCACCGGATAAATGCCCTGTTCCGCTTCTTGCCAATCCACATCCATCAATTGCTCAAAGCGTTCTAGCAATTTCGCTAGTTCTGCCGCAGCGGGTGGCTCAGGCTCCCGAGAGAAGGGGCGAATGACATTGAGCGCACCAGACATGGCGACTTTGTGGAATAGACCGAATGCGCCTTTGCCGCGCTGGAGGGTGTGGTAAACCAGTTGTGTGATCGGGTCAGTCATGGGGGTATTGGTTCTGTTGAGCAGTGATGGCGCGTTGGGACAAGCTGGGCTTGGGTTTGAGTGAATGGCGTCTCTCTTGGCAAAGCTGGACGATCGCTGTGGACAATGGGAATTCCTGTAAGCAAATTTAACCGAACTTGGTGAGAATGGGGCCAAGGGGGGCGATCGCTGGGACACCAAGGCAACCCTAATCATTCCCATTGATTTGTTCACGCAATGTAACAAAAGGTTAACATCGTGGCATAATTGGCTTAAGCAAGCACCATCGCCTTAATTAAGTTTTATGTGAGGAATGCAGCTTGCCGCCGTTAAGAAAAGGAAAAATAAGAATGCCTTATACAGAAGAATCCGGTGGTCGTCTCAATAATTTTGCCAAGGAGCCAGAGGTCTATCTGGCTGAACCCCCAACTGCGAGCGAGAAGCGTAACTACGTAATTTGGGGTGCATTGGCGATGACGCTTGTGAGCGGAATCGTCTTCGTGGCATTCTCTGTCTCGGCTTAGGTGCAATTTTAAAATCAATTGAATCAATCGCTATTCGTACTCGGGGAGTCTGTGACTCCCCTTTTTTGGTGATTGTTGCTCCTTTTAGGATGAAACCAGCGTCAACAGCCATTCCTTGGCGGCTTGGGCCGTCCCTAGCGCCAGCAAAACACCATTGCGGTAATGCCCGGCAGCAACGAGGGTGGGGCGATCGCTCCCTTCCAATTCCGTAATCACCGGCGCACCTTGGCCCCAAGGACGCGGGCGCAGCCCTGACCATTCCCGTTCAATCATGGCGGTGGCGATCGCCGGACAAATCTGCACTGCTGCTTGCCAAAATTCAGCCCGCGCCTGGGCTTGCGCGACCACAACCCCCGCCTCATCGGGAAACTCCACCGTTGCCCCGAGCCAATAACGCCCGTTGCCTAGGGGGACAAATAACACATCCTGCCCCGTGATCACGGGTTGAAAATCGTGAATCCCCAGCGACTGGGGCAGCTTGAGTTGCAGAGCTTGACCCAGAACGGGACGCAAATCCACCGTTGGCGCAAGGGGGGGTGTGCCTAGCCCAGCGGTTAGGATTAACACATCGGCGGCCAGGGGGAGGCGATCGCCTCGGGTGATATTGCCCTGTGCATCCCGGATGATTGCTTGATTGTAATTGAAGGTCACACCTTGAGCTTGGGCCGCTTGCACCAGGGCTTGGGTTAAGGCGACGGGGTCAACCTGGCGATCGCCCGGTGCATAGACCGCACCACAGACCTGAGGATCATTGATTTGGGGATCATCAATCTGAGGAGCATTAATCTGGGGACAACGGGCTTGCAATTGGTCGCGATCCCAGATTTCTAGGGCGTATCCTTGGGCGCGACGTTGGCGCTGGAGAGCTTGCCAACGATCAAGGTCATCGTTTTCCCGAAAGCGCAGGGCGACAATGCCCTGGCGATTGTAGGGGATGGTGCGTTGGGTTTGGGCTTCTAACTCGGCAATCAGGGTGTCATAGCGATTCACCGCCTGTTGCCGCAATCGCCAAGCGCGGCCCTTCGTCTTACGGCTGATAATGCCCATCATGACGCCGAGGGCTGCGCCCGTCGCCCCCGTTGCAGGTTGGGCTTGGGCTTCAAAAACGCTCAGTTCCAGACCCGGAACCTGTGCAAGTTCGTAGGCGATCGCCGCGCCAATGACACCAGCTCCGGCGATCGCAACCCGCATTAGGCGTCGGCGTCGGGTTCGCTGGGGATGAAGTCGATGTAGGCAGCTAAGTCCTTCACCACCGCTTGATAGGCCGTCTCAGCGTTAGCGGGCAGATTCGCATCCGTCGCCGTGTCGAGTTTTTCGAGGTCTTTAAACAAGGCTTCTGAGAGGGCGGTCGCTTGCTTTTGATCTTTCTTGAGCACAGCGCGGTTGAGATAGCCCGCACTGGCGCGGAGGCTGCCGAAGGGGCCATGGGTTAGAGAATTGACGTTGTTCCAGTCGTTTTTCTCAACATATTTGCCCAGCTCCGCAAGGCGATCCTGCGCTTCGTTGAAGGGGGTTAAAGCGAGTTGTAATTGCACAACTTTGTCCGGCGTGTAGGTCGGCGGCGCTTGGACGTTCGGGCCACCACAGCCCACCAGAACGGTGGCGATCGCCACCAACAGCAAGGATAAAAGGGCACGTAACGGTTTCATCTGATTCAATCTCTATAAAGCAATAACGGTCATACAGCATTTCCACACTATACCGGAAGAGAGGGAAGGGATTAAGGGGGAGCAGCAGCGGTCGATCGCGGCCCTGTGGTTCATCGCATGGGCTTGCCAAACTGCTGTACAGGTAATGGGAAAAGGCTGACTTGCACCGGACTACACACCCGTGTAATCGGCCATTGTGCTGAACTCACTGCTGTGTACAGACAGAGTCCTAGCGGTTACGACACACTGTAGCTAGCCAATTCGTCCCGATTTTGCCGTTCGTTTAGCGGAAGTTTAGGGGTGTCATCGCATCTTTAAACCGCAATTGCATCCATCGCTATGACTCAATCTGCTGCCATGACTTTTTTATCACGCTCAACCCCGTCTCGCCCCCATCCCCTCTCTCCCCCAGCGCCAGCTTCTAATTCTCATGAACAAGCTGTCAACGCTCTAGAATTCAAAGCCCCCGAGTTCAATCAGCAAGGGGTCAGTCGCCAACAGCTCAATGAACAACAATGGGAGACTCAACTCAGTCTCCCCAGCGAACAGCAATGGCGACGCATGATCGCCAAGGTGCGCCAAGATATCGCCACGGGTCGCATCACGCCCCTGCATCAGGTGCTCTGCTGATGCCAAATTCGAGTGGTCTGCATCAAAAATAAATCCTCCGCAGGGCAGGGAAACTCAGCCGTGTGAACTTAAGCGTGAAACCCTTTATTCACAAGGCTTCCATGGCGGCCC
>JBMYQW010000241.1:0-7863 GCA_049601735.1 Spirulinaceae cyanobacterium
TGCCCGCCACCAACACCGCTCCTTTCTGGACAGTTTTTTGCTTGGCATACTCTAAACTCGTCCGTTGCGATCGCCTCACTCAACAGTCATTGCGTAGGGTGGGCAATGCCACCACAAGATGGTAGTGCAGATTTCCGATCACTCACCAGAAGGCCCACCGTAGGAGATAATGGGAACCTTGGCTGAGTACCAAAAGCAGAAGAAGCATAACAACCACAATGAGTTTTGATTACGATCTCGTCATTATTGGCGCAGGCGTCGGCGGCCATGGCGCAGCCCTCCATGCCGTCAAGCTGGGTCTCAAGACCGCCATCATTGAAGCGGCCGACATGGGGGGAACCTGTGTCAACCGGGGCTGCATCCCCTCTAAGGCGCTCTTGGCTGCCTCGGGTCGGGTGCGGGAGTTGCGCGATCAGCAGCATTTGCAGTCCCTAGGCTTGCAAGTGGGGCCGGTGGGCTTCGATCGCCAGACCATTTCTGATCATGCGGGCAACCTGGTGAGTAAACTCCGGGACGACTTGACCAACAGCCTCAAGCGCCTCAAGGTCGATATCATTCACGGCTGGGGCAAGGTGGCGGGGCCCCAGAAGGTCAGCGTCAGCATTGATGGCGGGGAGCAGACCCTCACAGCGCAAACGATTCTCATCTCCTCCGGCTCCGTACCTTTCGTGCCGCCTGGCATTGAGCTGGATGGTCAAACGGTTTACACCAGCGATGATGCGGTGAAGCTGGCCGACTTGCCCGATTGGGTGGCGATCGTTGGTAGCGGCTACATTGGCCTAGAGTTTTCCGATGTCTATTCGGCCCTAGGTTGCGAAATTACGATGATCGAGGCGCTAGATGTGTTGATGCCGGGGTTTGACCCCGAGATCGCCAAGATCGCCGAACGGGTGTTGATTAAGCCCCGCGACATTGAAACCTATAGCGGGGTGCTGGCCAAGAAAGTCACGCCCGGTTCCCCGGTGGTGATTGAACTCGCTGACGCCAAGACCAAGGAGACGATCGACACCCTGGAAGTGGATGCTTGCCTGGTGGCCACCGGGCGCATCCCCGCCACAAAAAATCTGGGACTCGAAACGGTCGGCGTGCAAACCGATCGCCGGGGCTTTATTGATGTGAATGACCAGATGGAAGTGGTGGTGGATGGTAAACCCGTGCCGAATCTATATGCGATCGGCGATGCCACGGGCAAGATGATGCTGGCCCATGCCGCTTCGGCCCAGGGCATCATTGCGGTAGAAAATATCTGCGGCAACGCCAAAACCATTGACTATCGCAGCATTCCAGCGGCGGCCTTTACCCACCCGGAAATTAGCTACGTGGGCTTGACCGAACCCCAGGCGAAGGAATTGGGCGAGAGCGAGGGCTTTGCCGTCGGTTCGGCGAAGACCTATTTCAAGGGCAACTCCAAGGCGTTGGCGGAAGGGGAAACGGAGGGCTTGGCGAAGGTGGTCTATCGCACTGACACGGGTGAATTGCTCGGCGTTCACATCATTGGGCTCCATGCTTCGGATCTCATTCAAGAGGCCGCGAATGCGATCGCCCGCCGGGAAGTGGTGCAAAACCTGGCGTTTAATGTTCATACTCATCCCACGCTCTCTGAGGTGTTAGATGAGGCGTTTAAGCGTGCTCAGGTGGCGGCTTGATGGTTAGAAGGCGATCCGTCTTTCCGCAAAGCGATTGAAGTTGTGACTTAAAATCTTGCGGTGGGCAATGCCCACCCTACGACTTTTTATAGCAGCAATATTAGTGGTTAGGACATTTCATAAAAGCTGAAATCCTTGCTACGATTGTCTTCTCTAGCTGGAGTTATCAAACGATATCTCTGCGAAAGAGACACTCTATTCCGCCTCCTCTTCCTGGATTAGTCTTGCGTATTGTCCTAAATAGCACTCTCTAGCTGCGTTTTTACCCGTGAGTGCTCTTATGCAAAAGTCCCGAGAAAAAGGATTGAAATTCTTGGCAACTTCATAATCATGCGTCATATCCTGCTTGAAGACTTCTGTGTACTTTTCCCAAGACCAGTTCTCGATGAGATGAACGTCGAGAGAAGAACTTAGATGTTTTGACACATCCTCTCTGTACGAGAGATGAGATGCCAATAGTTCCTCTAGCGAAGATTTTGCTTGGTGGATAACAATTATCTTGGACTGGTCTACCACCGTACGATAGGCAAAATGTTCTCCAGGCTCACTTAGGTAATGAGAGAGACCCCATCCATCAGAGAAACGACTTTGAATCGTGAGTAACCTTGGTAGAGACTTCTGCTCTTTCTTTGACTCAGCCTGAACAATTTCAAGATAAGCATGATTATGAGGATGAACAAGAGTTCTATGGAATTGTGTTGGATTCTCGATTCTGAAATCCGACAAATAAATAAATCCAAGCCGTTCTGCTTCTTTTGTGTTGCTTTTAAACCAGTCGTATTCGATATTTTTTTCTATCTTGAGGTTGACAATAACTAGATCCTGATCCTTGTAGCTGCCCAAGATCGACAAAATCATTCCCTTAAAAAACCAAGGTAATACGATCAGTATAGACAGGAAAACCATCAATAAGACTAGGACTACAGCAGAGACCCATCTTAACAAAGCTAATTGTTTGAGCAGCCAGATGAATACAACATTGAGGGGCATAGGGACTGCTAAAATTCTTAAAAATAGATCCCTAGTCTTTTTCGGGAGTCCTTGTGAAAAGAAGAAGGACAGTACACCGATCGCCATTACCAGAAAACCCGGTACAGAGCCCAGAAATGCTGAAGCGAAGAGAGTAGCGCAAAAGAAAGAAAAAATGTAGGCACTAACCGAGAACTTTTGCTTCTTCTTTGTTTTCATTTTGAAGTATGGCCTTGAAATCTAGGTGAAGTATAAGACGGTTTTATATCAATTTCGATTTTTGACGCTATTCGCTTTGACGACCTCTCGCTATGGGCGATCATCGAACAACAGCCGATAACCGCAACCCTAAAACCTCAATTGCTCTCAACACTTCGCTAAAATCCAACTTTTCCTCAGCAGACAATACAGAAAACTGCTCCAGATTTTTCAATCCTTGGGCACGGGCAATATCCTCAAGTACCGCTGCAACCAAAGGAGGATAACCATCCTCTAACGCTGCTTCTAGATAAGCAGCCATGTCCTCTTTTGTTTCTAAATGTTCCGCAGCATCCCAGCGTTTCGTTTCGACTTTCGCCATGATTGTCTCCTATACATCTTGTGCCAATTTCTGAGCTGTTTTAATATCTTTGCTTTGAGTACTTTTATCACCACCTGCAAGTAAAATAATGAGTTCTTGATTGCGCTCAACAAAATAAACGCGATAGCCTGGCCCATAATTGATGCGTAATTCTGAAACCCCCGCACCAACAGGCTTTACATCTCCAGGATTGCCTAATGCTAAACGCCGCACACGTACGTCGATACGAACCTTGGCTTGGCGATCGCGGAGACGGTTAAACCAGCGACTGTAGATTTCAGTCTCCCGAACTTCCTTCATGGCCCAACCGTAAAATACCTCATTACGAAGAATAGCACGGAGTAAAAAAGTGCCCCCCTGTCCTCCCTCGGTTCGGCGGAGCACCGCATCCGGTTGGGGCTCATTGGTTGTATCTAGGTGCACCGTCGAGTTGTCACCCACTTGTACCCCTGATTTGGCCGCCCAGTAAACGTCCAGCCAAGTCATGATCCGAGCATGGGGATCGCCATGTTGATTCATGCGTAGGGGAGAAGCCAGATAAACGATTCCTTCAATGAGTTCCGCTTTCTTGAGTTGAGGCATTGCAGCGTAACGGCGCTCAAACTCTGGGCGAGTGAGGCAATCGCCATTCTCCAAGGGTGGTATGAGGGGAGGTAAAGTAGGAACACGAGTTGCAGACATAAGGATTAAGGATTCTTTGGCGTCATAACCCTAACACCACTGCAATTTGTCTTGTTGCTGCGGCGATCGCAGCGGGGGCGCTTCACCTTAAAGATAAATAAATCCTGGAATTATGTTATTTGTTCTTTACCTTTGACCCTCAACCACCATGCAAATCCGTCGCGTTAATCCCAGCCGTTCGATCAATATCTCAACCCTCGAGTTTCAAGTGCCCCGCCCCGATGCCGAGGCCCAGAATATTCTTGAAAAAATTGTCTGGCATAAAGAACTTGAAGTCGAGCGACTGCGGGAAAAAATGCAACTGCTGGAGCTGAAGCACCGGGTCAAGAGTGCGCCAGCCGTGCGGGATTTTTTGGCCGCCCTACGAGAATCGCCTCGTCAACCGGCCCTGATCGCTGAAGTGAAAAAAGCCTCCCCCAGCAAGGGCGTGATTCGCGCTGACTTTGACCCGGTGGCGATCGCCACCACCTATGCCCAAGCGGGAGCCGCTTGCATCTCTGTCTTGACCGATCGCGAATTCTTCCAAGGCAGCTTCGAGAACTTGCAGATGGTGCGCTCTGCCGTCGAGACGCCGCTGCTGTGCAAGGAATTCATCCTCTACCCCTATCAAATCTATTGGGCTCGGCTGCACGGGGCGGATGCGGTGCTCCTAATCGCGGCGATCCTCAGCGACAAAGACATTGCCTACTTTGTGAAAATTATTCGGGCCCTGGGGATGACCGCCCTAGTGGAAGTGCATAACCTGGCCGAGTTCGATCGCGTTCTGGCGATCGAGGGTGTTGAACTGGTGGGCATCAACAACCGCAACCTCGAAGATTTCTCCGTGGATCTCGCCACAACCGTCACCTTGATTGCGAAACGTCAGGCGATTGTTAATAATCGTAATATTCTCTTGGTGAGTGAGTCCGGATTACACCAGGTGGCTGATATTGTGCAGGTGCGGAATGCGGGAGCGCAAGCGGTTTTGATCGGTGAGTCGATCGTCAAGCAACCTGATCCTGCGGCTGCGATCGCAGCCTTGTTTCCGGAGAGCTGAACGGTTCAGTTTTCTGGCCCGGTTTTCTTGTGAGAGAATAATGCCAATTCTTAACTCAGGTCTTATGGAGCACATTGCCCTCCCGTCCCTTGTTCACTATGAGTTGTTGCTGCAACTGCTTGAACGGGAGACGCTGCCTTCGGTTGAACAGAATCCCGTACTGCGGGAGCAGGTGCAACATATCATCATCTCGTTGCGCAAAGCCATGGCGCAGCAACGTCAGCTCGAAACCGTCTGCGGGCAAGCGGATATTGCCTGCGAGCACCGCTGGTCACTCAATAGCGTCAATGGTATAGCCGAGCAAGTGATCTCCCTGTCTTAGGCTGAGGGTTTGCAGGCATATGTGGGTTTGCAGGTCTGCTGTCCTGTCAATACGCTGCAACACCAACATTTGCTGCTCAGGTTTGAATCTTAAACATCTTTTCCTCTATCGCCGTCTTCAGATCCTCTTCCTATAGAAGTCAGGGAAGTAAATCGGGCATTCTGTACTTGCTCAAGCCGTTGTCTGGTCGGCAATGCCAGCGCTCTAAAATACCCAAACACAACGCCCAAGACCCGTACAACGTCCGTAAATATACCAAGGATGATCCAGTCGCCGTAGTGGTAGCCTGTTTGAACCGAGGGAAGTCCAGGATTTATCGGCACAATTGTTGGGGGCCACGTACCAGAGGGTTGCTATTGATGTTTGTCAAACTGCGTCAAGCTGTTCATTCACAGGGCTTTGAATATGCACTGTTTGGCATTCTGGTGCTGGAAAGCGGCGTACTCGCGATCCAGATCATTCTGGGAGATACCGAGATCCATCGGGTCGTTTCTCAAGTTTTGGTGGGTCTGATTATTGCCCTGCTGACCCTGGAAAATGGCCTGGGTATGGTGGAAACTTGGCCCCGGCCCTGGCGCTATTTTTACCATGGGGATCATTGGTTGAGTTTTGGACTCTTGCTCCTGCTCATCCAGTTTCCTGAACATTCCTATTTCGCCCTCCTGCGCATCCCCCGTGCCCTTAGATTGGCGAAAGTGACTCACCGCTTAAACCTGTTTAAAGGGCTGGTGGCGCTGAAGTTGATGCATCAGACCTGGCGATCGAAGGCAACAATTCATCGACACCGTCAGTTACTACAAGTCATTTTTGATCGCATTCCGATCATCCTCATTATTTGGGAGCCGGGTGGAACCTTCCAACTAGCCAACCAGGCAGCCCAACGTATTCTCGGCTGGTCTCCCGCACAATTTCTCGCCTCGGAACTGTGGCCAGCACTGTATCCAGAGCAGAGTCAATATACCCGTCTTCAGACTTGGCTGCAAACCGCCAACGGCCAATGGCGGGAGTTCCGCACACATTGTTTGGATACCCAAATCCGGGACATCTCTTGGGCCTGCTTACCCCTCTGGGATAGCCTCTACCTGGCGATCGGTCAAGACATTACCCCCCAAAAACAACTCGAAGCGCAGTTGCGTTGGCAAGCCACCCATGATGCCCTGACGCAATTGTTGAATCGTCGGGCTTTTGAGGCGGAACTCAACCGGATGAGTGCCAAGTCTGATCCGGAGACTTCGTCCCACATTCTCTGTTATCTGGATCTCGATCGCTTCAAAATAATCAACGATACCTGTGGTCATGGGGCCGGGGACGAAGCCTTGCGGCAGATCGCAACCCTCCTCGACCATCAACTGGAATCTCCGTATACTCTTGCCCGTCTCGGCGGCGATGAATTTGGTCTCTTACTCCAGGACAAAACCCTGGCTCAGGCTCAACGGATTGCCCAGACCCTCTTAGACGCCGTGAAAGACTACCGCTTTATCTGGCAAGGACAGTCCTTTACGCTGGGTGTCAGCATTGGTGTGGTGGAACTGCGCTCCACTCTGCCATGGCGCAAGGATGCGCTGGTGCTCGCCGATGCGGCCTGCTACGGGGCGAAATACCATGGCCGCAACTGCATTCATGTCTACCGTCCCGATGATGAAGAGCTGGCGCGACAACGGGGCGATCGCCGCTGGAGCCATTGCCTCCAAACAGCCCTAGAGCGCGATCGCTTTTACCTATATGCGCAAGAAATTATGCCCCTGTCTGCCAATCCGGGGCGTCATTTTTATGAGATCCTGCTCCGACTGGGGAATGAAGAGGGTCAACATCTGGGGGCTCAGGGCTTTTTGCCTGCGGCGGAACGCTGTGACTTGATGCCAGATATCGACCGCTGGGTCATCCGGCATTTTCTCACGGTTTGTCTGCCGATGCTACGCGAAATCCATCGCAACATTCAGGTCAATTACACAATTAATCTGTCGGGAGCGAGCCTCAATAGTGAACTGTTTCGTGAGTTTTTATATGACCTTCTGCAAGCGCACCGTGACTGTACATCGCTGATTTGTTTTGAAATTACCGAAACGGTGGCGATCGCCAACCTCACCTATGCCACAGCGTTTATGAATCGCATCAAAACCTTGGGTTGTAGTTTCGCCTTGGATGATTTTGGTAGCGGCATGAGTTCTCTGCATTATTTGCAGAGTTTACCCGTGGATTACTTAAAAATTGATGGACTGTTTATTAAAGATATTGTCCATAACCCTGTCCATCAGGTCATGGTCGAAGGCTGTCACCAAATTGCCCACATCATGGGTCTGGAGACGATGGCAGAGCACGTGGAAGATGAAGCCACCATTACCCACCTGCGCCAAATTGGCATTGACTATGCCCAAGGCTATGCGATCGCGCAGCCGAATCAACTCATTCCCCTGGAAGCCCTTTAGGGGCCGTCAAAGAGAACGGCTCAAGGGTTGTACGCAAGGCGGTGGGCGATCGAGCGGGTCTCGATTTTACGATTTGCATATTTCTCGCGGGTCGCCACGATCCAAAGTTTTAAGATAAACAATCAACGACGGCCCCATTGCCGCTGAATCTTGCCCTCCCCCAATGTTATGAACGAGAAACACCTCTTAATGATCCCCGGCCC
>JBMYQW010000242.1:0-7809 GCA_049601735.1 Spirulinaceae cyanobacterium
TGATCGTGGCGAGTTGTTCATTTTGGGCAACGGTCGTGGGGCGATCGCGCGTTGGCGTCCCTGCCGCCGCAGGGGTGGCAGGAACGGGCGGCAAGTCCCGCAGGGTAATGCGCTGGGGAGTCGGTAGCGCCACCTGCCAACGGGTCGGCGAGAGTCCCCGAATCTCGATTTGGTCGGGATCAACTTGATAGTTGGGGTCGAGTTCAATGGTAAGCCGACTGTTTTCAGCGTCGAGTTGTTCACTGCGGATCGCAGCGATCGCCCCGCCAATGGTTTGTTGACCCGACGGTTCGGCCAGATCCACTCCCGGCAGATCGATCACCAGCCGGGTCGGGTTACTCAAGAGCCGAGCTTGGGGCAAAATCGACTCATCCGTGACAAAAACCAGACGATTGTCCCGCCGCTCAAACTCCCAGGAGAGGAGCTGGGCTGCTGTGGCAGGGGAACAAAAACTAAGCAGCAGTGCGATCGCACCGAAGAGCCATCCGTAGAGCTTCACGTATTGTTAATTCCTTAGCTTGAGGTGTGACCCGGTTAAGAGCCGGACTCCACGGCTTGGGGGCTCGCATCGTCTGGCTCACGAAAGACCAAACGAAGTAAAGGCGGAGCCAGGAATGTCGTGGAGATTACCATCATGATAATCCCTGCTTCCGTGGCTGACGAGAGGGCCCCACTTTCGGCCCCTACCCCCGCAAAGACCAACCCGACTTCGCCGCGAGGAATCATGCCCACGCCTATAGCGAGTTTGTTGATCCCGACCTGCCCAAAGACCGTAAACCCGGTAATCACTTTGCCCACGATCGCCACCCCGATCAGGAAAGCGGCAATCACCAGTCCTTCCCGGTTCGCCGGTATCGCTGGATTGAGCACACTCAAATCCGTACGCGCACCGACGACCACAAAGAAAATGGGTACTAGCATATCCGCCACGGGCAAAACTTGCTTTTCGAGATCGTTGCGGTTTTGGGTCTCGGCTAAAATTAACCCCGCCGCAAACGAACCCAAAATCGCTTCGAGTTGAATCACGGTAGCTACATAGGAGAGGGCAAAGACAAACACCAACGCCAAGAGCAACAACTCTCCCCGCGTTTTCATCTGCTTCACCAGGTTTTCGTAGATGGGCCGGATAATGTAGCGCCCGAGGAGAATGGCTCCAACCAGAAAGACCGCCGCGCTGATGATCAGATAAATAATATTGGTAATTTCAACCTCGCCCGTCTTCGCCAGACTGGCCACCACCGCCAGGACAATAATTCCCAGCACATCATCGAGAACCGCTGCACCAATAATGATTTGTCCCTCCGTGGAGGAGAGCTGACCAATTTCCGCTAAAACCTTGGCAGTAATACCAATACTCGTAGCCGTTAGGGCAGCGCCAGCAAAAATGGCCGGTACGGCAGCAATGTTGAAGAGATAAATTAAGCCCAAAGTGCCCGCCGCAAAGGGCGCAACAACCCCGACAACTGCCACGATCGCCGCTTGGGGCCCCACCCGCAACAGTTCGTCTAGTCGAGATTCGAGACCGATCTCGAAGAGTAAAATAATCACCCCAATTTCGGAGAGGATTTCAATGATCTCGCCCTGGGACTCGAAGACGGCTGCGACCACCTGGGGTTGCAGCCCAGCGGTTAGCTCCAGAAATCGCATCAGCAGTGAATCTGCTGCTGAGATGCCCTCCCCCGGAAAAATAATGAGCTGGAGGGCCGAAACTCCAACCAGCACACCGCCAACCAACTCACCAAGGACGGGCGGCAGGTTAATCCGGGCGCAGAGTTCCCCGCCGAGCTTACTGGCGGCATAGACCACGATCAAGCTGACGAGAACGCCCGCAAGCACCATCGAAGACGGTGCTTCGACCGCTGGCTCGGCATCTGCCACTGCCAAGAACAGCGTATTGAGGGGGCTGGACAAAACAGGGGCAGAAGAAAGGGCGATCGCGCCCGCAAGTGCATCAACCATAAGGGTCGGGTCAGGTATTGACTGGTCGTTAATTACTCTACACGCTATTCACTAACGCTCTGGTCTCGGATGCTGTGGCGATCGCTACAGAAAGCTGGGGGAAACTCACTGATACTCACCCTTGAAGTGAATTAGTTTAAGAGTATTGTTTTTGCCAATTTTCTCATCTGTTCTTAAAAGGCCTGAATTGACAGCGCAGATTGTCACACTTCGCCCATAGAGTGAGCGTTTTGGAGCGCCTTCTGTCTTTGATTCCCCGGTAAAATGGGTGATTGCAATATAAACCTCGTCTAGTTTGGAACCCGGAGTTTTTCATGTAGGGGTAGAGTCCCCGTGTCTACCCCGGCAAGGTCTGGGGCAACCACGGGGGGATTGCCCCTACCGCATCCGAAAACTACACTTTTCAAATTGGATGAGGTTTAATCACCAATATTGTCGCTATAATCACCCACTTGCTGGTAGATACGGCTTGAAATCCCTAATCATGTCGGGTAGTGAGTGGGGTCATCACGCCTCAATCGTCCAATACCAGACTGTTCAAAACCCCGATCGCCACCCTAAAAATTGCCCTTGTGATTGAACAGTCAATTACAAGGGCAACTCAACCAACAGAACGAGACCGACAGTATGTGTCTCAAGCTATTTGCCTCAAATGCAGCATCAGCCATGGCAGAACTACTGCACCACTAAAACCGAGCAGGGTGCATGGTGTAGCACATAATTACTCACGCTGCCCATCAGCATCTCCGTCAAGCCGCTGCGGCCGCGCCGACCCATGATCACCAGATCCGCTTGCCAACTCTCGGCTAAATCGCAAATATACCGGCCCGACTCCCCGACACGGGTATCAAACTCCACCGTCAGTCCTAGCGTCGTGAGTTGTTCCTGCAAGCCTTGCAACCAGTTCAAGGTTTCCTGACGTTTTTCCGCCATCAATGCCTGGGACTGATCAAGGAGCTGATGGGTATAAGGCGCACTGTAAACCCCAATGCTTGCCGTATCCATCATGGTGGTTGATTCTGCGGGGAGCGCCGCTAAACAATGGCACAGCATGAGCTGGCCGTTCAGGGCTTGGGCGAGTTCCTGCGCTTTTTGAAAGACCACAGCATGGGTATTGTCCTGATCCAGCGCCACCAAGATGCGCTGGGTCGGCGTTTTTACTGCTTCACGGGTGTTTTGATTCGGTTTGACTTGGATCATCGTTTTTCCCCCAGGCTTCAAATGATGGGTATGGGTGCGAGGGGTGGCTGACCGCACAACTTTAGAATTGGTTTTGAGTCTGATGGTTTCGCAAGTTATGCCGTATGCTCGCTCATCGCTAACGCGAATGCCTCTATCTATTAGGATGACATGGGGCTGCGATCGCCCCGCCGCCGCCACCGCAAGGTTTAGACAAACTTTGCAAAAGACCACGAAAGTTCACGCTGTCGTCCCCCGTTCATGAAGGAAAATGAATGCCAGCGGTAGAGAACTGTGCCAATGGGACTGTGCCAATGATGCGATCGCCCCGCACTGCTCACCACCCTTCTCAAAAATCAGGCAAAATTAAGGCGGCAGCTCTACAATCAAAAACGTGAGGTTGTCTCCCCCTTTACCCCCCCAAACTGTTCACCTCAAGGATGTTTGCAGGAATGGCTATCAATCCCTCCCCATGGTTCACCCGTACCCTTGCCGCCGTCAGTGCTGTGGCAATGACCACTGCTCTATTGCCCGTGACGGCCGCTCCGGCTGCTGCGAACGACCAGCCCTGGAACCTTTCCCCCACCACGGTTGCCGAAATCCCCCCCCTCGAAGACCCTGAAGTTTACTTGCCCGCTGAAGCGCAGGTTCATCTCGTGCTGCGTTTGGGTGAGCGGCGCGTCTACGTCTATCGCGGCGAAGAGGTGCAAGCGAGCTATCCGGTGGCGATCGGCACAAGCCAAACTCCCACGCCAACCGGAACCTATGAAGTTTTTCAGATGGTAGAAGACCCAGTTTGGCAGAGTCCTTGGACGGGTCGGATTACTGCGCCTGGCCCCAATAGTGCCCTCGGCTTGCGTTGGATTGGCTTTGCCCAGATGTCCAATGGCGTCATTGGCTTCCATGGCACGCCGACCGTTAATTCAATTGGTAAAGCGGCCTCCAATGGTTGTGTTCGTATGTACAATCACGATGTGGTGGCCATGTTCGAGCAAGTGGAAATGGGTACCACCGTGACCGTGGAACAATAGGTTGTAGCACGATACATTGTGTCGCAACGCATTATGTTGCAACAGGTTGCCACGCGATCGCTTGAGCCGTAATTGCCTGGAGTCATCGTTTTGAGTGAGTCTACTGGGGCTGATGCCACGAATCTTGAAAACGTTGACATCGACCCCTCTCTACGACCGTTTACCTTTACGTCCTATTTTCAGGGGGTCATGGGCATGAACGCGCCTGCCGAGCAGGTGGCGACTTATCTCAGCGCCCATGAGCATTGGTTTAAGCGGTGTGCCCAGCCCATGGTTGCCCAACCCCTTGGCGCCCAGGGCTATGTCCTGACCGTGGGCCAGTTCAGTTCCTTCGGTTATGAGGTGGAACCCAAAATGGGGGTTGTGCTCGAACCGCCCAAGGATGGGGTCTACGATATGTATAGCGTCGAGGTACCGGGCTATGAGCCGCCCGGCTACCAGATTGACTATGCGGCCTCTCTAACGCTTCAGGAGGTGGCAGCAGCGGCGGTCAGTTGGGGGGCGGTCAGTTGGGGAGCCGATAGCAAGGGCGTCTCGCCTCGGGTCACCCAGGTGAGCTGGTATCTCAACATGAATATTACCCTCCAGTTTCCGAGCTTTATCTATCGTCTGCCCCATGATCTGTTGCAGCGAACCGGAGATACGGGACTAGCCCAAATCATCCGGCAGGTTTCGCCCCGCCTGACCTATAAGGTGCAGCAGGACTTTCATCAGCAGCACAACTTACCACTGCCACCGCGATCGTCTCGGAAGCTGGTGCGGGTTGATGAAGCCACCACGTCCCATGCCTCAAATTGATTATCGTGTGCGCTTGCGTCGCTGGGCCAATCGCCCCAAACCGAGCCCCGCGAGTCCGGCTAGCACCATTCCGGGTTCAGGAACAGCTTGGACGGGCGGTAAGGCTGAAGCCAAAGCTGCGTCGGACTTCACTTGCGCCAGACTACCAATCGTCAGGTCATCAAAGGCAAAGATGTCCACATCGCCAGGGGCGTTCATGTCAAACGAGAGTCCCGTAAATACCTCATCGGCGCTCTCGGCAATCAAGCCAAAGTAGAGTACGGAGCCATTGGTGTTGCCACCCTGTCCCGAGGTATTGGGAATCACGACCTGTTGGCTGCCGCCATTGGCGAGAGTGAGGTTGAGTTTGAGCAAACCCCCAAAGTCGCCAATATCCACCCCATGGAAACCAAAAGCGGCGACCGAATCCGAAAACTGGATGCCAAAGTCGTTGCCGGAGGCATCGGCGGCCCAATAGTGATGACCGGAAATGGCATAGCGCCCAAAGTTCGTGCCCGAGGTGACGCGCTTGACGGTTCCGCCGCCTTGCAGGGTCGCCACTCCCGCCTGGCCAAAGTCCAGGCTGACTTGACCGGAGGTTCCCGCGGGCAAGGCATCAAAACCTGCTGTGCCAACATTTTCCAGATGACTCAGGAAGTCGCCCTGGGCGGAGGTGGAATTAGGAAAAGTCGAGAGGCGATCGTTAGAGTGGAAGTTGAGATCTTCGCCAAAAAAGAGGCGATAGGCTCCGGCGGGTTGGGGGAGGGCGGCGATCGCACCAGTGGAAAGGGCGATCGTGAACCAGAAAGTCCGAGTTAGGAAAGGTTTACGCATGGCGGGGGAAAGAAACAACTTGTAGCTTGTGAGATCGACACCCTGGCCGTGGATTGGGATGGGCAACGGACGGGTTGACCCCAAAAGAATGGTATAACACCAGCGATGGGTAACAAATACGGCAAGTCTGGCAGGACATTGGCTGGTAACTCAAGCCCTATCATAGCCTGTGAATTTTCTCTTGCCGAATGAATTATGTTTCCATTTAACGGCCGTCATCCCTGTGGGGAGCGTAAGCGTGTAGGCACAAGGTCGATGGACTCAGAAGTTACAATAAACTCAGAATTCTGAGAGTCAACCCCCATCGCCTACCGCTACACCGTGATGCCCAAACAGACTTTATCGACAATTTTGCTGCTGGCTATCAGCCTCTCGCTCGGCCCCTTACTCAGCCCATTATCCGCAAGCCGCGCCCAGGATGCTCCTGCATCAAATACCCCAGCCCCAGATACCTCGCCTGAATCAACCGAAACGCCTGAGACACCGGAAGCCGAGCCACCCCAACTTGAGGACTTCAATGCCCTAGCTCGGCAATGCCGGACGCGCACCGGCCAAATGGGACTTGATGCCTGCGATCGCGCCCTCGAACTCAACGATCGGGACACCGCCCTCTGGATCAATCGCGGCATCAAGCTCGATCGGGACTTGTCTGACCCCAATGCGGCTTTAAACTCCTACTATCAAGCGGCGCAGCTCGACCTCAATCAAGACTTTTCTTTGGCTTGGTTCAATCAATGTGCAATCTTGCTCAAGATGGCTCGTAAACCCAGTTTGGCGGAGCCCGCGCAGTTGGTTCCCCTGCTGGCGGGACTAGAATTAATCCCCACGGATGAATCCACTTCCGCTGCGGATCTAATGATTCCCGAATCTACCGTGCTCTACAAGGCGGTCATTGCCACCTGCGATCACGCCATTCAGGGGGATCAAGACTGGGGCAACGCCTCGATCGCCCGTGCTTGGAATAATTTGGGATATGCCCCAGATGAACTGGGCAACTATGGCGCGGCCTTGGAGGCCTATGAGGCGGCCCTAGTGGAGAACCCGGAACACCTCGGCGTTTTGAACAACAAGGCGATCGCCCTTGAAAATCTGCAACGCTACGCCGAGGCCCTAGCCGTCTACAACCAAGCCCTGGAGATTGACCCTAACTACATCCTCGCCCGCCGCAACCGTGCTCGGGTGCTCCGCGATCATCCCGAGTTGCGATCGCCCGAACTCCTGACCCCCCGGCCAGAGAGCGAACCGAATGCAACACCGATTGAAGAAGCTCTTGACCAAGTGATTCCTAATCAATAGCTGCCCTGCAGGATGTCATCTGCACCCACGCCATAGACCCGCTGGGCTGCTTCCACCGCCTGTTGGGTAGCGGTGCTCAACCGGCCATCAATGCTGCCGCTGTAAAACCCGGCGGTGCGCAACCGCCCTTGCATCCCTCGGATTTGGGTGCTGCTGATCGCCTTTTGCAAACTTGACCAGGTGCGCTGCCCCACCACGCCATCCGGGCTCAAGCCCCGCGATCGCTGGAAGTTCATCAGGGCTTGCTGGGTGGTGTTATCAAAGTTACGGGTGACGCTGCCGTTGAGATAACCCAGCAGCAACAAACGAAACTGCATCTGGCGCACCAGTTCGCCTTGAGCACCCCGACGAAACGGCGTAAAGGTGGGCTGACCGCTGTTGTTGGCGGCCGCCCTCAAGGCGCTCTGGGTGCGAGTTCCCGCAATCCCATCCACGGGCAAACTGCGCGATCGCTGAAACTGACGCACTGCCGACTCGGTCTTGGGGCCAAAGTAGCCCGTGACCGGGCCGCTAAACACGCCCACCTGCTGTAACTGCTGCTGCAAACGGGTGACATCATTGCCGCGATCACCGCGCTTGAGGACGCGCTTGGTCAGGTCAGCAGATTGGCTAGGAACAGATTGGCCCAGCGCAGGCTGAATCAGGAATGGAGCAGAACGAGCAAGCCTAGTCGGGGCAAGGCCGAGCAGCCCAATCAGGCCAACCAGACTCAGACATTGGCGAGGGCGGCAGC
>JBMYQW010000243.1:0-7809 GCA_049601735.1 Spirulinaceae cyanobacterium
TGGGTTTCGCTCCGCTCAACACCAACCTACAATTTAGAGTTGACGCTGCACTAGCTCAATAATCACATCAAACCTGAATTGCTTAACAAGTTGAGTCAATTGCTGTGTCAAAGGTGCATACTGTTCGGGGATTTCTGCTAGTAGATTAATGGCTTGATGATCATCGAGTTGTTCTGCGGCAACATATAATTGTGCCAACCAGGGCTGAGGCATGATGCTTAAGTCCGTTGGTTTCAACTCTGATGAATCAACCTTAACTTGCGCTTCTGCCTGGTAAACATATTCCACTCCTAGATACTGCTGAAGACTCTCAAAAATCTCCGCTTCTCGGAACGGCTTTTTGAGCACAGCATCACACCCTGCGGTCAGCGCCAGCCGATCTTCGTTATCTAGCACACTCGCCGTTAACGCCACAATTGTAACTGCAGCCCCTTCTGGCTGACTGCGGATGTAGCGTGTGGTTGCATAACCATCTAGCTCCGGCATTCGCATATCCATAAAGATCAGATGCGGCTGCCAGTCTTGCCATTGTTGGATTGCGGCTTTGCCATTATCGGCTTCCTGGAGGTCAAACCCCAAAGGTTGCAAGAGTTTGATGAGTAGCAGTCGATTGGTGGCGCGATCGTCCACAACCAGAATTTTATAGCGGGGTTGATCGGGCTGGAGGGCGATCACTCGTCGAACAGGTTTGGGCGCTTCTGTCTTCATACCCGTCACAATTTCCGCATTAACCTCAAAGGTGAATCTTGTCCCTTTGTTCACTTCACTCTGGACTTGAATATCACCGCCCATCAAGTTCACAAACTTACGACTAATCGGCAATCCTAGTCCGGTTCCCTCCTGGCTCTTTCGACCACTTTCGGTCTGGGCAAAGGATTCAAATAGTTTATCGAGTTCATTCTCGGCAATACCACAGCCTGTATCTTCAACGGTGAACACCAAAATACAGGGGTTGATTGCTGAATCTGGATCTGGTTGCTTCAGTTCCGGGATAGATGCAACATCGTTTGAAACATCACCAGATTGCGATTTTATCGCCTGCTTCATATTCGGCAACTGCTTGTGCGCAATGGAGACAGACACAATCCCTTCTGCTGTAAACTTAATCGCATTATTAATGAGATTGATCAGCACCTGGCGTAATTTGGTTCCATCGACATTGATATGTCGAGGCAAGCTCTCTTCCTTCTTGATGGAAAGCTGAATACCTTTGGCATCTGCTTTGGCAGACAATAGCGTTTCAATATCCTGAAGCAACAAATAGAGATCTAAATCAAAGGAATTGAGGCTCATCTTTCCGGCCTCTATTTTCGATAGATTCAACACATTGTTGATTAACGCCAATAAATATTCGCCACTGCGGGTGATGATGCCCAGATTTTCGGATTGATCTTTCGATAAACCCTGAGCACGACCCATGATTTGCGAGAACCCCAAAATGGCATTCAACGGCGTCCGTAACTCATGGCTCATATTGGCAAGAAAGGTGCTTTTCGCTTGGTTGGCTACTTCCGCTTGTTCCTTGGCAACGCTGAGGGCGGCGGTTCGCTCGGCCACTTGGGCTTCGAGTTCTCGGTTGCGCTGCTCAATGTTATAGATGCGCCAGCGAACCGTGCCTGCGATCGCCCCCACAACAACCCCACTCGCAAAAATCCGGAACACCAGGGTTTCCCACCAGGGCGGCGTGATCGTGAGGTTAACGGCTGCGCCTTGTTCATTCCACAGCCCATCATTATTCGCACCGATCACCCGAAACACATACTTGCCGGGGTCTAGATTGGTGTAGGTCGCAATATTTTGGTCACTGCCCACTTCTGTCCAGGTCTCATCAAAGCCTTCGAGCTTGTATTTGTAGCGGTTCTTTTGGGGCGATCGATAGTTTAAGGCGGCAAACCGGAATGAAAAAACGCGATCGCGATAGGAAAGCGTCAAATTTTCAGTCTCTAAGATCGACTGTTGCAAAACTGAGTCCTCGCCGATGGGCACCGGCTGATTCGCCAGCCGAAATTCAGTGATCAGCACAGGTGGAATGTGCGGATTGTCCTGAATCTGCTTGGGGTCAAACACCGTCAATCCCTTCGGCCCGCCAAAGAGCAACTCACCTGTCTGGCTCTTAAAATGGGCATTGCCCCAAAAAAAGGAATTGCCCTGCAAGCCATCACTCTGATCATAGCGATGGAATGTTTTCGTCTCCGGGTCGAATTTCCAGAGCCCTTGGGTTGCGGTACTCAGCCAGAGGTATTTCGTGTTTTGACCAGCAGCGTCTAATTCTTCCCGGATGCCATGAACCACAAGCGGTTGACCGTTGGGATTATAGACCGTGAGTTCCGGATCGGACTCATCAGACTGCGGAGCATCCGACTCACGATACTGGAGCTGAACCAACCCTAAGGACGTACTCAACCAGAGCCGACCGGCTTGATCGTGGTGCAGGACGCTGACGGTGGCGGCAATCTGACGCGCCTGAGGCTCAGGCTCATGCATCGTGTGCAGCACAGACGTAAAGGTTTGCGTTTTGGGGTCAAAGCGATCGAGTCCTGATAACGTACTCAACCAGAGCATTCCCTGGGGGTCTTCATATAAAGACTTGACGCGATCGTTGCTAATACTGTTGGGGTTCGCCGGATCATGCTGATAACGAATAAAGTTTCCCGTCTGCGGCTCAAATTGATTGACACCTCCCCCAAAGGTGCTAATCCAGAGTCTCCCGTCTTGAGCTTGGTGAATCTCTGAAATCGAGTTGTGACTTAGGCTCTGAGGATCACTCGGATCATGTTCATAATGGGTGAATTTTCCGGTTGCGCGATCGAGTGTGCTCAGACCATTCCGAGTCCCCACCCATAAGGTCTTATTTTGGTCTTCATAAATTGCCTGGACAATGGCGTTGGGTAGGCTGTGAGGCGCTTGCGGCTCATGTCGATAATGGGTGAATTCTCCCGTTGCCCGATCAAATTGGGTTAATGTTCCTTTGCTGCCGAGCCAAATCACCCCATTATGATCTTCATAGATGGTATCCACATTATTCTGGCTCAAGCTCTGGGGATCACCGGGAATCACTCGATAATGCTTAAAGGGTTTCGTATTTCGATGAAGCAAGCTCACCCCATTACTGGTGGCGATCCACAATAGGCCGGTGCGATCGAGATAAATATCTAAGACCTGATCATTGGGTAGGCTATAGATATCGCTCGGATTATGGGCATAGCGATGAAATGTTCGGGTTTGGGGCTCAAAGCGCAAGAGTCCATTTCCCCAGGTTGCCAACCACAAAGCGCCAGTCTGGTCTTCAACAATGGCTGAAATCCGAGTGCGGCTGCCAGGATCGGACTCGTACGAATAGGACTCAACCCCTTGGCGAGCCGGATCGAGTTTGTGGAGTGTCCCCTGCTCCGTTCCCCTCTGGATAGTCCCAAACCAAAGATTCCCCTGTTGATCTTCATGAATTGCGGTGACAGGATGGTTACTGAAAGGTGTGAATTGCTCTGTTTCCGGATCAAAGCGACTCAGACCCCCAAATGTGCCAATCCAGAGCAGACCGGAGCGGTCTTCGTGGATAGCGAGGACATCATTACTCCTGGGGCGCTGCGAATCGTTCGGATCAGGGCGGTAACGGGTAAACTGACCCGTTTGCCGATCGAGTTTATTGAGACCTCCCGCCAATGTTCCGACCCAGAAGTTCCCTTGACGGTCTTCATAAATGGCACGGACTTGATTGCTACTGAGGCTCTGGGGATCATCTGGGTTGTGTTGATAGCGAATGAAGCGTTCGGTTGTCGGGTCGAATTGATGCAAACCCCGATTCTGCGTACTAATCCAAACGGTTCCTGCGCGATCGGTATAGATCTCTTGAAGATTGTTGCTACTGAGACTATGGGGATCGTTCGGGTTCTGGGTAAAGAGGGTGAAGCGATCGCCATCGTAGCGGTTGAGTCCTGCGGAGGTAGCAAACCACATAAACCCATCTTTGTCCTGGGTAATGCCGGAAATTCTATCCCCAGCAAGTCCATCGTTGGTGGTGAGATGGGTGAATTTCGTGAATTTGCCAGCATCCCCATCCTGGGGGGAAGTAACGGTTGGGAGTGAGGGTTGCGGCGATGATTGCGATCGCGCCGGTGAAGCGGTTGCCGTAGGAGCAGGTTTCAAACCCGCCTCTACCGTTGGTTCGGTTTCCGGTTTGCGTAGCTCAGATTGGGTATTGGGTGTGGTGCAGCTTGTTGGGGCCAGGAGGAGACCCATCAAAAACACGAGGCGAATCGCGGGTCTGTAAATTATGGCTGGAGTCATTAGCTGACGATGTACCGGGCAACATTGACTGGCTTTGTATTGACCAGTTTGATCAAGCCAATGATACTTTGAGAATAAATTGAGGACAGCTTTCCGGTCTGAGAGGTGGCTGGATCGCGCCAGACTAGGGTCTGTCATCATTAATTCATTGCGATTCTTCGAGATCGGGAAACACCGAGGCCGATGCGGGGCGCGGGGTCGTACTGAGAAATTTGCGATGCACCACCTCACTAAACTGCACCAGATCCGTTGACCATTTGCCGATCCGCTTGCTGAGGTAGGCAGCGCGGCGATCGCGGTAGGGCTCGGGAATGCCGTAGTTAAACGTGCCCGCAAAGAGCAAGGCCGCAATCTGCTGCTCGTTTTGCTTGAGCCCAACCGCACTGATGGCGATCGTCAAGGGGCAACGTTTAAGTTGATAGTTAAGGGTGACGGACGCCTGGAGCGGCCCGTGACCGAGCTGCTGCCAATCCCCCCCGGCCAGGAGCTGGCCGGTGATAAACGCCCGCGCCGCTTCGGGGTGCTCCGGAAACCCGAGCAGCACCTTGGGCGCAATCCCCAGGCCCTGGTAGTCCGCCTTAGGGAATTGCTCCAGGTATTGCTGGGCAATCTGAGGAATCGCCGGGCTCGCCGTATCGGGGGGTACGGGGGTTGCCTGAAGGAGGGCGATCTGGCGCGGCTGGGCGATCAGATTGACGCCGTTACTAAAGCTCAACTGAACCAGACTCGGGGTTGTTGTGGGCGGCTGGGCCAGTTCCCAATCCGCGGGAATGATGCCACTGAATTTGAGCACATCCAGGTTCAACATTTGCGGACGAAAGTCCGAGGCCACAAGGGTAATCCCGAGTTCTTGGAGTTCAACGGTGGGAATGGGCTGTTCCATGGTTAGACAGATGAGGCGGTGAAAAGAACGACTCCCCTCAACCCATTGATCTGGCTCCCAACCTGCGGTCAAGCCGCTGGGGAGCTCGGAAAACGGGCAGAGGAGAGCTGCTGAAGGCTGCGCTGCTGCTTGTTAGGAAGCCATGGCTGCCGAACGCCGCCGCCGCCGCGTTGAGGAGGAAGAGGAAGTCGCGGGGCGATCGTCCCCATCCAGCGGCGTTTGCAACAAGAACACCAACAAGGGTCGGCTGTGCAATTCCCGACGGATCAAACGCGCAAGATGTTCTTCGAGTTCAACTTTGAGCCCCAACCAGTCCACGGCTGCGGTCCCGTTGTCACCGGATTTAAATTGGTTGCCGCGCTCCCGCAGGAATCGCTCAACATTGCGGGTCACGATCTGCTGGAGCAGCTTGCGCTCTATGGGCCGCCCCACCCCACGCAAATGAACCTCCGGTTGGGCTACCAGTTGGCATTGATGATTCAGGGCAGCGGCGATCGTCACAACACCATCTTCCGCCAGTTGCTGTCGCTCCTTAACCACCTGATCGTGGATGATGCCGGAGCCATCCACTAGGTCGATCCCGGAAGGCACTTGACCAGCAATGCGGATGCGATCGCGCGTTACTTGTACAATGTCGCCGTTGTTAATAATCACCGTATGGTCTTCGGGAATGCCCATGCGATGGGCCATCTTAGCGTGTTCCACCAGCATCCGATATTGACCATGAACGGGCACGAAGAACTTCGGCTTCGTCAAGCCCAGCATCATCTTATGGTCTTCCTGGGCGCCATGACCCGAGACGTGAATGCCTTGATGGCGACCGTAGACCACGTGAGCGCCCTGCATCATCAGGCGATCGATGTTGTCCACTACTGCCAGGGTGTTCCCCGGAATCGGGTTGGCGGAAAAGACCACCGTATCGCCGGGCTTGATTTTGATCTGGCGGTGTTCCCCCTTCGCAATCCGGGTCATGGCGGCCAGGGTTTCGCCCTGGGAGCCCGTGGTTAAGATCAGTGCCTTGTGATCCGGCAGACTGGCCAGTTGCTTGAGGGGTAAGAAGAGATTATCCGGGCATTTGATGTAGCCCAGTTTGCGGGCATGGGCAATCACGTTGAGCATCGAGCGGCCCACCACCACCACCTTCCGCTGGTGTTTCTGGGCCAGTTGCAAAATCAGGTTAACCCGATGCACCGAGGAGGCAAAGGTGGTGACAAACAGGCGGTTGGGCGCTTGACTAAAAATGCGATCGAGGTTGGGATAGACCGACTGCTCTGAAGGAGTATGCCCCGGTACTTCGGCATTGGTCGAATCACTCAGCAGGCAGAGCACGCCCTGCTCTCCATATTCCGCCAGACGTTGGAGGTCAAAGAACTCGCCATCTACCGGCGTCTGGTCAATTTTGAAGTCGCCGGTGTGAATCACGACCCCGAGCGGGGTGCGAATCGCCACGGTAAAGCTATCGGCGATCGAGTGGGTATTGCGAATGTATTCCACCTCAAAGGCGGAGCCAATGCGCACCTTGTCGCGGGGCATGACCGAATGGAGCTGGGTGCGATCGGCCACGCCTGCTTCATTGAGTTTGTCTCGCAGCAGGGCCATTGCCAAGCGCGGCCCGTGGATAATCGGAATATCAAACTGTTTCAGGTGATGGGCAATACCACCGATATGATCTTCGTGACCATGGGTGACAATCATGCCCTTAATCTTGTGGCGATTGGCCAACAGGTGGCTGATATCTGGCAGCACCACGTTGACCCCATGCATCCCATCCGTGGGAAAACCAATGCCTGCATCAAGCAGGATCATTTCATCTTTGTATTCAAAAATACAGGTGTTCTTGCCAATTTCATGGAGCCCACCCAAGGGGATGATGTTTAGACTCTCGGATTGGCGCTTTGAATTAGACGGACCGTTTTTACTCATGTAGGTAAGGTGTGTTTGTGAAAGAAATACTGTTTAGGAAAAAAGACTGTCTCGGATTCAGTGCTGGCAAAATATCCGGTTCAGAATGCAAGGTTGGTTTGGGATGCAGCGCATTGAGAATAAGAGCGTAGGGTGGGCATCGCCCACCACCAGATGAGGGTTTCGCGGATTTCGGGATTACACCCAATTCAGGTGAGTCATGCCCTATCCAGAGTGGGGGGTGAGACAGATATTTACTGTCAGAAAATCAGAGCTAGAAAATCAGAGCAACTCCAGCGATCGCAGCACGGTTTCAAGCTGAGTCCGCTGCTCCGACCCAAGTTCACAGAGGGGTGGACGAAAGCCACCGACCGACCAGCCCTGAAGCGCCAGGGCGGTTTTAACCGGAATAGGGTTGGTGCTACAGAACAGGGCTTTAAAGAGCGGAAAGAGCTGCACATGAAGCTGGGTTGCGGTGGCGGTGTCCCCTGCAAAAAAAGCGTTCACCATGGTTTGTAGAGAAGTTCCGACCAGATGACTGGCCACGCTGACCACTCCCTGAGCCCCCACCGCCAGCATTGGCAAGGTCAATGTGTCGTCCCCAGAATAGATCGCAAACGCTTCAGGCGTCGCCGCCCGTACCTGGGTCACCGCCTCTAAGCTGCCACTGGCGGCCTTGAGGGCGACAATGTTGTCAATTTGCGCTAGGCGGGCGATCGTTTCCGGGGCTAAATTGCAGC
>JBMYQW010000244.1:0-7795 GCA_049601735.1 Spirulinaceae cyanobacterium
ACCGCAAATTTATGACTCACCCCAGCAAACGTCAACCTATGCAGATCAATACCCAGCCGCCAACCCGAGAAAAGGATGGCACAATGAAGCCTGAATCTTACTGTTTTGCTCGCCTATGTCCTCCCGTGGTGCTCAAACGATCGCCCATGTCCGCGTTATGCAGCAGTCCTGGCAGCAGGGCAAGCTCCAAGGAGAAGTGGAAGCGGGGGATTATGTTTGGCAGTTTCAATGGTGGTTTCGCCAGGGCCAGCTCGTGGTGCAACCGTCTTTGGGGCGGGCATTGATTCTGGAGCCCCTGAGTCGCTTTTTGGAGCGGTATGACTACCAGCTAGAGGCGGGCGGGGACTACCAGTTTACGGTGCGGGCCAAGCTGTAGGGGTTTAGGGTTCAGGGTTCAGACGGGTGCTGGGCGATCGCAATGGCAATGGCATCCACCAACTCTTCGGCGCGCTGGGAACCAATCAGAAAGGCTTCGCTGTTGTGGAGGGAGATCTGTACGCCCTGGTTGCCGGAGACGGTGTAGGCGCGATCGCGCCAACTGCGACGCATTCCCCAGCCGCCGTAGTCCTGAAGCGGTCGGTAGGTGCGTAGCTGATAGTCACGAATTTCAGACAGTAAGAAGGTACGCTGACAGCCCGGAACCAGCCAGGGACTCAAGGGGAAAAAATAAACCCAGAGGCGATCGGGGTAAACTTCGACAATCAGCTTGAGGCGATAGACTAGGACAGTACTGATCGTGCCCAGAATGGCCATCGCCAAGGTCAAACCAATGAGCGGGCCATTGGGCAGTGGATTGTCACCGATCGGTTGGTTGAGCAGCAATTGATAGTAATTGATCCAGCCCAGACCCCCCAGAACAACCCCATACGAGCTGATCAGCACCAGCCAAAGCCAGAGACTTTGTAAGGGTTGAATTTCACGGAAGAGAGGAGGGGGAGTTGAGGGAGGCAACATACCTAACCTACCGGATGGATCAGTCAACAATATCTTCATATTAGCTGATGAGCCCAAGGGGACAAAACTCAACCCCACCAACCTGTTTGCGCTCGGCGCAATGCTAAGAGCAAACACCACATCAAGCCTCATTGTTCCGCACCTGAGCCGCCAGCACTAGCACATCGGTCCAACGCTTTTGGACCTTCTTGGCAGTGAGGCTCATCCGTTGCATAATCTCCGCATCGCTATGGTGAGCCTGTTTGTGGGCAAGTAACTGGGCTTGCTCCTCCGTCAGTTGCATCACAAACCGCTGCCATTGGCTCTGGGTCATGCCCAACCGTTGGTCGAGATCAGCATCGAGCCATTGGTGTACCAGTTCCCAATGGGTGGTGCGAGCAAACTTCTCCACGTGGTACTTAAACCGCTGTTGCAAATAGTCCCGCTGGCGGGGGGTGAGATTGAGCATCATGTCAATCTCGGAGGCGGGCAGGTCTTGCAGCTTGAGGGCTAGATAGTTGGCGCAATCTTGGTGCCCCTGGTTCTGGAGGTAATCAAAGAGCGCATTGATCACGCGATCGCGCTTGACCGTTTCCCACAGATCCGGCATCTCTGTCACCATCTGGGCCCGCACCTGCTGCACGGTGGCCGAGCGGTGCATCCGTTCAGCGTCTTCACCCTTGGGGAATTCCACGGCTGTTTCAATGTCCACCGCCGTTTCCTTGGGCATCCGCCGGGCAAAGGTCTGGGCCCGCAACACAATCAACTGCTGAGAATAGCCGTTAGGCAGCGTGATCCGGCGCTTGGCATATTGCTCGGTGAAGGCCATGTATTCCGCGAGTTCAAACTGGGTGCGGGGTTGGTAATCTTCGGGAACATCATTCTCGCGGCGAAAGGCCTTGAGCGCCTCGACGTAGAAGTCTTGGAGGAAGTCTTCAATTAGGTTGTAGCGACCGGAGAAGCCCAGTTGCGCTTGGGTGGGCGCAATGTGGCGATAGACTACCACACTGAGGTTGCCGTGGAGTTCGACCCGGCCTTGCTGGGAGCCAAGCTGATGATACGCGAGACATTTCTTGAGGCGGTGTTGCCCAAGAAAGAGCTGGTGGGAGCGAATATCGCCGGAGTTTTGGATGCGATCGCTTTTGGCACAGACGCGCTCGACCTCTTTGTCAATTCGGGTTACGACGCGGCGAGCCGAGGCGGAAATGCGGCCCACCTGCTGCTTGATTTGCTCTAGCAAAACCGTCTCTAAAGAGAAAGGAGTCGGTCGAGCCTCCGGATGGATGGGGGAGGGGGATGAAGGGAGTTGAGTGGTGGTAGTACAGGTGACGGTATTCATGGTAAAGCCCCTAACAGTCATAAGTAAGTGGGTGATGTCAGTTCAGCGGGAGAACGGCAGTTGTGCTCTTTTGCCTCCTGACACTTTGACTGTAGGATGCAGTTCTCGACGCTCGGGGTTGCCTTGTGTCACAACCCCAAGTTTGGGGAATAATGCGTAATCTACGTGGGCTCCTCTCGGGTGGGGCGATCGCCGCTTTTCCTTGAAGAGCAAGGCATTGAGCCTCTTTGGCAGTAAGGTTGGCAAGCGGTGCAAAAGCTCCTCCTCGCAGGACGTTCAAAAAAGTGGTATCCGTTGACCGTGCTCTCCGGAATCTGACCCGATTGGCTTGTAGGGGGTTCCCGTCTAGCCCAACAAGCTCTCCAGCGTTGTCCACCCCCGGCCTTGCCGCACCACTTGGGGGGGCTCCTCAGTGAGATCCAAAATCGTGGATCCCTCAAACCCCGGATCGCGATCGCTATCAATGATGCAGTCCACCCAAGGGTCGAGGGCATCAAAGAGGCGCATTCGTTCTAAGCCCAACTGGGGCAGACGGTCATCATCTTCCTCTCTTGGCGCATAGGCGGAGGTGGAGATGATCGGATTCCCTAGAGTCGCCAGGAGCGTCTGACAGACTGGGTTATCCGGAACGCGAATGCCGGTGGTTTTGCGCTTGGGGTTCATCACCAGGCGCGGTACCAGCTTGGTTGCGGGCAACAAAAAGGTGTAAGGGCCAGGAATTAAACGTTTCATCAAACGATAGGCATCATCAGAAACTCGGGCATATTGGGCAATATTAGAAAGAGAGGAACAAAGAAACGTCAACGGTTTGTCGTTGGCCATCCGCTTGAGCTGGCGCACCCGTTTGAGTGCCGCTGGCGCGTTGAGGTCACAACCGATGGCATAGACCGTATCTGTGGGATAGAGCATCACCGCGCCTTGACGCAGATCAGCCACTATCTTCTCTATACGGTCGGTTTGCGGATTGTCCGGATGGATGCTGTATAAAATTGCCATAGGGATTGGGGAGAGAGCGCGCGTGACAAAAATTGCTTACTTTGATTGTCCCACGGGAGTTTCCGGAGATATGTGCCTGGGGGCGCTGGTTCATGGGGGTGTGCCGCTAGAGTATCTCCAGCAGCAATTGGCGCGGCTGCCCCTCGGGGATGATGAATACCAACTCACGGCCCAGCCGCTGCACCACAATGGCCAGCAAGCAATCAAGGTCAATGTGCAACTCAATGCTCAGACCCATCCCCCCCACCGCCACCTAGGAACGATCCAAACCCTGATCAAAACTGCGGCGCTACCGCCTCGGGTGATGGATTGGAGCCTGCGCGTGTTTGAGCAGTTGGCGATCGCCGAAGCGGCGGTGCATGGCAGCACGATCGAGCAGGTGCATTTCCATGAAGTGGGGGCAACGGATGCGATCGTGGATATTGTCGGTACTTGTCTGGGGCTCGATTGGCTGGGCATTGAGCAGATCCATTGCGGAGCGTTGCCCACGGGCGGCGGTACGGTCAAAGCCGCCCACGGTCGCTTACCCGTGCCCGTGCCTGCGGTGCTCAAACTCTGGGAAACGCGCCAAATTCCCCTCTATCACAATGGCATTGAGCAAGAACTGGTGACGCCGACAGGCGCGGCGTTGATGGTGACATTGGCCGAGACCTTTGGTTCACCGCCCCCCTTGCGTCTGCATAAAGTGGGCTTGGGGGCGGGGACGCGATCGCTGCCGATCCCCAACATTCTCCGCCTCTGGCTCGGAGAACCCACCGCATCCGAAATCCACAAGGCAAAACCCAAGCATTCTGGTGTAGGGGTGGGTTTCAAACCCGTCTCTACCGAGGATCGTCGGTTAGGGGTAAACCATTCGGATCAGGGATCAGAATGCTTGACCGAACAGGTCATGGTGCTCGAAACCCAGATCGATGACGGTTCGCCCCAGGGCTTGGCCTACGCCATGGAGCAGCTCTTTGCAGCGGGGGCGTTGGATGTGTTTGCCCAGGCGATCGCCATGAAAAAATCTCGCCTCGGCACGTTGGTGACGGTTATTTGTCCGAGCGATCGCGCTCTGGCCTGTGAGCAAATCCTGTTCCAAGAAACCCCTACCCTCGGCATTCGTCGTCAGCGCCAAGAGCGGCATATTTTGGCCCGAGAGATCGTTACCGTTACCACCGACTACGGGACGGTGCGCGTCAAAGTGGCGCGTCAGCAGAACCAGATCTTCAACGTGCAGCCCGAATACGCAGACTGTGCGCAAATTGCCCGCAGCAGCGGCCAGCCCTGGCAAACCATTCAGCGGTTGGCGATCGCCGCCTGGCACAACTTGGACAATGATGCGTCAAGGAAGACAGATTAATGGGGCCAGATTAACGACACCAGTCAACCACAACTCTGAGCGTCTCAGCAATCAATCCTGGGATTAGTCCAAAATACCCCGAACCCACCCCGGTCATCGCGACGCGAGACCGCCCCTCCCGAGAGGGGATGCTCTAGCCAAAAATTGACCCTGCTCAATCAAGATTATGAACCGATCGCTTCCGCCCCTCGCCACCCTTAGCCTGCTCCTCGGGCTGCTCGGTTGGAACTTGGTGAGTCCACCGCCCGCTGTTGCCCGCTCGCGGCAATGCCGTTGGGTGCGGCAAATTCGTCAAATTACAATTCACAGCGGCTCGTCTTCGCGGCGCATCCTGGAGTTGGAATATGACTATTGCCGGGGACGCAGACGGGAGCGTCGCCCGGATACTCGCTCAAACTGTTTTCATCTCAAGATGATGGAGACCTTGGCCGGGACGGGTGGCGGCACAGATGCGGGGGCGATCGCTGCCGAGCGGTCAGTTGCTTGTGCTTTCCCGGATGCCCGCTCTCCCTTCCCCTGGCGCTACCCCAATGGCCAAACCGTCAACCTGGGCTCCAACTGGTATTACCCCAATGGTGAAACCGCCAAGTTTGGCTCCCGCTGGCAATATCCCAACGGTCAAACAGCAACGGAGGGGAGCTTCTGGCGCTATCCGGATGGCAAGATTGCCCTGCGGGGCGATCGCGGTCAATTACCCGATGGTCGTTTTGTCGATCGCATTGACCTGCTGCGCTGGGCTTGCGGACGGGTGGGCAGTCAGGTTTGTGAAACCACGTTCATGGCGGTGGTGGAGGATGCTGAAATTGTTCAAGAAGCGGCGATCGTTCAACTGGCCTGGCAAGCTAATCGATTTTAAAGACGACATTGTTCACGGCCCCACCCGACCCGCAAAGTACTTCCGATACAACGCACAACTCACCGTCACCTGATTATTCACCAGTTGCACCAGTCCCATACTCTGGAGCCGAAACGCCGCCACTTGAGGTAATTCCACGGAACGATCCGCTTGTAATACCTGGGCAAACGCTTGGCGCAACGCCGGAAATTCTTCTAGCCGCCCCAAATGACGATGGAGATGATCGTGGTAGATCCCGGTATCCGTGGCTGCACCTGCCATAAGTTCTGACCAAGACTCCGTTCCCTGCGCCAAATCATAAAACAGTAGTCGTACCAGATGGGGATGACCGGCGATCAGGTGCATGAGTTCGATGAGCTGCTCCGGCGTTAACTCCAATTGATGCCGCGCCGCTAGGTCTTGTACCTGCTCAGGGCTAAAGGGCTGCAACGCCAGCTCCAACCCCACATTAAAGGGCGACTGATTAATATTGAGCTGGACATAGCTTTCCGTGGATTGCACCAGCACCAAGCGCAGCCCTTGCCATTCTGGCTCGGATTTCGTGTACTCATGCCAGGTGCGCAGCATTGCCAGAAAGTCCCGTGCCACCTCAGGGTAGTCAAAGAGTTCGCTGATTTCTTCGAGGGCCAACACCCAAGGCTGCTCGGTTTCGGCCAGTAGATAGCCTTCCATGTAGAGGGTGCAGCTCATCTTGCTGCCCGTATCTTGATCCCAAAATGCATCCAATGTTGCGGGCAGCTTTAACTGACGGCTGATGTTGGCTGCCAACCAGCGTAGTAGACGGTTCAAGTCGCTCAAGATTGACTGCTCCGCCTGCTGAAAATTCAGAACTACGGTCTGTTGACCTGCTTGCTTGGCATGGGCAAGCATCCGGTTCATTAGGGAGGTTTTGCCCATTTGGCGGGGGGCTTTAATGCGCAATAGCGCACCGGGTTGGAGAATGTCTTGATAGCACTGGGGCTCTAGGGGCGATCGCACCACATAAAAGGGTGAGTCGAGCGGTACGCTGTCGGTGGGATATTCCAGGGTCGTCGTCTGAGTCGATGGTGTAGAGATGGGCGCTACGGTAGAGGCTTGGAGTTCTTGCTGCTGAAATTGGCTCGTCAGCACCGATCGCAGATTCTTTTTGCTGATTTTTTCACCAAAGACCTTAGAGAGGAGCCGCCAGAGTTTGGGGGCAATGCCCTGCTGGATGTAGCTGCCCGAATAACCGTAGGCTTGACCGATTTCTTCATAGGTGCGGCGCGTTTCCTGCAAAGTCTCTCGCAAAAGCACGGTCTGGAGGTTATTGAGGTGTTCTCCGGTTTGGGCAAGGAGGGTGCGATCGACAAAACTAATAATTGTGTCGGCGTCGGGCATAGGGGCAGGGAACTCAATTTTTAGGGTTAAGGCAAGTGCGCTCGGCAAGGGGGCTTTATTCTAGCCAACGCGTTGGGTGATCACGTTGGAGCACCATGCCAAGGGCGATCGCTGTTTCCTTCACTTCACGATCGCCTGGCGAAATTTCCTAGACCTGGCGATCGCATCGCTATGACCCCAACACTTGAACGGTAGCAATCGCCATGCTTGAGATTGGCGAGACGATGCCGCGCTCGCCCCTCAGACAGGTTAGACTGAAACACTGTGAACTTGTAGTCACAGTAAAGACGCTAGATCGAAGACGCTCGACCATGGAACTCACCGAACTCAAACGCGAAACCACGCTACTCTCCGAGCGCCTGGGCAAAGCCCAGGACTATCTTTGACCTGCCCACGCTCAAAGCCCAGATTCACGACCTGGAGCAAATTGCCGCTCAACCCGAGTTTTGGGACGATCAAACCACCGCCCAGCAAACCCTACAAAAACTCAACGATCTCAAGTCCAGTTGGGATGAATATCACGGCTGGGTGAGCCAACTGGAAGACAGCCAAGCGATCGCCGAACTCCTCGAACTCGAAACCGATGAGAGCCTACTGACCGAGGCAGGTGAGACCATCACGACGCTCAACCAAGCCCTCGATCGCTGGGAACTGCAACAGTTGCTCTCGGGCGAATACGACACCGAGGGGGCAGTGCTAACCATTAATGCCGGGGCCGGCGGCACCGATGCCCAGGACTGGGCCGAGATGCTGCTGCGGATGTACACCCGCTGGGGCGAGCAAAATGGCTACAAAGTCCAACTGGCGGAACTCTCGGACGGGGATGAAGCGGGGATTAAATCGGCGACTTTGGAAATTAGCGGTCGCTATGCCTACGGCTACCTACGGGGTGAGAAGGGAACCCACCGCCTAGTGCGGATTTCGCCCTTCAACGCCAATGGCAAGCGCCAGACCAGCTTTGCTGGGGTGG
>JBMYQW010000245.1:0-7792 GCA_049601735.1 Spirulinaceae cyanobacterium
GCCCACCAGGAAAGGATTTGAGCTTCTGCAAAATGTCCTAACTGGGTCTAGCCTTACTATATTGAGTTAGGACAGAGCTTAGGGACGTGCTGGATAATAGATCACCCATAAACGCGTTTCGACTCCGCTCAACGCTCGGAGTTGCGGCGAGTTAACGGGGATATTATTTAGCAGCAGATCCCTTATCCCTCGATATCTCTAGCTTGCGTGTGGTTATCTCTGGCAAGATCAGAATAATAAGATCAACACTTGCATTGAACCTGTTGTGTTCTACTGCACCGACTACGATCTTGACATTCAGCTTTTGAAATTAGACGAGAGGGCTATTGTAGTTCATACAGACCAACTCAAATGTCCTATTTCTGAGTTTTAAGTTAACACAATACCAAGTGTTCAACTTGGAGCTACAGATACAGATTAGAAAGTGAGCGGAGTTGAAGCCCAACGCTTAGATCCAGATTGTATCTATATCCAATATTTTTTTGACTGGTATGAGTTGAGTAATAAAAAGAAGACTCCGATGAATTTGAAGACAGCCTGGACTGTTGACAGTTCTTGCTGCTTCAGGCTTTCAATAAATAAGTTGCCTGAAGTCGTTATAGCGGATTTCATGAGCATAAGGTACGAGTTTTATTCCATCTGTCGCTGTATTATTGGAATACAGGGATCGAGTCGTGCCTCAAGTTTTCGAAAAACGCTATATCAAGATTTTAAATGAATTTTTCTCCTCCCATACATACTTGTGAGTTTTGATTTCACTCTAGGTTTAAATTTTTATTGAGTTGACCTCCTCAAATATCATGGATTTTTAGACTCAATGGGAAAAGGATCACCTGTATCAGCACCTCCATAAGTAATGTGGATTTCTTGCTCGAAAAATGATGTGGGCAATACTACTACGCTAGTGAGCAACAGTAAGCCGATCGACTTAGTTAGATGGGTCATGTTCATACGTGGTCAACTTTGAGATACATCGAACGCTTAGTCCTCGAACTTTCTTTGCACGACTGTGCATTTGAAGTGAGTTTGAGGTACACTGAAGAAGTAAAGTACACGATTGTGCAATACTTCAGTCCTTTAGTTCAGCAATCAGCGGGGTTAAGGTGCGATTGAATGAACTTGACCTAAGTATGAATCGAATGAATTTCGCTCCGCAAGGTTACGTATCCATCTGATCTTTATCTGGGATTGTTGAGCGTATTCCGATCTTGATCACTGGAAGTAAATGTGTTAGCCACTCTTTATTGGAAGATTAACTCTGTAACTCTTGATACATAATCGACTAATTGGTTCACAAGCAGACGTATAGATAATTGATGCGAGTCTTTGGTGCAGCCTCTCATTAGAAAAAAATCAAAAAGCCGGGATTCTGACCTGCTTCATTCCTCACACAAGGTTTCTACTGGGTTTGGCTGCACTACAACAAACTCACGTTACTCTGCCTGTCTAGTTGTAAACGTCTCTAGCGTTTAACGGGTTTTGTCCGTTTCAGCGATTTGACGGCAAAATCTTAGGCTGTCCAACGGCTGAAACCCTATTAATCTTCCTTAGATTGGACGTTGACCGTTTTTAAGTCCTAGGAATGGTTACGCCTAGTGATTAAGGATTCCACAAGTGTTTGCGCAAGGGTGAGAAAAATCCGATTCTTTAGGCAAAGTATTTTCTATGAAAGGAGCAACAAACCTATTGCTGTCTAAATTTACACCATTTTCTTCATAGAACTTATTGCGAGTAATCTTTTCTAGAGACTCCCTGACAGCGTTTGCTCTATTTTCACTCTGATTACCCCAGCGATACAATAGCGAATTTCCTAGCGCCGTGTAAAAAAGGATACGCTCTTCCGTGAAATCCGGTATTAGCCAATCAACCATCAATCTCTTCTCGTAACTTTCATCTTCTTCAAGAAGGTTTTTGACTTCTTTGTCCACTCCTTCTATGAGCGTTAATGCTAAGTTTCCAAACTTGATGGACTTATGAGCATATATTTTAGCCATTTCTGCATCACATTCAACATCACTGGCTATTAAATATGCATACTGAGCATTTCGATACGCTTCAATTTTTGAGTGTTTTTCTTGTTTTGCGCCTGAACGTTCTACCTGCTGCCCCAAATCATAAAATTCCTTGCCTAGTTTACTCGGTTCACCCCTGGAAACCAATCTACAAGAAGTCTCTCCTTCACTAAGTTTCTCCCAATCAAGTTGAACATCTTTTAACTTTTCTCTGGATTGCAATATCACTTCAAATCTACTGTGATCTTCTACAAGAGCAGAAGTTGAGGATGGAGACGAATCAGAAGACGTATTTGAATTCATGAAAGTGTGTACAACATTAAAAGATGAAAATGTTGCGAAAAACACGAAAATGGCAAAGATAAAATCTGCTGGCGCATTAATTTCTCTTCTTAATCTTATTAACTTTATCTTGTCAAAAAAGACAAACTCCTTGTAGAAAAAATGAGTTATCCAAAAAGCAAATACAGATAGCAGTAGTGGAGCACCGAAGACAATCAAAAGCTGTGTAGAAAAAAAGATTTTCGGAAGGCGAAAATATGCAATGGTGAGCCCAAAAAAAATACACAGAGCGTAAATAATACCACACACAGCCTTTGGTACTTCCATTGGCGGCTTTTGTTCTGTCGATTGCGGCTCTGGAGTTTGACTATTTCCACCAGATGAGTTTTGCTCAGACATTGACTAGCTGTTCCTTCGGTACGATGCTACTCCAGGAATTATAGAACGACGTGGAGCAGGGTGCATAATTATCACCCCTCATTCTCCATCAACGGATTTGGAGCGAATGCAATCCACCCCTACGCAACAACACAACTCCTGTAGGGGCGCAACGCTTGCGCCCTGCCAGGTTTCTCGCTCATGAACCATCTTGCTCCGGCAGAGGCGGCAGCGGTGTTAACTCAGATTGGATGATTCGATCGCACACATAACCTGGCGCGTATTCAAAATCTCATGACGCCGATAGGGATTCTTGAGATACTTTTTACTCACAAGGTCAACCTTGCGCTCAAATTAAGGTTTCAACTTCTATCTGCATCCGTTGCCAATCATCCCAGGTGAGCCATTGCTCTGGTGCAAAAGTCAGGAGCACATCAATATCACTATTTGGACCAAAGTCATCTCGCAGCACCGAACCAAACAGAGCAAACTCAGTGATTTGCCAACGGTGGCAAAAAGCGGCGATCTGAGCTGGAGAAGCCTTCATCCTCTCAGCCAAAAGCGGTTGTAATTGAGTGAGATCCAGGCATTGGCTAAACATTCGTTGGGTACGCCCTATGCCAGGAATTATAGAATGACGTAAAGCTGGGCGGACAAATCATCAACCCTTCAATCACAACTCAACCCATCGCTACAATAGAAACAGACTTTGCCCCAACCCCATGACTCCCCGAGCCCAAATCCTGCACGAACTCGATAGCCTACCTGTCCACCTTCAGCAGCACGTCTTGCAATTCATTCAAACCCTACGCCAGCAGCAAGAACCCCACACACAGACAGCCAACGCTTGGGACACCCTCGCCTCTCTCGCCGGAACGATTGAAGCCCCTGCTGACTGGTCAAGCCAGCATGATCACTATCTCTACGACACCTCCAAACAGCCTCAATGAACCGAGAGCGCCTCTTCTTGGATACCGCCTTCATCCAAGCCTTGCTCAACGCCCGTGATGATTATCACGCTCAAGCGCAACGCCTTTTTCCTCGGGTACGCAATGCCGCTGAAATTTGGTTAACGGAAGCGATCTTGGTGGAAGTCGGCAATGCATTGAGTGGGTTTAATCGCCCTGGCGCAGTACAGTTTATCGAGCAGTGCTACCACACGGACAACATACAAGTTGTGACGGTTGACGAAAATCTCCTGAGAGCAGGATTGCAACTATATCAGTCCCGTTCTGATAAAACTTGGGGGCTGACAGATTGCATCTCATTTGTGGTGATGGAGCGAGAGGGACTAAGTCTAGACCTCACCGCCGATCAGCACTTTGTGCAAGCAGGATTCACTGCATTGATGCGTTCCGCTTGAACACGACGTTGCGGCAAACCGATCGCCTCACTGCAAATCAAACGCTAGCTGTGCCCAGATCCCTGGACACAGCTCATTGATGAAGTAACCTAGCCCTTCTCCACCATCGCAAAATAAACCAACTGACTCGGATTCATTTCTAAGCCCTCAATCTCATTTTGAGCAAAGACATATTCCGTCGTCAGCCAGAGGGGAATGTAGGGAATATCTTCTGCCAGTAGGGTTTGGATCTCCGCAAAGAGTTCCTGCCGAACCGCCGGGTCGGTTTCTTTGCGTTGTTGATCGATCAGTTCATTCATGCGATCGCTGTAGTAAAACGCCCCTTGATTCTGGGACGCACCATTGATGCAGCCCTCACTTTCCGAACCCTCGGTGCAGCTCAAGAGCGGATGGACAAAGTTATCCGGGTCCAGGAAATCCGGATACCAACCCACCAAAGAGGTTGGATAAATGCCATCCTTGATGTTTTTAAAGAAGGTTGCGCCATCGGCCGTTTGCACCGTGAAGACGATCGCCCCCTCTAGTCGTTCTTGGGCCAAGGCTTGCAATGCCTGGGCCACCTGCTGCCGGGTCACGGAAGCGGAGGGATGCCAGACCTCAATTTCCGCCGGATTCTCGGGCGTAAAACCCGCTTCGGCCAGAAGTTCTAGCGCCGCATCCGCGTCCGGTGCGCCGTAGGCTTCTTCAAAAGCGGGTTGGGAATAATCGGTAAAGGCAGGCGGCACAAGGCTATAGAGCGGTTCACCCTCACCCCGGAAGACGCGATCGATAATTAACTCGCGGTCAATGAGGTGGGCGATCGCCTGCCGCACCTCGGGTTGATCCAGGGGCGCTTGGTCATGGTTGAGGGCAATGTAGTTAATCGCTGCCGCGGGTGCCGAAATGGCTTGACCATTGCCCGCTTCGGCATCCTCTTTGAGCGTCGTCATCTGCTCCGGGTCGAGGCCGCGATAGACCAGATCCACTGCGCCCGTTTTGAAGGCGTTGAAGAGGTTGGCGGTATTGTCTTTATAGATCTGGATATCCACGCCTGCGTTCGTGGGTGCCTCCCCCCAATAGTCGGGGTTGACATCCAAACTCAGGCTGTCGCTGCCGAATTCGGCGAGCTGGTAGGGCCCGGTGCCGACGAATTTATTGGGGGTAAAGTCCCCTGCACCGATTGCGTAGGCCTCAGGCGAGACTGCACAGATGCCCGCATAGGCCAGCACCGCTGTAAACGCCGAAAACGGCTGCTGGAGGGTGATCGTGACCTCCATCTCGCCCGAGGCCTCGACGGTCTCAACAATATCCGAGAGCAAAAAGGCCGGTTTGCCGCCATTCTGCATGAAGCGATCGAGGGAGAATTTCATCGCCTCGGCATTGAAAGGCTCACCATCGTGAAAGGTCACGCCTTCCCGCAGCGGGATGGTGTAGGTGAGCCCATCTTCACTGATCGTGGGCATCTCCGTTGCCAGCAGTGGTTCGAGATCGGTCGTGCCCGGTGCATAGGTGTAGAGGCTCTCCCCCAGGTTATAGATCACCTCTACGCCAGCAGTTTCATAGCTATCGGCCGGGTCGATCGTGCGCGGTGCGGTTAACGCGCCATAGACGAGGCGATCGCTGCCACTATCGGTTGCAGTCGTGCCCGTCTCCGAACTTTGGGGCGGCGTACAAGCCACCGCAACCGTAAAGCAGAGTAAACAGAGGCTCAGGAAAGAAATGATCCGTCGCCACCGACGGGCGAGTGGCAGTCTCAGGTTTGGCATAGCAATTATCGTCGCGTCATCGTTTTGTGAAGGTTGCTTAAGATTCTACCGGAGAGCTTGAAAACATTTGCACAATCCCCGTGATGTTGTCGTTGCCGTAACCTGCGACGATCGCCCCTTTATAAACTTCCCCCACCGCCTGGGCGATCGGCATTGCTGCCTTCACGCTCTGACCCGCCGCCACCCCATAGCGAAAGTCCTTGGCGACAAGAGCAATGGGAAATAAAGCTGCATGGTTGCCCGTCAGCATCAAGTTACCTGCCCCTTTCGCGGCGGGACTCAGGATCGGTAGTTCACTCAAGCAGTTAAGCGCATCCGTTCGCGTTAGCCCTTGCTGCTGCAACATCCCCAGGATTTCGCCCAACGCCGCGACTTGAATGCCAAAGAGCGCATTCACGGCCAGCTTCATGGCCATGCCCTGACCGTTAGCCCCCACGTGATGAACCGCACCCCCCATTGTCGAAAGTACCGATCGAACTGGGGCCAGGATCGCCGCATCGCCACCCACAAGGTAAATGAGTTTGCCTGCTTCAGCCTGGGGACGAGAGCCCACAACAGGCGCATCAAGGAAAGGAATACCCTGGTGCTGCAATTTGCTGGCGAGTTCTTTGGTCCAATCAACGGTCAAGGTGCTGGACTCGATGGCGATCGCTCCCTGATTTGGATTCGCGGCCAAACCGACGATCGCCCCCGTTTCCGGCTCCAGCCAGACCTGCCGTGACGCGGCATCATCCGTCACCATACTGATAACCAGGTCGGCTTGCTCGGCCGCTTGCCGGGGGGTCGCCGCCAATTGTGCGCCCTGATTTTGCAATGCCTGGGCCTTTTCCGGCGTGCGATTGTAAACAATAACGGTGTGCTGAACGGCCAGGAGGCGTTGAGCGAGGCGCTGGCCCATTGCACCTATGCCGAGCAGGGCGATCGTTTGAGTGGGTTGAATTTGCATAGCTTGAATCTCCAAAAGGACGTGGATTGAGCAGTTGATCCAACGATAGCCAGTGCGAAATAATCAATAAAGATGATTTTTATCAAAACACTCGTGCGAAATATGCATGAATCATTGAATGGATATCAACACGCTGCAACTCTTTGTTGAGGTGATGCGCCAGGGCAGCTTTGCGGCAGTAGCCCGCGATCGCAACCTTGACCCGTCTTCCGTTTCGCGGGCGATCGCCAACCTGGAGCAAGAACTGGGTCTACGTCTCTTGCAGCGCAGCACCCGCCGCCTTTCTGCCACCGAAGCGGGAACGCTCTATTACCAGCGCCTCGAACCCTTGCTCGAAGACCTCCAGCAGGCCCAGCAAATCGCCACCGACCTTAGCCGTCACCCCACGGGCACGTTGCGGATTACGACCTCGACCGCGTTTGGCCAGACTTGCATTGTGCCGCTGTTGCCGGAGTTTAGCCGCCAATATCCTGAGCTAAAGATTGACCTATTACTGACTGATGCGGTGGTGGACTTGTTGGGCGATCGCATCGATCTGGCGATCCGCCTCGGACAAATGGCAGACTCTAGTCTAATTGCCCAGCGGTTGATGCCCACACGCTACTACGTCTGTGCCAGCCCTGACTACCTTGAACAAAACGCACTACCTGAACATCCTCGTGATCTCCAAAACCACCAATGTCTCTGCTTCCCATTGCCTGGATTTCGCTCCCAATGGCGGTTTCGGGGCGCGGACGGGGACATTATTGCAGTGCCGATTCAGGGCAAGGTGATGATCTCGAATGCGATCGCTCTCCAACAATGTGCGATCGCAGGCATGGGGGTGGCGCTGCTAGCGGATTGGCTGGTTGGCGGGGATCTAGCAGCCGGACGATTGGTGGATTGCTTTCCAGACTATGAGGTGACTGCGACTGACTTTAACACCGCAGTTTGGTTAGTGCATCCTTCACGAGCGTATTTGCCCTTGAAGGTGCAGGTGTTTAAAGACTACCTTCAAGCGCAGTTTGAATCATAGGACAAACCTAAGATTCTTCATGAGAAAACAGCACAGTAATTTATCTAGATT
>JBMYQW010000246.1:0-7792 GCA_049601735.1 Spirulinaceae cyanobacterium
CATGAACTTGCGCACGTATCCCGGAGACTGCTATCCCTTGGGTGCAACCTGGGATGGCAGCGGCACGAACTTTGCCCTCTTTAGCGAAAATGCCCAAGCGGTGGAACTCTGCCTCTTTGACGCCAACAAACAAGAAACGCGGGTTCCTCTGACAGAAGTCAACCACTTTGTCTGGCATGGCTACTTCCCGGACATCAAACCCGGTCAACGCTACGGCTACCGCGTTTACGGGCCCTTCTTGCCCCATCAAGGCCACCGCTTCAATGGCAACAAGCTCCTGCTCGACCCCTACGCCAAGGCGATCGCGGGTGATGTGCTCCACCATGAGGCGATCTATGGCTACCCCTGGCGGCAGGATGCAGGCGACCTCGGCTTCTCGGAACTTGATGACACCAACTGCATTCCCAAAAGCATTGTGGTGGATGAGGCCTTTGACTGGCAGGGCGATCAACTGCTGCGCATCCCCAGCCACAAGTCGGTCATCTACGAAGTTCATGTGCGCGGTTTTACCCAGCAGCACCCCGAGATTCCCGAGCGATTGCGGGGAACCTATGCGGGCTTGGCCCATCCGGCGGCGATCGCCTACCTCAAGTCCTTGGGCGTGACCGCAGTCGAACTCCTACCTGTGCATCATTTTTTGCGCCATCCGGGGCATCTCGCGGGTAAAGACCTGGTGAACTATTGGGGCTACGACAGCCTCAACTACTTTGCGCCCTATTCTGGCTACAGTGCCAGCGGTCAACAGGGGGAGCAGGTACGAGAGTTTAAGGAAATGGTCAAAGCCCTCCATAAGGCGGGTCTTGAAGTGATCTTGGATGTGGTCTACAACCATACGGGCGAGGGCAACCAGCACGGCTCAACGCTCTCCTTTAAGGGCATCGACAACGCCGCCTACTATCGCCTGGTGGAAGACGACCCCCGCTACTACATGGACTTCACGGGCTGCGGTAACTCCTTGAATGTGCGCCATCCCCAGGTGCTCAAGCTGATCACCGACAGTCTGCGCTACTGGGTGCTAGAGATGCACGTAGACGGCTTCCGCTTTGACCTGGCCTCGGCCCTGGCGCGAGAACTCTATGACGTGAATATGCTGGCGGCATTCTTTAATATCATTCACCAAGACCCGGTGCTCTCGACCGTCAAGCTCATCGCCGAACCCTGGGATGTGGGTGAAGGGGGCTACCAGATCGGCAATTTTCCGCTGCTCTGGTCGGAATGGAACGGCAAGTTCCGCGATACGATGCGCGACTTTTGGAGCGGTCACGAGAGCAACTTGGCGGAGTTTGCCTACCGTTTTACGGGTAGCTCCGACCTCTACGAGTCCAATGGTCGCAAACCCTCGGCCAGCATCAACTTCATCACCGCCCACGATGGTTTTACGCTCAACGATCTCGTCAGCTACAACGAAAAACATAATCATGCCAACGCGGAAGATAACCAGGATGGCGATGACCATAACCGCTCCTGGAACTGTGGCGCGGAGGGCGAGACCGATGATCCCGAAATCTTGGCCTTGCGGGAGCGTCAGCGTCGCAACCTGCTGGTGACGCTGATGCTCTCCCAGGGCGTGCCAATGCTCCTCGGCGGGGATGAGCTGGGTCGCACCCAGCAGGGCAACAACAATGCCTATTGCCAAGACAGCGAAATTTCTTGGTTTGATTGGTCTTTACAGGAGAAGAATGCCGATTTTCTGGACTTCACCCGCGATCTGATCGCCTTCCACCACCAGCATCCGGTGTTTCAGCGACGCCACTGGTTCCAGGGGCGGGAGATCCATGGCTCGGGCGTGCGGGATATTGCCTGGTATAACCCGGATGGGGCCCAGATGACCGAGGAACAGTGGCATCATGGCTACATCAAGGCGATCGCCATCTTTCTCAATGGCGCAGAACTGAATACCGTCGATGAGCAGGGACAACGCCGGACGGGAGAGAGTTTTCTGCTCTTGTTTAATGCCCACCATGAGGAAATTAAGTTTACGCTCCCGGATGCTTTGCAAGACTGGTCTTGGCAAGGGGTGATCGATACGGCGGAGCCCCGGTTCCTCAAAAGTGGGCTAACGTATCAGGGCAGTGAGGCGATCGAACGGTTGGCGCGATCGGTGATGGTGTTGCAGCGGAGCTGAGTTCGGCATTCAAAATGACCTTCCAATTAAGATCGATGCGATCGCAAGAGCTTGACATTGTATTAAATCTAATTCATCGGAGTATTCGTGAATTATCTGCCGAGGATTATACAAGTCAGCAGCTAGAGATCATCACTGTGCCGTACGATCGCTTTTTTCTTATGCAGGGCCGTGTAATGGTTGCCGAACAAAATAATCAAATCATTGGGGTGGCTAAAGCGAGCGCCAATGGCTGGAAAACTCAAGTCATTGAAGCCCTGTTTACCCATCCTGATTTTGTGCGCCAAGGTGTTGCCACGTCCTTGGTTCAAGAGGTTGAACGAAGAGCCCGCAAAAAGAGGGTTAAAAGAATAGTCGTAACCGCTTCACTAACGGCGATCGAGTTGTATCAATCTCTAGGATATAAACAGATCAAAGAAGTCACTATTCTTCAATGTATTCCCTGTCTCTTGTTTGAGAAGCAATTTGAGCCCTTCACGATCATTGATAGGATTTTTGGCTCTACTGCTGTCATTTGTGCGGTGCTTTTTCTTGTCGTCTATTTACTCCTGCTGATTTAGGGCGTGTCATTCATTAATGTCAGAAGCCTCATGGGACAATCGATTGTCCTTGGCACTGTGCAGAGCGCAATCGAGCGCCCGAACGGGCTTATCAAACTCCAATCCCAGCTCATTGTTCTGGCTCAAGCTGCCCATTGCCATAATCAATCTCCACACCACTCTCCTCAATGAAGGGTAAAAGCGGTGAGGGGCAAGCAAGAAAATAGCCCCGTCCCCAATTTCTCAAGGTTCCGCTGCCCATCAATCGGCTCAGGGTTGCCTGCTCAGAGGGCAACGCCCGCGCTGGACAGGAGGCTTCAAAGATTTCAGCCGTGTTGGGAAGGACTGTGGTGGTGGTTGTTTCGGCAAGCTCAAATGCGCCAATATCAAAGGAACCGCTCACTCGGGTTATGCCCCGTTGATCGACGGTAATGCTGGCGATATCTGCACCGCCGTTAATTGCTGGACTGCCCGCGAGTAGCGCATGGGTTTGGGTTGGGCCACCGTTGTCTGCCAGTGGGCCCAAAACTGGGTCGAGGGGACTGGCAAGCGTACCAACTAGAGTACTGTTCGTGAAGTTTGCGCTCCCCTCATTGATGCCAATCAGGTTATTGCCACTATCAACAAATGTCCCGGAAACATCTGGGTGGTTATTTATCGCATTGTTATCAAAATTTCCGGCAATAATACTGTTCTGAACAGTGAGTGAACCCGTGCTATAAATTCCCCCACCATCACCAACGCCACCAGCCGACGCCGCTGTATTGTTGGTGATGGTGCTGTTGGTAATGGTTCCACCTGGCGCATGAATTCCTCCACCACGGCCCGTCGCAACGTTGCCAGAAATGGTGCTATTGATTAAAGTTACATTGCCGTTCTGGCTATAAATGCCACCTCCAGTTCCAGCAGTGTTCCCCGTCACTGTGCTGCCCTCAAGCGTGATCGTCGCGACGCTGCTAGGATTGGAAACTCCTCCACCGCTACCGCCAACATTCCCATTTTGAATCGTCAAGTTTTTAAAGGTGATATTTGCATTACCACCAACATCATTAATCGAAAAGACGGTGCTCGTCGCCGAACCATCAACAATGACCTGATTTGTCTGACCATTAATGGTTAAGTTGCCAGCATTATCGTTAATGCTTAATGCTGTACCGGCCAGGTTGATGGTCATGCTGCCAGTAAAGCGAATTTCATCATCCCCAAAAGGAAGCCCGGTTCCTATAGCATCCGCCCCATTCGCATCATTGTTGGCGGCATTGATTGCTTCTCGTAACGTGACCAGGCCATCAGCCGTCGTATTGTCCAGGTTGCTGGTGACCGTAATCGTCGCAAAGGTGTCTTGATAGCTCTCCAGGCTCTCCTGCTCAAACGCCAAGCCCGATTCAATCGTTCCCGTGTTCGCCTCCAAGAGCCAATCTCCCCCCAGCACAGCCGCCCCAGTGAGCGTTGTCGAAGCGGCCACATCCGCCCCGGTTAAATCGCTAATGGTTTGGATTAGGGCGCTGCCTTCCGAGCCTAAAGCGGTGAAGCAGGCATAGAGCAAAATATCCGCAGCGTGGGTTAAAGCATTCCCCCAACTTTGCAACTCGGCACTGTACTGCTCGACCGTTGCGCTGCTCACAAAGGCATTCCCGAGCCAGAAGTTGCCCTTGTTTCCTTCCGAAACAATATGCAGCGCATCGACACCCGTGACGCCCTGAAGCGTATCCGTGATTGTGGCAATGCCATTTTCTTCAGGGGTCACAACCACAGAGATGGTTCCCGGTTTGCCGCCATAGAGGAAGGTTTCATAATCCGGAACCGTCGCATCGATAAAGACGTAGCTAGTGGGATCAGCTGCGCTCTCGGGAAAGAGCCAGACGGTGGGGGCGCTATGGGTTCCTTTCCCTGTCAGCACCCGAGGCGTCTCGGCTGCCAGGGGCGTCACGCGGTTCGCGGCGTTGAGGTTCACCGTTTCGCCCCAAACCTGGCCGCCCAGGATCAGATCGCCTGATTGGATCACCGTCGCGCCAATGGTTGCTGTGCCATCTACTGCGACTGCCAGCTCTGGCTCTGATAGGGAGGGATGGGTCAACAATCCAGGCAGATCCAGGGGCGTAATGCCACTCTCAAACGCATCGGCGGGGACATCTAAACTGAGAATGCTACCGTCCTGGGAAATACGAACGACGTTCTCTCCAGGGATGGCTGTCAGGGTAATATTCCCGCCCGGTGCCGCGATGATTCCGGTATTAATGACGGTTCCTCCGCTCAGGCTCAGATTTCCTCCCGTAGCCAAACTCAAGTTACCTGCGTTGACGATCGCTCCCGGTTGCGTACTCAGAACAGAAAAACTCTGGGGAGAACCGAGCAGATTTTGATAATTATTGCTGCCAACAGCATTAAACCAGCCACCTTCAAAGCCAATGCGATCGGCCGTTGTGGCAGTAAAGTCCCCCAGCACATTGAGGCTGGCGTTTGGCCCAAAGACCATGCCCGCTGGATTCATTAAATACAGATTGGCGTTGCCGCCGGTCACTTGCAGCAGACCATCAATCACAGACGGATCGCCGCCCACCACTCGCCCTAAAATGTTGCGAATGCCCGGTTGAGAGAGAAACGTGGCAATTTGCTGGGAGGAGAGGCCAAACTGCTCAAAGCTGTGGAAGAGATTCGCCCCATCTCCAGACAGAGAGCCGCCGCTAATGGTGAACGCGTTGCCGTCGATCGTAACCACCGTCCCCGTGCCATCGGCTGCGGCGGTGATGGCTTGGGCGAGGACTGGGGTGGGGGAACGCAGTACAGCAAGTCCGCACGTCATGAGTCCGCACGTTATGAGCCTATAAGTCATGAGCCCTAACGAGGGGGTATCTGTGCAGTTCCCCATCGTTGATAAGCGAGATTTTGGTTGTTGCACCCGTTTCATTGGACTGCACCCAGAGCGAGATAAGTGATGTTTCCCAACACAGTACCGTAATTCAGAATCGTAATTTAGATGACCCCTATGGTCTGTATTTTGCCTAGATCATCCGATCGTTGGTGAGTTGTGTTTTGGGCTTGGTTATGCTGCGCTGCGACGGCTGGGGCGAATCGCCCCCTCCTGTCTCGTCCGCTATTGCTGCTGCTCTAGTTCTAATGCCTGCTGACAATCGACTTTATATCGTTGCGCCACCGTATCTAGCGGATTGTAATGCAGACATTGCTGGAAAAATTGCAGGGCATCGTAGTAGTTTTGCAGCTTGTAGAGCATCAGACCCTGCTCAAACTGGCTGCGGGTTTGGCGTTTGGCTTCGCGGCAGTCGATGGGATCGGCGTCAAAGACCTCGAATACCGAAACGTGCTGGGTTTTGCCCCGGACGAGGACGCGATCGATCAGCCGGATATGGTAGGGGTAGGTGTGGGTGAGCTGCCAGAACGTATGGTGGGAAATGAGCAGCGGCACTTGGTAGAGGCGGGTCAGGCGCTCTAGGCGGGAGGCGAGGTTGACTGTATCGCCGATCGCCGTACTGTCGCTCCGGTGCTGACCCCCTACCGTGCCCAGCGTCACCGAGCCCGTGTTGATGCCAATACCAATCTGAATCGGCGGGTGCTCAGACTGATGATGTTTTTGGTTGTAATGGTGGAGTTCCTGGAGCATGGCGATCGCCGCCTGCACCGCATCATCGGCGGAACGGTCAAAGAGCGCCATGATTTCATCGCCAACGTATTTATCAATGAAGCCGCCGTGGTTCATCACCGCAGGCTCCATGTGGCGCAGATACGCATTGATGAATTGGAAACTCTCCTCCGGGCTCATCTGTTCTGAGAAGGTGGTGAAGTTGCAGATATCAGCAAACAACACGGACATTTCCCGTTCCACGGCCTCGCCCATTTTTACGTCCAAAATGCTCTCTTTCCCCAACAGTTGCAAAAATTGTTCCGGTACGAATCGTTCGTAGGCGATATTGAGTTGCTCGCGCTCCTGCTCGGCCTGGCGACGACGGCTAATGTCTTGGAAGGCGGCGATCGCATAGATAATCTGTCCCTGACCATCAAAAATGGGGGTTCCCCAAATTTCCAAGGGCGTGCGTTGGCCATTAACGTGAATTTCAAGATCATCCACATTGAACGATTGTCCTGCCAAGGCCCGCACGATCGGTTGCTCCTCGGTAGGGTACAACTCATTGCTCCCCGCCCGATAGGCTTGATAGGTTTCAGAGAGGGTCTGGGGCGTTGCGGCGGGGATGACGCCTTGACCCAAAATTCGCTGGGCGGTGGGGTTGGCATAGTAGGGCGTCCCGGTGGCATCGACGACAAAAATCCCCACCGGGACGGCATCGAGAAACTGGGTGAGCTTTGCTTCGCTCTGGGTCAGGGCCGTATTGAGGATATGCATCTTTTGGTTATTGGCTTCAAGCCGCCAAAAGGACTCCCGCAGCTCTTCCGCCATGGCCTGAAACGAACGCGCCAGCTCGCCCAACTCATCGGTGCTGTGGATCGCCACGGGATAGTCCCATTCCCGCTGGCGGAGATGACGCACGACTTCTCGGAGATCCGTGAGGGGCCGCACGATGCGACGCCGAGTGAAGCGGTTGAGATCAAACACCAGGCCCACCACCACTAGCAAGATCACCAGCCAAAGGCCGTAAACCACAGCAGCGGCGGCAGAAATTCCCCTAGGGGCCGCTCCACCACGGCAAACCAAGGCAGCACTCGCAGACGTTGGGCGGAGGCGAGCACCCAGGTTTCGTCCAGACCGCGATACAGATTAAACCCAGACTGGGCAATATCGAGGGGCGATCGCCCCACCAGATCTTGGAGGGTGACACCGGGCTCCTGGAGGCGGGTATTACGAAAGGCGACGACCTGACCGTCGGGGTCGGTGATGTAGACATAGCCGCGATCGCCCACGCGAATATTGATCGTCTCGTTCCAGAGTTCGTTGAGGTCTACCCGCACCATCAAGACAGCGATCGGCAGCTCAATCTCATCGGTGACCGGAACCGCCATATCCAGGTAGGGAAACCGATTTTCAAACCCCACCGCGTCAATCACCACGGCTTTGTTATCCAGCACCTCCGCAAATAGAGACGGATTCGGCAACTCGTCTAAACGCCGCCGCCCCACCCGGCTCTGTTGCAGTTGAATCTCGCCCGCTAAGTCCACT
>JBMYQW010000247.1:0-7704 GCA_049601735.1 Spirulinaceae cyanobacterium
AATCGTCGGGGATATCTTCAAAGGCCGTGCCCGGTTTGATGCCGCTATCGGGGTCGCCTTCGGCGGGGTCATAGACGTAGCCGCAGGTATTGCAAACATAGGTTTTCATTTCAGGTTCTCTCCGTTTTGAGCTGGGTGCGATCGCGCCATGCACAAGGCCGCAAATGACACGCCCCTAATTCTAAGCAAGAATCATTAACGTGACCATGCGCTGGAGAATTCCCAGTTGCGCTACACCACCCGACCCAGAGCTAGCCTAAGATTGAAGGGCAAGCCCCATCGATCGCCGCATCTCTCATGTCATCTGAGCCGCATCCCCCCGAACACCAAGAGTCCCCCTGGCTCTGGACTGGGCTCTCTGTGGGGTCGATCGCCCTCCATGCAGGTTTACTGCTGCTCCTCGGCGGTCGGGGCTTAACCCTACAACCCTCAGCCCCGTCTCGCTCGGGCGACTGGGTGCCGATCACGCTCTGGTCTGCTGCCCCTAATGCCAGTGCCCCATCGTCAGCAGCCGCTGCACCCAACACACCTCCCGCAACATCCACTTCTCCCGTCCCAGTCGCACCCCAAACCAGCCCGAACAGTGCCCCTAATCCAGACCCACCCCAACCCAATCCTGACGCCAAAACCGATTCATCCAATCCGCAACCTAATCCCAATCCCAGTCCTAATCCCCAAAGCAGCCCGCAACCTGCACCAACCCCCAGCACGGCCGAGCCCAAACCTAACCCCAACCCTACCCACACACCAGGGGATGCAGCAGGCGGAAATCCGGGGAACACCGATCAATCGTCTTCAGGATTTGGGGTTGGCTTTGAATGGCCTCAAGATATCTGCTATGTCAACAGTCCAGAAATTTGTACCGCTGATCCGATCGATCGCCGCGCCGACACTCAAACCAAACCCACATCTACTCAGGTCACTCGCCTTCTTAATGACCTAGGTCTTCGAGTAACAACACTGACACAAATTCAGACGGTGATTGTCGTTGAAACCGATGGTAAAACAACGGTGACATTGACAGAGAATAACTCCAAGACGACGAAAGTATTGCAAGGGAATTTAACGGTTGCTCAGGCTGAAATCTTGGCACCAAAACTGATTGCTCTCTATGACTTTTCTCCCACTCTCCGCGAGGGACAAGCGACAGAATATGGATATACCGTTACTTTGACAATAACCCCCAACAATTGAGCTATGTAAAAACCACAAACTCAACTTAAGCTGAAGTAACAGTAGTTTGTTGCTCTGATCGTTGAATTACTGAGGGTTTCCCGATCATACATTGCACAGCAATGGTTTCTTCTTGATGTAGTTCTAATGTTAGGCTCTCAAACGCTTCGCCAAGCTGTTCTTCTGTTGTTGAATTTTGTATTTCAACTACTTTCAATAGCAAACAAGCATCAATCCCGCTCTCTGTAACCATGTAGCGGAGCTGGGGCTTATAGCCCATTGCGTCTATTTTTGCGATCGCTGCCTCTGGAGAAATGCCCTCAAGGTAGCGCAAATTAACCCATAAATAACCCAACCCTGGGGGAGGGAAGCCTAATTGAAATTGATTCAAGTCCGTGAAAGGTTTATTCTTCTTGATCATTAGGTTCTGCCTCATAAGCGCGAAAATTGCAATACCACCGCCGTGAACGTTGACTGGCCTGCTGGACTCCCATCAACCGAACCTGATAAATCTTCATCAAAAAAATACATTTCTGTCGGGCTTCGGCCTCACTATTAGCAAAAACCCATTGATTCCATTCTTCAAGCGTTGCTTCAGGATCTTCCAGATATTCGGGTTCTTCAGGAACGTTTGCCACAAAATAAACAGTACATTCAATAAATCAATTTAGGGGGTTTGAGAAATTTGCCCAACCCCCTTTTAATTTTACTTGAATTTTTTGTTTCAGCTCACAATGCGATTAAGCCTGCTCGATCGCCGAACTCTCATCCTCGCCTTGTAAACTCGTCACCGCGCGATCGAGCAAACTCGAAACCAGCGAGAGCACAAAAGACCCCAGCAGCGCCGCGAAAAAGCCAGCTACATGGAAACCGGGAGTGAAGTAGCCCACCAGACCGAAGGCGATCGCATTCACGACCAGCAAGAACAAGCCCAGCGTTAGCACGGTTAGCGGCAGGGTGAAAATCACCAAAATCGGTTTCACGACTGCATTAACCACCCCAAACAACGGCGCAGCGATCAGCGCCGATTGCAACCCAGCAATGCTCAAGCCAGGAACAACCCAAGCCGTCACCAATACTGCCAATGCCGAAATCACCCATGTCAATAAAAATTGCAGCATCACACCTGCCTCCAAATTCAAAACTTATCTTCAAAATTTGCTTCGATCTTAGCGAAGACTTGGGGCTAGCTGGGGGTAGCAGGTAGGGCGGATTTCTCCACCTCCACAAAGCGCAGCTGTAATAATGCTTCGAGACTAGCGCGAATGTCACGGGCTTGGAAGGGTTTGCGAATAAAGTCATCGCAGCCAGCGGCGAGTAGATCAGCACGATCGCTCTCAAAGGCACTTGCTGTCACTGCCACAATTTTTGTTTGCGTCTGAGGAGCGAGCTGCTTGATTTGGCGCACTACCCCATCGCCGTTAACTTGCGGCAGTCGAATATCCAGAAAAATTAGATCTGGCTGCCAAGTTTGCCAGGCAGCGATCGCCGCCTCCCCATCCGCGACCTCTCGCACGGTCAATCCCCAATGGTTGAGCAATGTGGTTAAGATGTCGCGGTTGGGCTGATGGTCATCCACAACCAAAATTTTGGTGCGGAGTTGATCGGGGGCGAGTTTAACGGCCAGGGATTGGGGCGATCGCTCTGGGAGGGGGCAAGCGATCGCCTGCACAACCAGCGGCAGCGCAAAGGCAAAGGTCGTTCCCGTTCCAACGCGACTCTCTACCGTAAGTTTGCCGCCCATCAGCTTAACAAACTGTTGGCTAATTGCTAGCCCCAAACCGGTTCCAGCTTGGCTTTGGCGACCACTAGACGTTTGTCGAAAGGCTTCAAATAGTAAGTCGATTTCCTCTGGCGCAATGCCCAAACCCGTATCCGCAACCCGAAAGCAAACCTTTGTTTGAGTTGGATTCAGACTCACTTCTAGCGCGACGGAACCGCAATCCGTGAACTTAATCGCATTGCCCAAGAGATTAATCAACACCTGTTGTAACTTCACCCCATCCGCTTGCAAGACCGTGGGAACCTCTGCCATGCAGTCGATCCGCAATGCCAGATCTTTATGTTCGGCTTGGGGCGTGAGCATTTCAGCGAGATCCGTCAGCAGGGGTCGAAGCTCGAGCTTGCTGATATTCAAGGTTGCTCGATCGGCCTCAATCTTAGAGAGATCCAGAATCTGGTTGATCAGATTCAGCAGGTATTCACCATTAGTGCTGATTCGTTCAATCATGTTGCGTTCTCGTTCCCCCAAGCTGAACTCATCTAATAACAGCAGTTGAGGATAGCCCAGGATCGCGTTTAAGGGAGTACGCAGCTCATGACTCATGTTGGCAAGGAAGGTACTCTTGGCCTGATTGGCAGCGTCAGCTACTTCCTTCGCGCTCTGGAGTTCCTTGTTCTTTTGAGCGATCGCCGCTTCTGCTAACTGCCGTTCCCGAATTTCAACTTCTAAAGCCTGATTTTTAGCAGCGAGTTCCTGGGTGCGCTCCGTCACCCGCTCTTCCAGATTTTGGTTGGCACATCGCAATTCCTCACTGATCGCGCTGCGACGTTCAATTTCTTCCTTGAGTTGCTGGTTAACATAGGCCAGCTCCTCGGGGGTTTTGAGCGCCAGAAACTGGGGCAACAAGGTCGCCATAGAGACGGCAGTATAGCAAGAGACCAAGGCGGTCATGGCCTGTTCAATCCCCGAGAGCCAATAGGCAGGATGCCAGAGCGTCCAGATTTCGAGGAGATGGCCAATGCCACAGAGAATGATAAACGCCCCAAACATGACAAACAGATGGAGGGGTAAACTGCCCCGACGCCGGTAAGCAAAATAAAGCAACATCGCCGGGATGGAAAAGTAGGCGATCGCCGTTAGGGCATCACTGGTGACGTGTAACCCAACCAGTGAGGTTTGCCAAAGATAGCAATGACCATGGGGAATATAGGAATTTTGTGGCAGGAAGACGGCTTCCCAAATATCCTGCAAGCGGTCTTGTAGCATGGCGTATTTTGAGTGATCGCTGAAAATCTACCCCCAGATGGGAAGGTTTATTAACGGCGTTTGTCTCATTGCGATAGAGAGGGGCAAGACTGTTGAGAACAATCAAATCCTAGACGGGAGGGATTTTCTGCATCTTCATGATGTCCTGATCGGATCAATCGCTGCGAGACGGTGCAGTCCTTGAGTCATTTCGGAAACTTGACATATTCCTTCACAGTTTAGCGATTCTCAGAATGCTGGCCTTGATACAAATCACGCAAACTCGGTGGCTAAAGTACTTGCGATCGGTGCGTTACGTTACGCTCTGCTCTAGGCAAGCCATGCCTACAGCCGATCGCGCAGCAACCGTAACTCTTCACGCACAGATTTCGTTTGGTAGCCAAGGGCGATCGCTCTGGCATTGCTCAGGTGCAAATCGCGGGGACGTGTAGCCGCCATCGATACATCCGCCTGGCGACAGCTTCGGAGCTGTTCATGCGGTAGCGACCAAACCTCGGCCATCAAGTGACCGAATTCATAGCGAGAGAGCCGTTCTGAACCGCTCAGGTGTAAGAGACCACTGACGTTTTTTTCCAAGGCCAGGAGTAAGCCCTGGGCAGCGGTTGGTGCGCTAATCGGCATTCGGTATTCATCGGTAAAGAGGTTGACCGTTTGGCCCGATCGCAGCGTTTGCAAGAAATACTGTATAAAACCCGGCGCAGCAAGCGGCGTTGCGCCAAACATCAGGGGCATTCGGCAAATGGTCGTCAGCGGCGCTTGAGCGAGAATCCGTTGCTCGGCCTCGGCCTTATGCTCACCGTAAATGTTGACCGGACAGGTTGGCGACGTTTCCTCATAGGGCGGGTTCAACCCATCAAATACGGCTTCGCTCGATGTCCACACCAGCGGAATCCGACGATCGGCACAGCGCAGCGCCCATTCCACCGGAGTTGTGACATTGAGCTGGTAGGACAGCTCAGGATTTTGGGCACAGGCATTGGGCTTAGAGAGGGCAGCAGTGTGAATCACCGCATCGGGTTGGGTGCGGTCGAGTAGTTGAGCAATGGCTGCGGTTTGAGTACAATCCAGCGGGTGCATCTCGACATCTGCGATCGCCACCGGATTCTGGTGATATGTGCCCAGAACTTGCCAACGATGCTGGGCGATCTGGGCCAGGTTCCAACCCAAGAAGCCACTGGCTCCTGTGATCAGCAATCGCGGTGAAGGCATCATGGGTTTATTACAAACGAGAAGATTTCCAAACAAAATCCCCTCTCGGGAGGGGCGGTCAAGCGTAGCGCCGACCGGGGTGGGTTGGGTGTGGGCCACCCATGCAAGATAAATTGCTTGCAAGTTTACTGCAACACCGCTTCCAGTTGTTGCTGTTCCCAGAGATGCTGATACAGCCCCGCCTGAGTGAGCAGGTCTTCATGGCTGCCCATTTGCACAATCTCGCCCTTGTCCATGACGAAGATGCGATCGGCCGTTGCGGCGGCTGAGAGCTGGTGCGAGATGAAGATCACGGTCTGGCTGTCGGCTTTCTGGGTGAGCAGGTTCAGAATCTCGGTGGCGGTTTGATTGTCCACACTGGAGAGGGCATCGTCGAGGATGAGTACGGGGGCATCGAGCATCAGGGCGCGGGCGATCGAGGTGCGCTGGCGCTGGCCGCCCGAGAGGGTAATACCGCGCTCGCCCACGAGGGTGTTGTATTGCCGGGGAAAGTTGAGAATTTCCGGATGAATACGCGAGGTTTGGGCCGCCCGTTCCACTTCGGGTTGCTCGGCGATCGGCCGCCCATAGCGGATGTTGTTGCGAATCTGGCTGCTAAACAAGAAGCTGTCTTGGGGCACGTAGGCGATCGCTTCCCGCAGATCTTGCAAGCGCAGTTGCGTGATGTCGTAGCCGTCTAGAAAAATTTGCCCCGAGGCGATGTCCAGCAGGCGCGGCAGCACCGTGGCCAGGGTAGACTTTCCCGAGCCGATCGGCCCGACCAGCGCCACAATCTCGCCGGGCTGGATCGTGAAGTTGATGTTGTTCAGGGCGGGTTGGTTTTGACCTGGATAGGTGTAGGTGAGGTTATAGGCCGAGAGCTTGCCTTCGACCAGTTCTGGGGGCAGAGCGATCGCCGCCTCGGCATTCTGGATCTCCGGCTCGACCGTCAAAATGGATTCAATCCGGTCAATGCTCACCTCACCCCGCTGATACGCCGTAATCGTAAAGCCCAGCAATGCCGTCGGGAAAACGAGCCGTTCCACATAGATGAGCAAGGCGACGAATTGCCCCACCTGAATCTCGCCCGCTGCGATCGCCCTTGTGCCCAAGCCGAGCAAAATCAGCAGCGAGATCGAGACTAGACCCTCCACGATCGGGAACAGCAAGTTCCGACTACGGGCCAAGCGCAGGTTAGCCTCCAGGAGCGACTGATTTTGCCCCCGAAAGGCCAGCCGCTCACTCCATTCCTGAGCATAGATTTTGATCAGGGCAATGCCGCTCATGTCTTCTTGGATGAGCTGGCTGAGGTCTGAGAGGTGTTCTTGCACTTCTTCCTGTTGGCGGCGGAGGCGATGGCTAAACAGTTGGACTGCTGCCAACATCAGTGGGTAGACCAGAAGCGAGAGCAGCGTCAACTTGACACTGATCGTGAGCATGAAAGGCAACGTCAAGCTGTAAACGAAGAGGGAGTTAACCAAGCTCAAGATCGCAAAGCCCAGCAAACGGCGGATATTGTCCACGTCTGAAGTGGCACGGTTGATCAAGTCACCGATGCTGCGGGTAGCAAAGTAGCTCGGTTCGAGGCGCAACAAATGCTCAAAAATTTTCTGCTTGAGGTCAAACTCGACCTGACGCCCGACACCAAACATGGTGATGCGCGAAAACATCCGAAAGGCCCACATCAGGGTGGCGTAGAGCCCCAGCCAAAACACATCACCGAGAATCGGTTGCAGTTGATCTGCGGTTTGCAGGGCATCAATGCTCTGGCCGATCAAGCGCGGAATGTAGACGCCAATAATATTAACGATGAGGAGGGCAAGAATCCCTAAAGCCACGGTCGGCCAATGGGGACGGAGATAGCTCCCTAACTTTTTGAGGCGTGGATTCATGACGGCAGCGCGATCGGGGTGTGATCGTCACTATACCAATCTGGGATGGGCTGCGGGAGCGGAGGGTCTTGTTACAAAAACGAAATATTTTCTTAAGATATAGAGGGAGCACAATGCTCTGCTGTGCCTTCCCCAAACCCGTCTCCCCTCGAACCCAAGCAAATCAGTCGGCAATACCGCGATCCACCTTTTGGGCTGTGCTCTGTATGGCGCTTCTGCCTTCGATCTTCATCCTTCTGCCTTCCCCCATGACCGTTCTCATCCTTGCCCTTGCCAGCAGCACCGCCTGGTTTATTAGTAGTCTGATCGGGGGGGGCAGTCCGCTGATCTTGATTCCACTGATCACGCTTTGTCTTTCCACCGCCGCCATTCCCCCCGTGATCACGACTGGAATGCTCTTTGGCAATGCCCAACGGGTGGGGCTCTATTGGCAGCATATTGAATGGCGCTTGGTGGCTTGGT
>JBMYQW010000248.1:0-1708 GCA_049601735.1 Spirulinaceae cyanobacterium
GAGAACCAAGCCGCTTGGGAGACGTAGAGGGTCTGCTCATTGATAAAGTCTTCGTAATCTACATTTGCGCCCTGGTCATTGATGACCTGCTGGATTTTACGAATGCAGCGGGCGGTCTCGACCACGCCCATGGGGGTGATATCGACAATCGGTGTGCCGAACTCATTTTGCAGATATTCCGCCGCCATGCCGCCCACTTCGCGGTAGGGCACGAGGTTAAACCAGGCTTGGGGCAGGGTCTTGAGTTGATCGACCGTTGCGCCTTCCGGAATCACGGCATTGATTTTAATGCCCAGATCCGCCATCAACTTACGTAGCTCCCGACCATCATGCTGGTTGTGGAAGCCGAGGGTGGTCAAACCAATGATATTGACCGAGGGCTCGGCGGTTTTGGTTGTCACCAATTCTCCGCGTTTGCGACCCTTCTCGATGTAGAACTTAACGATCTGTTGGAGGGTGCGATCGCTCGCCTGCAATTCATTCACCCGGTAATGGTTCACATCCGCCAGCATCACATCGCCCTTGGCATCCAGCTGGGCGCGATCGACAAAGTTTTCGAGATCTTCTTGCAGAATACTGGAGGTGCAGGTGGGCGTGAGCACGATCAGGTCGGGGCGCTCTTCTCGGTCTTTGCGGGTGATGTTATCGACGACCTTCTCCTGGGAGCCCCGCGCCAACACGTTGCGATCGACAATACTGGCCGTCACGGGGGTAAAGTTGCGCTCCCGCTCCAACATTGAGCGCATGACGTTGAAATAGTCATCGCCAAGGGGGGCGTGCATGATGGCATGGACATTCTTAAAGGAGCTGGCAATGCGCAGCGTGCCAATATGGGCGGGGCCAGCGTACATCCAATAAGCCAATTTCATAAGCGATCGATCTCCAAGTTCAACACCAATAGCGAGGGAAATATTGTTTACCTAAGACTGTGCAGATGGATTCGGACAGCCAGAAACCGGAAACGCTCTGCCTGCTTCGCACGAGCAAAGCTCTACTGCCTTCATCCCTCTGCCTTTCGCTGCATTGTCGCAAAAAGTTTCACCGGGCAAAATAGGGGTGATCATGAGGAGGGGGACGGGGCGATCGCTTCTCCTGCAAGGCTTTCGAGCTGTTTTCATGGGGCTTGACTCACACGTTTATTCTCAAAACGCAAGGCTTCTTAACAGTCTGCGCTGCCACCGACAGCATTGACGCTGCACTAGCCTCGAATCACCGTGATCTGACGCCCATTCTCAGTCTCGGCGGTTTCGATGGTGGTGCGCTCCGCAATCTCTGGCAACCCTGCCCGACGGTCAAAGATCACCAACCAGCCCCAGTCCAAACCTAACCCCGCGAGATAGCCATCTAGTTGTTCCAAACCCACCTTGAGCGGGTCAGGTCGGCCATCTCGCCAGACCTTGAGTTCAATCCCTAACGTCACCGCGCCATATTGCAGACATAGATCCATGCGATCGGTACCGATTGCGTATTCCCGTTCCAACGTGCCGCCGCCATTGATCACCCGATGCAGAAACGCCATGAGGACTAAATGGGGGGCGATCTCATGATACGGCGCACTTTTGAGCAGCGGCTGCCCATGTCTGCGCCAGAATTTCAAAAAGGCCTCCAGTAGAGCCTCCGGGATGAGTTCACCTGAGGCATTCAACCAAGTGGGGGCAATTAGGGGCAAAGCGGCACGGGGCACAAACGCCAACATTCGCGGCATCAC
>JBMYQW010000248.1:1718-7700 GCA_049601735.1 Spirulinaceae cyanobacterium
TCACTTCCCGATAGATCGGATTGGCAATGATTAACCCTCCCCGCGCATCGATTCGACAGAGCCCCAAATCCAGCAGGAACTGAATATCTTCGGCGGGCACATTGGTCAAATCTTGCCCCGCTAACATCGGCTCAATAATGGCACGGGTGCGATCTTCCTTAAGGCGTTCCGCCAGACTATCCAAGTGAGTATCATTACGTTGGATCAGGTTTTCCTTCGCTTGGTGCAAATCTGGGAGCGTAATGGTTTGGGCCACATCTTTGACCAATTCTTCCGTGAGTTCCTTAGCTAAAGCGTTCACCAGCCAGGGTTGCCCTTGGGTGAGATGGAAAACCTCGCTTAAGACCTCCGGCGCAAACGCTTGACCCGTCAACGCTGTATGTTGAGCATAGAGTTGCGCGATCTCCTCAGCCGTGAAGTTGCGGAGGGTATAGGACTTCACCTTGACATTGAACGGACTGGCTGTACCCAGGCGACGATTCCCCCCAGCGGCAACTTTGTAGTCGCGCACATCGCGTAGGCCGATCAGGGCCAGGGACTGGGGAAAGCCCCGAGGACGACCGGGATAACCATCCCGCAGTTGGCGCAACACCCCAATCAGGACATCGTCCTGGATGGCATCAATTTCATCGATAAAAACCACCAAGGGACGCGGGGAGGTCTTGGCCCAATGGCTCAGAGCTGCTTTGAGTCGGCTGCCAGCATTGGCGGTGGGCCAAGGGGGGGGCTGGAGTTCGTCCGGGAGCCAAATGTCACAGCTAAACCGCCAAGCATCCAAGATCGCATCTTCTGCTTTGCCCAAATCATTCGGAAACGCTGCCCCCACCTCGGCTGAAACCATCACAGCAGTATAGTCACCGCTGGCGGTAAGTTCTTTCCCGAGGGCAATCATTGCCGTGCTTTTGCCCACCTGGCGGGGGGCATGGATGACAAAGTAGCTGCGTTGGGCAATAAGTTGCTTGATTTCAGGCAACCGTACTGTAGGCGGCAGCATATAGTGAATGTCGGCTTGGCAGGGGCCAGCGGTGTTAAACCATTTGGGCATGGCGATTTGGTGGGGGGACTCATACACTTGCACTCATTAGCATACCTTGCCCACGGGACAGTTCTTCGCTTGGCGATCGCCCCCTGCCTCAAGGCTGCATCGGCATTGCCACGCGGCCACCCCGCAGCAGTCCATATTCAATTCCCTCCACTACCGCCTGGTAGGAGGCATCAATGATATTGGTCGAGACGCCCAACGTAGCCCAATAGTCTTCGCCATTGCTCGATTCCACGAGCACGCGCGTCCGGGCATTTGCACCCGAGCGACTGTCTAAAATCCGGACTTTGTAGTCGGTGAGATGGAAATGGGCAATTTCGGGATAAAAGCGCACCAACGCTTTACGCAATGCCCCATCGAGGGCGGCAACGGGGCCATTGCCTTCGGCGACTTCCAGTAACTCCTCGCCATTGACGCTGACCTTGATGGTGGCCAGGGCATTGTTGCCACAAGACTGGGCGATCGCTTGCCAGATATCACAAGTGACCTGAAAGCCCTTAAGCGTAAAGGGGCTGGGTCGTTGCCCCAGAGCCGATCGCATCAACAGCTCAAAACTAGCTTCCGCCGCCTCAAACTGGTAGCCTGCGTTTTCGAGTTCCTTAAGCTGCTGCAAAATCTGGCGACAGGCGGGGCCCTTAGGGTCGAGCTCGATGCCAAAGGTGCGGGCCTTGGCCAGCACATTGCTCAAGCCCGCCTGATCGGAAATCACAATCCGCCGTTCATTGCCGATCGCCGCCGGGTCTAGGTGCTCATAGGTTTTCGGGTTCCGCGCCACCGCCGAGACATGGATGCCGCCCTTATGGGCAAAGGCCGATCGCCCCACAAAGGGAGCATGGTCATCGGGAGCGAGGTTCACCAGTTCGCTGATCGCCCGACTCGCGGGGCTCAGACGGCCCAGTTGTGGCTCGGGCAAGCAGTTGTAGCCCAGCTTCAGTTGTAGATTAGGAATCACCGAGCAGAGGTTGGCATTGCCGCAGCGTTCACCATAGCCATTGATCGTGCCCTGCACCATCGTCGCTCCGGCCTGAACGGCGGCGATCGCGTTCGCCACCGCCAGTTCACCATCATTATGGGTGTGAATGCCCAGTTGGGGCGCATCGGGCTCAGTCCGCAGTTCCGGGTAGGCGGTGAAAATGGCAACGATAATCTCGCTCACCTCGTGGGGTAACGTGCCGCCATTGGTGTCACAGAGCACCAGCCAACTCGCGCCCGCTTCCCAAGCTGTTTTAAGCGTTTGCAGAGCATAGTCGGGGTTCTGTTTGTAGCCATCAAACCAATGCTCGGCATCGTAGATGACCTGACGGCCCTGGCTGATCAAGTAGGCCACGGTATCCCGAATCATCGCCAGATTTTCGCTTAAATCCGTTTTGAGCCCCTCAGTAACGTGTAAGTCCCAAGATTTGCCAAAAATTGTCACCCAGCGGGTTCCAGCGGTCAGGATCGCCTGGAGCATGGGGTCATCGGCGGCGCTGCGTTGAGGGCGGCGCGTGGAGCAAAAGGCGACGAGCTGTGCCTGCTTAAGCGGCGTTTCTTGCAGTCGCCAAAAGAATTGCACATCCTTGGGATTCGCGCCGGGCCAGCCGCCTTCAATAAAGGGCACACCCAATTCATCGAGTGTTTGGGCGATGTTCAGCTTATCGGTCAACGAGAGGGCAATGCCTTCCCGCTGGGCCCCGTCGCGCAGGGTGGTGTCGTAGATGACGATCGGTTGGGTTTGGGGTTGAGGGAAGGTCATATTAAAATGCGGTCACTTATAAAGATTGAAGATTTCCAGACAACCTCAAGGGAGAGACAATGCCGAGCGTAACTGCCCAGGGTCAAACCGTTGGCTGTGAAGTAGGTGCAAACCTGCGCCAGGTCTTATTGCAGCATGGATTCCCCGTCCATAATGGTGGAGCAACATTAATTAACTGCCGGGGCTTGGGAACCTGCGGAACTTGTGCCGTGCAGGTTCAGGGTGTGGTTTCTGAGGCCAATTGGCGCGATCGCGCCCGCCGCGCCCTGCCGCCGCACAATCCTGAGCGGGATCTGCGCCTAGCCTGCCAAACCCGAGTTTTCGGGGATGTGACGGTGCAAAAATTTGACGGGTTTTGGGGTCAGGGGGAGCAAGCCCAATGGTAGAAGGGCGATTGATTGATAAACTCCTCACACTTGATTGAATATCGCGTCAAGGAGCGATCGCTTAACACGAAACTTAATTGTCATCAGCGTTGCGTAGAATTCATCCAGATCATCAATAGTAATCAGTTGATCTTGCTGTAATTTCTTGATCACAGCCAACGTGCCTTTTACGGCCAATCCCAGGCGACTCGCTTCACGTCGCGCGGCAAAATCATCCAGAATAACGTAGTCCGCTTCCAATTCTATTGCCAGAGCAATTGCTTCCGATTCCCCCTTTCCCAATCGCCGATTCAAGCTATACACAAGGGACGCTGTTTGAACGGCTGAAACCTGGATACGCTGTTGAGCAAAGATGGAGTCCAGGAATTGACAAACTTCATCTTCTTTTGCCGTGATTTCACTCCTGACCGCCTGGGGTGCATGATATTTTCCAGGTTGGTTTAAGAAAATTTCCAGGACGTTGAGTCGAGCTAAGAAAAGAAGCGGCGACGTATTAAAGACAATCTTCATTGCCAAGACTGCTCGATATCAACGTCGTTTTCAGTCAGATAAGAAAACTCAATCCCCATAAGTTTTAAAATCGTGAGTAAGGCTTCAGGGTCTAAATACAGAATTTCAGCAGCTTTTTTGAGGCTAATGAGTCGAGTTGTGAGCGCCCCCACTACGAACAGAAAATCCATTTTCTGCTCTGAGGTCGTAAAAATCTGTATATCTGCGGCGATATTCTGGAGGATTTCTCGGGACATGGCTTTACTCACTTCCGTACAATTGTACGCGGACTGGCTGTGAACAAACCCAGTTTAGCGATTGCCTCAGCAATTGCGCTCGCCGTTCTCTCCCGCCCCACAATCCTGAGCGCGATCTGCGCCTAGCCTGCCAAACCCGCGTCCTGGGTGATGTCACCGTGCAAAAATTCGCTGGGTTTTGGGGTCAGGGGGAGCAAGCCCAATAGAGCAGCCCGCCTGAGCATCGCTCCAGCTCAGTCGAGTGACTTATGTTAGGATGACACCCAAGTGTCACATCATCACCTTTTCTGCATCAATTACGTGTATCCATACGATCGACGCCCGCCTGTTACAACTAAAGCGATCGCCCCGGAAAATGACGAGTGATGTCACGATCGCTGGCGTCGCTCCAGTGAAAGCGAAGACCCTATCTGTTTCAGGGTTCTCGCCATGATCCAAGTCGCCCCCACCCTTGATAGCCCCTTGGCATAACACGATTTCGTGAGTCTGACTGAGGCATGACTGAAACATCCCCATCTTCCATCTCAAGCATCAATTTTTGGCAGATCTGGAATATGAGCTTCGGCTTTCTGGGCGTTCAGTTTGGCTGGACGCTCCAGATGGCTAACATGAGCGCCATCTATGAATATTTGGGCGCAAACCCTGAACAGATCCCGATTCTGTGGTTGGCAGCCCCCCTGAGTGGACTGGTTGCCCAACCCATCATCGGCTATTTCAGCGATCGCACCTGGACTCCGATCGGCCGCCGCAAGCCCTACATTTTAGCTGGGGCGATTTTGAGTTCCCTAGCATTGGTCGCCATGCCCAACGTCTCGACGCTCTGGATGGCGGCGGGTCTACTGTGGATTCTCGATACCGCGATTAACCTCACCACTGAGCCTTTCCGCGCCTTCCTCGCCGATAACAACGACGGACGTAAGCGCAACCGTGCCTTTACCATGCAAGCCTTTTTCATTGGCATTGGCGCGGTGCTTGCCGCCTGTTGCCCCTGGCTGCTGGGGCATTTTTGTCCGCCGCCGGGCCCCCATCAAGTGCCCCTTGCGGTGAAATATTCCTTCTACATTGGTGCGATCCTCTTCGGTTGCGCGGTGGGCTGGACGGTCTGGCAAGCGCCCCACCTGGATGAACAGGAGGTGAAAGACTCGATGCCAGACCCCGTGGGCGATGACGGCACCTGGTACGGCGAACTCTGGCAAACGCTGCTCGCCACACCCGAGCGGATGCGCCAGCTCTTGGGTGTGCAGTTTTTTACCTGGCTGGGAATGTTCTGCGTCTTCTTATACCTGCCGCCGGCGATCGCCCATCAAGTCTTTGGCGCAGCCTCGGAATCTGACCCGCTCTATACTGAGGGCATCGCCTGGGCGGGGGTTTGCATTGGTGCTTACAATGCCTCCTGTTTTTTGACCTCGTTCTTTCTCCTGCCTAACCTCACCCGCCGCTTCGGCCGCCGGGCCAGTTATGCCATTTGTCTCGCCTGTGGTGGTCTGAGCCTGATCGCCCTGCTCTGGATTCGAGATGCCAACTGGATTTTGTTCCTGATGCTCGGCTTTGGTGTCGCCTGGGCGGGAATTCTCTCCTTGCCCTATAGTCTGGTGTCGGAGGTGCTGCCGGATGAACATACGGGCATCTACCTGGGCATTTTTAATGCTGGGATTGTCGTGCCGCAAATTTTAGCCGCCCTGAGTCTAGGCTGGATCATGCAGCATTGGCTTGGTTCAGTTCACCTGTTGGTGGTGGTGCTCGGCGGTGTCTTCTTTCTCTGCGGGGCGATCGCCGTGCAAATCGTTGAAGATCAAGAGCATCCAATTGTGCTTCCCAACACCGCCATGAGCCCTGAGTCCTCAACCTCGTAGAATAGGGGCTGATATGTTTTAATTTGGGAGTTTTGCACCATGCCGAAAGCCGTTTTAGATGGAGTGGTACTAGCCGAGAGCGATCGCTGCGAACAGGTGGAGGGCAACTATTACTTTCCCCCAGAGGCGCTCAGTTCAGACCATTTCACCGCCAGCACCACCCACACCACTTGTCCCTGGAAAGGCCAAGCGAGTTATTACAACGTGGTCGTTGGCGACA
>JBMYQW010000249.1:0-7696 GCA_049601735.1 Spirulinaceae cyanobacterium
TGCTCACCACCCTGCCCATTGAGTCCTTTGCCCAAGCGGCTCAAGTTGTGGTCTGGTATAGCTACCGCTGGTTAATCGAGCGGTTTCATTTCACGCTCAAAAGCGGTTGCAAGATTGAGGCGTTGCAACTGCAACATTGTGACCGATTGCTTAAGGCGCTGGCAACCTACAGTATTGTGGCTTGGCGGTTGATGTCGATGACTTATCAAGCTCGACTGACGCCGGAGGCTTCTTGTGAGTTGATTCTCGAACCCGCTGAGTGGCGGTTGTTACGACGCAAGTTTGTGCCCAAGAGTCGCTCTAAGAAGCCGCCTACTCTTCGGCAAGCGATGCTCTGGATTGCGAGGTTGGGGGGATTTCTGGCTCGTAAGGGGGATGGTGAGCCGGGGGTTAAGACGCTTTGGCGGGGTTATACTAGGCTTCATCATTTGCTTGAAGGGAGCCAACTGGCTCCTAGGCATTAGATGGGGCAAGGATTCCATGGACTTTTGCGTAATGGATAGCTCCCGAGAGGGGATTTTAAGTCTCCTCTTGGGAGGAGTACCCGCAGGGGGAGGTGGGTCGGCCTACTCCGCTGCTCGGAGAAAGTTTCTGCCGCTTTTCTGTCCGCCTTTGGCGGACTCAGTAGCTCCGAACCCTGAACCCTAAACCCCTACACTAGCCCCTGTTCCACCAAAATCGCTTTGAACTTTTCCCCCCAGCCTTCGGAGAGGTCAAAGAAGCGATCGCGCAACTGCTGAGACGCCTGGTATTTTTGTGCGTAGAGTTCCGGGTTGTGATAGAGCTGCAAAATGGCATCGCCGTAGGCTGGGGTATCATCGGGCGGCACTTCTACTGCTGCCGCGCGCACATAGTGGATCGCCGGACAGACTGCCGAAGTGATCACCGGACGCCCAGAGAGCACGCCTTCGATCACCACCTGGTTGAGCCCTTCGGTAAAGCGCGTGGTCGTGGGGACAATCACCACCTGGGCTTGGGCGTACATTTCCATGAGTTGGGGGCGATGGCAATGGCCATGGCAGACGAAGCGATCGCTCACACCCACTGCGTGGGCCTGCTGTTGGAGCTGCTCCAAATACGGCCCCGTACCGCAGAGGTCAAAATGAATTTGGGGCAGACCCGCTTGGGCAAACCGCTGGGCGATCGCCAACAGATCAAAAATGCCCTTGTTCTCGTGCATTCGTCCCACGTAGAGCACCCGGAAGTCGTCGGGATTGTGAACCGGGGGCGCAAGATCCGCAAACTGCTCCGGCTGATAGATCGAGAGAAATTGGGTGATCGGGCGGTGGCGACCGTGGGTCAGTTCCTGGATTTGCTCGGTGATATCCGGGGAGGTGGAGAGGATCGCCGCCGCGTCTTTTTGAAAGAGGCGGCGACTGAGGGCCAGGATGAATTGATAAATGCGGCGCTTGGGGCGATATTTGGGCCAGAGCGTAATGTGATAGGAGGGCACGACTTTGACACCCAGCCAAGCGATCGGCGAGAGGAAAAAAGGAAACACCCGGCCACTCTGGATCACCAGCACATCAGGACGATAGGCAATCGTCGTCAAAATAAGCTGTAACCCTGTCCAGAGTTGCCCCCAATAAAACAGCAAGGCCCCCCGATTCTGGAACAGCACTGGACGATGCTCGATCGTGAATTGCTCGGTTTGAATCCGCGCGAGGCGAGGGGAGCGAGAGACGACGTAACCTTCAGCTTTTAAGGCTCGACAGAGATCATAAAACTGATAGACAAAGGGAATCGTGCAATGGTAGGGGTCAATCTCACCCTTGACCCAATATTGGTAGACGCTGGCCGCGTCGATCGGCCCGCAGGCATAGAGAATCTTCAGGGGTTTCATAACGGGTCAAGTTGTTTTTACAGGTTGCATTATTCATCCCACCAGCCTGCCATCAGGCTGCCCGTGAGCACTTTATTCACCGCCGCCACCTCCTCGGGTTGGAGCTTCTTACGCCAGGCCTGGGCCGTAGCCATCGGGCCACCCTTGAGATCTCCCCAAACGGACTTGTTCGTGCCCGCGCGAACGATCGCCTCCACCTCGGTTGTCCAAGGGAGCTGGCAAAATGCGTACATTTCCTGAGCCGTGGCGATCGGGTCAAAGGCCAGGTTTTCGTAGAGCAGCAGCTTGTAGTTGGGCCGGCCCTCCCCCACCTGGTGGATCTGCTCGGTGACGTAACGCCAGAACCACATTTCACTCTCGGCAATGTTCATCTCTTGAATATTGCCAAACGGCTCCGTCCATTCCGGTGAGAGGGCCAACACTTCATGGAGCCGTTGGTGATTGCGCTCGGCAATCTGAGGCGTGTCGCGGGCGGCCAGAAATCGCTTGAGCCAAGAATTGAGGCGTCCCCCCGGATGGCGCACAATATGCAACACGGGAACCTCGGGGCGATGCTTGAGCAGCCAAACCGCCACCCGCGCCGCTTGATTAATTTTAAAAATGGCGTAGGCCTGTTGGAGTTGTTGGGCATCGCCGAGCCACCAGGGCAGGGGCCATTCGCCGGGAAAGAGGGCAGGGACAGCCTTTTGCAACTTGCGGCGGGTCTTGGGTCGCGGGCGACTGCTCAGGTAGGCAATGCCGAGCTTTTGGGCCCAGGGGTGAATGTAGGTCTTGGGATGGGTGAAGTGATGGTCGCGCTCGCCGATATGGCTGGCCATCCAGGTTGCCAGGTCATCCCACTGTTCATCGAGATCGGGCTGCGTCTCACCCACTTTCCAGAGGGGGGCGATCGCCCCAAAGGGAGAATCTTTGACCTCATTGGGCTCACTGCGACAAAAGGTCAGCGGGCTGGCATCAAAAATATCCATCAGCCAGTTGGTGCCGGAGCGGCCATGGCCAATAATCAGAGCATAGTTTTGCATGGGCGAAGCAACAGTGAACAATCAAGATTCAGGATTGAACGGGCAACTTTCTTGACCATCGCCATCTTAGCCTTCGATCGCTCGAATCGGGTGCCTGAGTCGGGCGATCGTCTCGCTCAGAACCCGAGGAGGCGCAGGTACTCACGCAACCGCAGCAGCGTGACGAGACCGACTAGAAGAGGCATACCTGAGACTTTTTCAACCCGGCGGGGTCGCAGAGCCTGGATCGCACCTGCGCCTCAGGGAACACCAGACTCATGATTGTTCATTGTCCAATCCGCCTTCTGTATTTCCAGCAATCGGCCCGGAAATCCGTTAAGGTCACGGAAAAGTTCAGAACAATTAATTTTTGATTGTTGCTGAGGCTTAGTTGATCTGTCGGCGTTGATTGGTATGACTTCTGTAAAAAAACGCGCCACTCGTGGTGCAGCCTGGGTGTTTGTCGGCTACGGCGGCCAGCAATTCCTCCGCTTTGCCAATAACCTCATCCTCACCCGTCTCTTGGTTCCCGAGTTTTTCGGGATCATGGCGCTGGCCAATACCCTGCGGGCGGGTCTAGAACTCTTTTCGGATGTGGGGATTCGCCAGAGTGTCGTGCGCAGCCCTCGGGGGGATGAACCCGTTTTTATCCGTACCGCCTGGACGGTGCAGGCTCTGCGAGGTGTGTTGCTCTGGCTGGCCTGTGTGGTGCTGGCCTATCCTGCCGCCCAGTTTTACGACCAGCCCCAACTGGCCTATCTGCTACCGATTATTGGCTTGATCACGATCTTTGATGGTTTGGCCTCACCGGCCATCTTCCGGATCTCGCGCCACCTGGATCTCAAAAGTTTTAATTTGCTCTCGGTTGGCACGACGGCCTTTGGCATTGTGGTCATGGTCGTCTGGGCCCTGACAATTAACCGGAGTCTTTGGGCTCTGGCGGCGGGGGGCGTCTCCGGCAACCTGTTGAAACTGATCTTGAGCTACGTCCTCTTCAAAGAGCCGATCCCCAAGCCCGCCTGGGAAAAGGAATCTCTGGTTGAGCTGACCTCATTTGGGCGCTGGATTTTTGTTTCGGCGATCATGATGTTTCTGGCCGAGCAGACCGATCGCCTCGTCTTGGGCAAGTTGGTATTAGTCGAAAAGTTGGGGGTGTACACGATCGCCTACAGCTTGGCCAATATTCCTCGCATCCTGATCAAGCGAATTAGCTCTCAGGTCATTTTTCCGGCGATCTCCCACCTTCAAGACCTCCCCCGCGACCAACTCCGCCGCCGCATCCGCCGCCAACGCTGGAAGGTCTTACTCGGTGCCGTGGTGCTACTGGGTTTTCTGGTTAGCTTTGGCGATCTGGTGATTGCCTTCCTCTACGACGATCGCTATCTTGATGCCACTTGGATGATGCCGATTCTCTGTGCCGGAATTTGGTTTGTGGTGCTCTTCTACACCCTGAGCCCGGCCCTCTTGGCGTTGGGGCAACCCAAGTTTATTGCCTTTAGCAATTTTGTCAGTTTTGCCGTTATTGCGTTGGGCGTCCCGGCGGTCAATCATGTTTTTGGGTTGCCAGGTGCGGTAACGGTGATTTCATTTAGTGATCTGTTGCCCTATTTCATGCTACTGGGGGGATTGGCGCGTCAACAACTGCTCTGCCTAATGCAAGATCTCCTGGCTACGCTCCTGCTCGTGAGCTTCGTGGCCGCCTTGATGGGGTTCCGACTGCTGGTCGGTTGGGGCTTGCCGCTGGATAACCTGGTCTTGGCTACCTGAGTTCCAATACCCGCTCTGAACCCGAAACCTAGGGCTCGTTCCACATCCACGCCTTGTGCATAAAACGGGTCTACTTGGCTCCCCATACGGTCTATCGTCTTCTGAGCCACCGCCAAGCCCGTTTCACTAAACCGATCATCGCCCAAAAACTCAAACCCCCGAGCCGCCCGCCGCAACTGCCGTAGATTATGCTGGGCTTGAGTAGTTCAAACTAACCACGTCTGCTGCTCTACTGGCAGGGCTAAAATTAGAGACTGATACAGCCCCGGACTCCACCCCGGAATGATGCGGGTGTGGATGCCGTTGGGACAGAAGACGCGAGCGCCAAGGGCGTTGCTCTGCTCGGGCAGGTTTTTAGATGGCGGGGTTTTCGGATTGGGTGGTGGAAGTGGGGGAATTGAAAGCGGAGGTGCTGAGGAAGGGAGAAGACGAGAGAAGTGGATGCTTCACCACCTATAATAGAACAAGGGTATCTTAGAGCGTTCTTGGCTATGACGATGTATCAATTCACAGAAAAATACATCAATCCTTTTACCGACTACGGGTTCAAGAAAATCTTCGGGGAAGAGCCGAATAAAGACCTCTTGCTCGACTTCTTGAACGAACTGCTCAAAGAAGAACAGGGCGAAATTACCTCACTCAATTACATTAAAAATGAGCAATTAGGCACAACGGCCCTCGATCGCAAGGCTATATTTGACCTCTACTGTGAAAACGAACGGGGTGAAAAGTTCATTGTTGAGTTGCAAAAGAGCAAACAGGATTTTTTCAAAGATCGCACGGTTTATTATTCTAGTTTTCCGATTCAAGAGCAGGCAAAACGGGGGGGATGGGACTATCAGCTCCAAGCGGTGTACGCGATCGCGCTGCTCGATTTTGTCTTTGAAGCAGATCAAGACGACCCCGAAAAATATCGCTATGATGTGAAGCTCACAGACATCGAAACGTGCAAGGTGTTTTATGACAAGCTCACCTTCATCTACCTCGAAATGCCCAAGTTCAACAAAACAGTTGATGAGTTGAACAGTCGGTTTGACAAGTGGCTCTATGTGTTGCGCAACCTCACCCGCATTGATGAAATCCCGACCCCACTTCAGGAATCCGTATTTGAAAAGCTGTTTGCAGTGGCGGAAATTGCCAAGTTCAACCCGGAACAGGTGCGCTCCTACGAAGATAGCCTCAAGTATTACCGTGATTTACAAAATTCCATTGATACGGCACGTCGGGAAGGCCGTGAAGAGGGACATGAAGAAGGACGAACCACAACCCAGCTCGAAATTGCTCAGGCTCTGCTGGCCAAGGGGATGGATGAAGAGTTGATTCTCCAGACGACGGGATTGACGGCAGCTCAATTGGCTCAACTGCGCACGGTCTGATCCTCACGATATTACTAGGAAGAAGTTAGGGGATTTCTCAAAAAGTTTATACCGTGTAGGTTGTCCCTATGGTGAAAAAGGAAGTGCGATGAGACCAGACCTCCGTAAGCTTGAAAGCAGCAAACCATCAAGCAAGCAGAACTGGAATGAAACCCACCGTACAACCAAGATCATATACCGGAGAAAAGGTCTATGTCGGCTGACGGATAACATCACGATCACGCCGGGTCTGGTGGCGGTGTTTAATCCGGGGCACAATGCAGCCAATGACACGGTGCTGATTGGGGCGATTCGGACGACGTTTTCGTTTTAGGGGCGGCATTGAGTACCGCAAGAATGATGGCTCAGGGAAAACTTAAGAACCCTTAATTGACAGGGCTCGGACGATCGCGCGATCATGGGCAATAGTCAAACTTAAAATCTTTCTAAAGACCTAGCCGACGTGGAATTTTTGTCCCTAGAGCAGCTCCAAGCGATCGCCCACGACTATGGCTATTGGGCTGTGTTTGGCGGCATTGCCCTGGAAAATGCCGGTGTGCCTCTACCGGGCGAGACGATTACGCTCGTCGGCGGCTTTTTGGCCGGCAGTGACGAGCTGACCTATGGTGGTGTGCTCGGGAGTGCGATCGCAGGCGCAGTCCTCGGCGACAACTGTGGCTATTGGTTGGGACGCTGGGGCGGCTGGGCGCTACTGCTGCGCCTGGGTCAGCTCTTTCGCATTTCAGAAGCACAGCTTACCCAAGTGCGGGAGCAATTTCGCGCCAATGCGGCACGGGCGGTATTTCTGGGACGCTTCGTGGCCCTGCTGCGGATTTTTGCCGGCCCCCTGGCCGGGATTGCCGAAATGCCGTATCTCCGTTTTTTGCTCTGCAACACCGCTGGAGCGATGCTTTGGGCAACCGTGATGGTAAGCCTCTCCTTTGTGGTCGGGCAGTTGGTTCCCCTGGCGCAGTTGGTGCGCTGGGTCGCCCAGTTCGGGGTTACGGCATTACTGCTGGTCGTGGGGGCGATCGCCCTGAGCCTCTGGCTGAGAGGGCGGCGGCTCTCCACAACCGATCCAGCCGCAGAAACCCCGGTCAATGGTTAACGCCGGACAACGCCGGACACCGATCGGCCCAGACTGCTTTCAACAATTCACGGATAGGGCATCCTAGGAAGGGAATTGTGAAGTCATGCGCCTGGAGAGTCCCTTACTTTGAAGCGTTGGTCTGACTGGCCCCCTATTCCATGGCTACAGCGTAGGCTGGGGCAGAGTTTCCGTCGCCCACCGGAGCAATTGTTTGGCACCTATGCCGCCTGGCGCGATCAATTCATGCGCCAGCGGTTGATCTTGGGGCTCACCTTAGGCATCTGCTATTTCAGTGGTCAGACGGTGCTCAAGACCCTTCACTTCTTTGCCGAGCCCATTGCCCATGAGCTGTACACTGTGGTTTACCATGCCTTGCCTGCGCTGCTGATGCTGGGGGCGATCGCCGCCCTCAAGCAACGCGCCAGCCCCGCTGGCCTCGCGGTCAGTCTGCTGCTCCTGACCTGGAGCATCACGATTGTCACCAATTTGCCTAAGGGCTGGCACGATGTGGTGGAGCCGGACCTTAAAGGCTGGACACTCGGTTTTTTTAGTATTGCGGCGATCGTGCCCTTTCGCTGGCGGGTGCATCTGGTGGCCCACCTGGGTTCTTATCTTTACTATTTCGCCATTAATCTGGCCT
>JBMYQW010000250.1:0-7667 GCA_049601735.1 Spirulinaceae cyanobacterium
GTGGTAATCGAGAATCGGAATTGAATGGTCTCATTTGGTTATGGAATCGTGAGACCAAGCTGGGTAAAGTCTTCAGCTCATCGACCATTTTTCAGTTGCCCAATGGGGGCAGACGATCGCCCGATGTGGCTTGGGTACAGAATGCGCGTTGGGCGGCTTTAACCCCGGAAGAACAGGAAAAATTTCCGCCGATTTGTCCTGATTTTGTGATTGAGTTGCGATCGCGCACTGATAATCTAGAACAATTGCAAGTCAAGATGCAGGAATACCTGAACAGTGGCTTGCACTTAGGCTGGTTAATCAATCCCCAGAAGCAACAGGTGGAAATCTACCGCCCCAATCAAGAAGTTGAGACGCGCCCATTGCCCACATCTCTCTCAGGAGAAACCGTTTTACCCGGATTAAACCTGGAATTAGAGCGTTTTTAGGCCGAAATCATCAAAACACTATTTTTCTTCCTGCGGAGTCAGTGATGGATGATGTATTGTCATAATTCTCTAGATGCGATCGCCAAGCGATAAGATTTGGATGGATTTGGATCAATCTTTACCTTGTGGCCCTAACGCGCTCTTGCCATGACCTACAACATTCGCCAGCTCGACGGCCTCTCCTTTGATGAGGTTGAGCCCTTGCTAGAGCAATACATCATTGATACCGTCAATCAATTCATAGAGTCTGACCGCGGCCAGGCGTATCTCCAGCGCCAAGAGTATGAGGCGGGCTATTGGATCGATACCTTCATTGAGCTGGGGTATAACTACGCGGATAAAACCCTCTCTAAAATGACTAAGACCGATGTGAAACTCCTCATGGAATCGGTGCTACCTCGGAAAATTACGCTGATGAATCCCCGCGATGCCGATGATGCCATTCCCGAATTGGTGGAGTTTTGGGCGTTCTTAAAAGAGACCTACAAGTTTCGCAGTGCCGGGGCAATTATTAAATATTTGCAAGCGATCGCCGCCGAGTTTCCAGGCTGGATGAATGATCCCGCACGGGGAGGCATGGCCAAGAGCTTCATGCTCCAGGGCATCCAGGCGGGCTATGACATGACGACCCAGGAAGGGATGAACGCCTTCCAAACGGAATATAACCAACGGCTCAAAAGTGATGCGCCCATTAACCCCGCTATGCCGATCGTCCCCATGGTCGAGCCCCCGGCGGAACTCAAAGAAGTTTTTGAGAGCTTGGGCGTAGAACTTCCTCAAGCGGGGCAACCGGTTAACCCAATGAATCTGATTCAAAACCTCCTCGCGGCGGCCAATGAAGGGGAGAATACTTGGTCTGAGGCCGATGCCGCCACACTCCATGCCCAAAAGATTACGGAAACCGAACCGGGCACAGTATTGCACGACATCCAAGTACTGCTGGATCATATTGGTTCCGATGGCGTGGCCGTCAGCGCCGCGCGGCAACATTTCTCACAAAAGCACCTGGCTGAACTGAATAGCAGGCTCCAGCAATCGATCGCCCTCGACCTGAAGCGTCCGCAACAGAAGTCCTACCCGAATATTCATGGGCTCTATCTGCTGCTGCGGGCCAGTGGCTTGGCCCAAGTGCAGGCGAAGGGCAAGAAATCTCGCCTGGTGCTCAATCCGGCAGTTGTTGGGCAATGGCAGCAGTTTAACCCCACCGAACGCTATTGCACCTTACTGGAAGCCTGGTTGGTGCGGGGATACGAAGAACTGCTAGGAGAACCCCGTGCTTCTCGCTTCTCGGAGGGCGATCGCTGTTTTCAAACCTGGCCCTACCTCGCCGAGAAAGCCCAGACCTATAAAAGCTATGAGATGCAGCAAGACCTCAACTACAATCCTGGACTGCATAACTTGGCGCTGATGCAAGCCTTTGGCTTTGTGGATCTCATTACCCCCAAACCCAGTTCCGGTAAAGGGTGGCGCATCAAGCGAGTCGCGGCAACCCCGCTCGGGTGTGCCATCTTTAAACACCTCCATCGGTTTTATCTAGGACAGGGGAGGCGCTGGCAGGCCGAAACGGATTTTAGTCACCCGTTCGATGAACTCAAACCCGCCCTTAGTCCCTACTTCCCCAATTGGCGACAGGCACTCCAACTGCCAAAGCTGGGCACACAGACAGGACGGTTTGTATTGAAGGTCAGCCTAGGTAAGGTGTGGCGACGGGTGGCGATCGCCGCCGAAGCGACCCTAGACGATCTCAGCCTACTGATCTTGCAAGCCGTTGAATTCGATAGTGACCACTTGTATCAGTTTCGTTATCGTGATCCCTCGGGGCGCACGGTTGAGGTGACGCATCCGATGGCCGAGGGCGATCACTTCACCGATGAAGTCACCGTGGGTAGTTTGCCCCTCGAAGTGGGCAGTCGCCTCGACTATATTTTTGACTTTGGCGATTGGTGGGAATTTACACTTCAGGTTGAGGCGATCGAGCCGGAGCCGAGAACACCTGTAACGCGGCAGGGTGAAATTCTAGAACGGCACGGTAAAGCGCCGGAGCAATATCCGGACAGTTGGTCAATGTAGTTGGTAAATGTAGGGTGAGTTAGGCGGCGACCAATTTTGGAGCCAAACCAGCAACTTTCAAATCGCCGTAACGCACCACCGCACATCGATTCAGCCTGCGATCGGTGCGTTACGGCAGAGCAGCGAGTGACTGCTTTTTCGCTAAAAGATCACTGCTGCCTAACGCACCCTACTCAAAATTCAATCCGTTTAAACCGCTGCCAATTGCTTTTCAGCCACAGGGCGCTTGCTGTTGCGGATGCCTTCGATCGCCGCCGCATAATCATCCGCCTTAAAGACTGCCGAACCCGCGACAATCGCATTTGCGCCCGCTTCGAGCACCTGCCAGGTATTGTGAACCTTGAGGCCGCCATCCACTTCAATCCAGGGGTCAACGCCTTGGGCATCGCACATTTGGCGCAGCTCACGAACTTTGTTAACCGCTGAGGGGATGAAGCTCTGACCGCCAAAACCGGGGTTCACACTCATCAGCAACACCAGATCGCAGAGTTCCAGCACATTCTCAATGAAGGAGAGCGGCGTGGAGGGGTTGAGCACGACCCCTGCTTGCTTGCCCAGCTCACGGATTTGCCCCAGGGTGCGGTGGAGGTGAGGCGAAGCATTGTGCTCGGCATGAACCGAGATGATATCTGCGCCCGCTTTGGCGAAGCCTTCGACATATTTCTCGGGTTCGACGATCATCAGGTGAACATCAAGGGGCTTCTGGGTATGGGGGCGAATAGCATCCACGATCAGGGGACCGATCGTAATGTTGGGGACGAAGCGGCCATCCATGACATCGACATGAATCCAGTCTGCACCCGCCGCATCGACGGCTTTGATTTCTTCACCCAAGCGGCTGAAGTCGGCGGAGAGAATGGAGGGGGAAATAACAGTCTGCTTCTGGGTCATGGGGGCTCCTCTGGGGTTTAAGGGACAAATTTGAATAAATTATGCGATTTTGTGTTCAGTTTAACATTTTGTGAATATTTGTAATACGATTCTCTCGAAATCCGCGCCAATCGATGCCAACCGATTATTTGGGCTGATCTTGAGGGGGAGGGGGCGACCAGGGATTGCTCATCAAATTATGACAATCTACCAAGAAAGATTACAGCGATCGCTCATTTCAGCCAATGCTCGAGGGGAATTTGCTTAGATCGCAGGTGCAGGACTCGACGCAATGAGGCAGAACCATGGGGCATTGGCAAAAAATTTGGGTCGGGGTGCTGTGGTTTGTGATTGGCCTGTGGGGCGTCCAAGGTCTTTCATTGGCTCAAGATGTGCCTGAGCCGGAAGCGATCGCCCGCTATCCCGTTGAGCTAGGCAGCGAAGTGCTCTTTGAGATTGAAGAAAGCGTTGGCTCCTTCTCCGCCAAAGAACGGGCGATCGCCATTAGTCAACGTTTGCAAGCCATCGCTGATGATGGGGCGATCGCCCCCCGTGACCTCGAAATTGAAGAGTCGGATGGCGTCCTGGGGATTGCGGTGGCGGACAAAGTGATTTTGACGATTACACCCGCTGATGCCCAGGCAGCAGGACGCTCCTCTCCCGCCCTCGCCCTGGAATACCGCGACCAGCTCCGGGAAGCGATCGCCGCCTATCGCCAGGCCCGAACACCGCGATCGCTACTCTTTGCCGGACTCTATGCCTTAGCGGCCACAGTGGTCTTGGGCAGTTTTCTGTATCTCCTCCGGCAAATTTTTCCCTGGTTCTATCGACAGATTGAGCAGGGCCGCGACAGCTACATTCCCGCCCTGCGCCTCCAGCGCCTCGAACTCCTGCCCGCCGGACGCATTGCCGATATTCTCCTAGGCGTCGCCAAGTTTGGCCGCACCCTGCTGACGGTAACGCTACTCTACCTCTATTTCACGTTGGTTCTGAGTTTCTTCCCCTGGACTCGGCGAGCCGGGGCGATTCTGCTCGGCTATGTCCTGGCAAATGTGCAACAGATCGGCGGTGCGGTTGTGGACTATCTGCCGAACCTGTTTACGATCTTGACCGTCGCCGTCATCGCCTACTACACGATTCGGCTGCTGCGCTTGATCTTTACGGAAATTGGCCGGGAGACGATCGCAATTCCTGGCTTTTACCCCGACTGGGCCAACCCCACCTTCCGCTTGGCCTTGGTGCTGATTGTGGCGCTGGCGCTGGTGGTCTGTTTTCCCTATCTGCCGGGGTTTGACTCGCCCGCTTTTCAAGGGGTATCGCTCTTTTTGGGGGTGTTGTTTTCCCTGGGCTCAACAGCGGTGGTGGCCAATATTGTCGCCGGGATCATTCTCATCTACACCCGTTCGTTTCAGGAGGGCGATCGCGTCCAAATTGCCGATGTGGTGGGCAATATCCTGGAAAAAAACCTGCTCGTGACCCGGATTATCACTCCCAAAAACGTGGCCGTCACGATTCCTAATTCGGCGGTACTCGGCAGCAACATTATTAACTACAGCGGTGCGAGTCGCGATCGCCGCATCCCGCCCCTGGTGCTCCATACCACGATCACCCTCGGCTATGATGTGTCCTGGCGTCAGGTGGAAGCAGTGCTCGTCGCCGCCGCCGCCGCCACGCCCGAAATTCTCGCCGAACCGGCCCCGTTTGTCTTGCAAACCAGCCTCGATGACTTCTACGTCAGCTATGAACTGAATGCCCATACGGCCAGTCCCAGCAAGCTGCCGCGCATCTATTCGGATCTGCACAAAAATATCCAGGATGGTTGCAATGAAGCTGCGATCGAAATTCTCTCACCCCATTACGCCGCCGTGCGCGATGGCCACCACACCACGATCCCGGCGGACTATCTACCCGAGACCTATGAAGCTCCCCGCTTTCGTCTTGACCCGCTCCAGCAATGGCTCAATCAACCGCCAGATTAGAGGACAGTTTGTGTGCTTCTCTGACCCTAATTTTTAATTTTGCCTTGACTGCACAGGCAATGCCGCAATAATCGCATCTACTACTTTACTCACTGGAATGATTTCGAGCTTAATTTCCGTGGGTTTGAATCCGTTGGGCACGATCGCTCGTTTAAAGCCCAGTTTTTCTGCCTCCTTCAACCGCAACTCCATCTGCGACACGGAGCGCACCTGGCCCCCCAAACCCACCTCGCCGATCAGTACCGTGCGGGGGTCCACCAGGCGATCGCGGAAGCTGGCCACCAACGCCACCGCCACCCCCAGATCGGCTGCGGGTTCAGCGACGCCCAAACCGCCCGCTGAGGCGATGTAGGCATCCAGCTTCGAGAGGGGAATACCCACCCGTTTTTCTAGAACAGCCAAAATTTGCAGCAGACGGCTGTATTCCACCCCCGTTGTCGAACGTCGGGGCGAGGAATAGCTGGTTGGGCTGACCAGAGCTTGAATTTCCACGAGTAGGGGGCGGGTTCCCTCGCAGGCCACCACCGTGGCGGTTCCCGGTGAGGGTTCTTCCAAATTGCCTAAAAACAACTCCGAGGGGTTGCTCACCTCCCACAGTCCCTGTTCACGCATATCAAAAATGCCAATTTCGTGGGTCGCGCCAAAGCGGTTTTTCACCGATCGCAGCAGTCGATGGGAGGCGTAGCGATCGCCCTCAAAATAGAGCACCGTATCCACTAAATGCTCCAGAACGCGGGGGCCAGCGATCGCCCCTTCCTTGGTGACGTGCCCGACAAGCAGTAACGTAACGCCCTCCCGCTTGGCCAGTTGCATCAGCGCCGAGGTGCATTCGCGCACCTGAGGCACGGAACCGGGAGCCGAGTTGAGGGCGGCAAAAAAGAGCCGCTGAATGCTGTCAATCACCGCTACTTGGGGGCGGAGGCTGGAGATTTCTTGCAGCACCAGTTCCAGATCGGTCTCGGGCAGCACGTAAAGTCGTTCTTCGGGCGTTTTGGCGGCATCATTCATGCCCAAACGCGTGGCCCGGAGCTTAATCTGCTGGGCCGACTCCTCGGCACTGACGTAGAGCACTCGATGCTCATGGGTAAGCGCATTGGCCGACTGGAGCAATAGGGTGGATTTGCCAATGCCCGGATCACCGCCGATTAGTACCAGAGAACCCGGAACCAGCCCGCCGCCCAGCACCCGATCAAATTCGCCATAGCCGGAGGAAAAACGGGTTTGGCGATCGCTGGCAATTTCCGAGAAGGTCTGGGACTGACGCGCCGCTTCCCTTTTGCGTCCTCGGCTGGTTCGTCCTTGCGTGGCCCGTAGGGCGGTATTTGTCGAACTCGCCGCCACCACTTGCTCCTCTAGGGAGCCGTAAGTGCCACAGCCAGGACATTTGCCAAGCCATTGGTGGGATTCAGTGCCGCAGTTATTGCAGATATAGAGGGTACGGGGTTTCGGCATGGAGGCGAAGATCTGGAGATCGAGAGACTGCACCCTGATAGATTATCCCATAGTCGAACAGGCGATCGCATCAAGCGCAGCACATCCGGTTTCGAGCGCGCAGTTCTCACCGCAGCAGATCGGGCAAAATTCTGAGCGTTGCCCTGTAACAAACCGCTGTTTTTTTCACATACTGACAAAAAACTTCAAGATTGTGTGTTTTCCTTAAGAAACTCCCCTGCAATGGCTTGGTGGTTCTCGAACCAGGCTAATATCATTACAGGCCAACCGTTTGGGCAATTTCAGATCACCGTGATCTGGTTCCGACTTGAGGGAAGAATGCCTGGAGCGACGGTTTAGTTTTGTATCAAAAAGGAGATTGAGTTCCTTGGAAACTCATAAAGAAAGAATTCTCGTTGTGGACGACGAAGCCAGCATCCGTCGCATTCTAGAGACTCGCTTATCCATGATTGGCTATGACGTCGTCACAGCCGCTGATGGTGAAGAGGCGATCGGCACATTCCGAGATACAGAGCCTGATTTAGTCGTGCTAGATGTGATGATGCCCAAACTTGACGGCTACGGCGTCTGTCAAGAACTGCGCAAGGAGTCCGACATTCCAATTATCATGCTGACGGCCTTGGGAGACGTGGCCGATCGCATCACGGGTCTAGAACTCGGAGCCGATGACTATGTGGTCAAGCCGTTTTCACCCAAGGAACTCGAAGCCCGGATTCGCTCTGTGCTGCGCCGCGTCGATAAAAATAGCGGCTCCGGCATTCCCAGCTCTGGGGTCATTCAAATTGCCTCGATTAAAATCGACACCAACAAGCGCCAGGTCTACAAAGGCGATGAACGGATTCGGCTCACAGGTATGGAGTTTAGCCTC
>JBMYQW010000251.1:0-7426 GCA_049601735.1 Spirulinaceae cyanobacterium
TCCCAGTCGAAGAAGACGGTGCAAATTGCCTCTCCTAGGGAGCTATTGAGATCTGGATATGCGCTCACCGGGCGATCGCACGCTCCCACCCATTCATCGGGCTCAGTCAACTTAAACGATCGCGACACCACCTGTCGCCGCCCTTCTAGTCCATCGGGATCAACCGTGATCAGCAGCAACCGCTGGCGATAGGGCTGATCCAGATTCTCAACTAATGCCTGCTCCTGATAGAGATACGCCCCAAATCCGCTGGGCTGGATGGTGCAGGTGGTCATCCGCACAATTGGGCGCTCGGGGTGCGGCAAGGTCTCCATGCGACCCACCAGCCGCGATTCCACAGAAGCGAGTTCATAAATAATCGGGTCAGGCGAGAGCGCATGGGCCGGGCTTCCAGTCAAACAGACCCAGCCGACGAAACCGAGGATGGCGCTTTGTCGTCGAGACAGCATTTGCAGCAGTTGGGGGGGATGTACCCTAAAATGATAGGCAATGAACCCGACAGTGGTAATGACAGTTTGGCAAACCTTGGCGATCGCCGCCGTCAGCGGCATTGCGGTTCCCGTATTCCAATCAATTTTAGAAGGTGGCGGGAAAGTCCTCGATCGCTTTGGTAAAGGGATTAACGAGCAAACGCGACAGCTCATTTTCCAAGCCTCCGAGCAATATACCCAGAACTTTTCTGAGCGCCATGGCACGCTCAAGGTGCTAGGAATGCGGGAGCCGATCGAACTCGAAGCGGTCTACACCACAGTGCAGGTGCTTCAGGACGACGAAGCGGAACAGTTTGACTCCCTCGCCGACCAAGAGGCGAGCTTTCGTCAGGGCAGTCGGCGTCGGTTTGTGCCTAGCGATCGCCCCACCCAGACCGGGCTAGCGATCGCCCAAGTCCAGCCCTATCTCTTAGTGCTCGGTGGCCCCGGCTCTGGAAAATCCACGCTGCTTAAGCGGGTGGGTCTGGAAGCCCTCCAGGGTAAAAAGGGTCAGTTTGACCATGGTTGCATTCCCGTGTTTATCGAACTCAAGCGCCTTAATGCCAGCGACCTGAGTTTAGAGGCTTTTATTGGGCGGGAATTTGAGATTAGTGGCTTTCCAGAGCCGGAGAACTTTACCCGCAAAGCCCTGGAGCAGGGAAAGTTTCTGCTGTTGTTGGATGGTCTGGATGAAGTCCCCGGCGAAAATATCCACACCGTCATGGAAGAGATTCAGGACTTTGTCGATCGCTATGGCCAGAATCGCTACATTGTCTCCTGTCGGACCGGGGCAATTCGCAGTAGCTTCCCCCGATTTATTGATGTGGCGATCGCCGACTTTGACGATGCCCAGATCGAACAGTTTATTGGTAATTGGTTTAGCTCTGCGAGTGATCAGGAAGCCGAGACCGCCGAACGCTGCTGGGCCGCCCTGCAAAAGCCCAAAAACGCCGCCGCCAAAGAACTGGCCCATACGCCCCTGCTCTTGACCTTTCTCTGTCGAGTCTTCGATCGCTCCCAAAAGTTCCCCAGTAATCGCAGTGTGTTGTATCGCAAAGCCCTACGCATTTTGCTCGAAGAATGGACTTCAGAAAAACGCATTCAACTGGATGAAATTTACCACGGACTCCATACCGAAGCTGAAGAAATCTTACTCTCAGAAATTGCCCACGAGGGCTTTAAAGCCAATCACTTCTTCTTCTCAAAACGGGAACTGGTTGAGCCGATCAAGACTTTTTTGACCGATAACCTCAATGCGCCCCAAGGGCTAGATGGCGAGTCGATTTTGAATGCGATCGTGGTGCAGCAGGGCATCATTGTTCAGCGCGCCGAGGATGTTTATTCCTTTTCGCATCTGTCGTTGCAGGAATACCTGACGGCGCAATACATCATTGATAACCATTTGATGACCGAGACGATCCAAGATCATCTCAGTGACACGGCTTGGCAAGAGGTGTTTGTGCTCATCGCCGGGCTGATGCGGGGTGGCGCGGATGACCTGCTGTTGGCCATGGAGCAACGCACCTTGGCGCTATTGCATCAGTCGGAGCCTGAATCAGAGCCCGAAACGGTGCGATCGCTCCTCTGTTGGGCCAGCCAGATCACCAGTGAGCAGACGAGTAAGTATGAACCCACGGCCAAGCGGGCGATCGCTATTGCTCTGGCCCTGGCCCTAACCCCCGCCCAATCTCTCGCCCGTGCCCTCGCACCAACCCTGACCCAGACGCTGACCCAGGCGCTTGGCCCCGAGGGCTCGTCCCAGACGCTGCTGGAGTTAGCCCAGAAGCTCCAGGGCTTAGAGATTTTTGCGCCACAGCCGTTGCAGAGCTTGATCGCTCAACTGGAAAATCAGGATGCAGTGACTGATATCGACCGCCTCAAACAATACTGCTTGCAAGCCTTTGAGATTCCGGCTGAGATTTTGGCAATTGGCGATCGGGATATCCAACGCTTGCGTACCTATCTCTACAACAATCAGCTCTTGGTGCGCTGTAAACAGGCGGCGGTGAAGGTTTCACCTCAAACTTGGGAGGAGATTGAATCCCGAATGTTGCGGCTTGGCGCGGGGTAGGGTGAAAAATCAGGTAGGACTTGGTTAAAGCACAGAGCTTATTTACTGCCTTTCGGCTACCTTTAGCCAATCATTGATAGAATTAACGCCCAATGACAATAGTAAATCTTGCACCGATACCACGCGATTCAACATTGCGCCATCGTCAGATTCTTCCCGTTCTTCAGCTTCGGTAAAGAGCCGCTTTAGTAGCTGGGCAAGCTGATTTTTATAATCGGAATAGTATTGCTTAGAACGACTGACATAACCCAGGTAAATCTCGGCTGCATCTAGGGCAAGCATTGGGTTTCGCTGGGAGATAGCATTTAGCCATTCTTCAAACCTGAATACGTGATGGTGTTTATCCTCTTCATTCTTTTCGCACACATTAATGTAAAGTCGAATCAAGTCTATCGGAATAGAGATTGGTGGTGTATTGTCTCGGAAGATATTTTCTATATGTTTGGCGACAGAAATTGCATGAGGTTTTCCTGCTTTTAGCCCCGCCTCGATACCTTTAAGACATTGCTCACGATGTTGTTTGATATTGTCAGTATGAGTCCAAACACTCACTGTTCCTTGCCATGCTTCAGTAACATTGAGAGTATTCAATAAACTAAGCAAATTTTCAAAGCTGATCTGTCCAACCAGGGCAGATAAAGCTGAGATTCGCCCCCAAGTTTCCATGTCTTGATCACTGCCCTCGCTATAGATGCGATCAAGTAAAGGGGAAACTCTGTCGAAGTGATCATAATAGGCATAATACAAGCAACGTTCAGCATATTTCCAAAGTCCCTTAGAATCCTGCATAACAAGGTAAAATATTTTCCAGCCCAACTCGAAGTTCTTATATTGAAGATACGCCAATTGTTGTAGAATTGATGAGCGAATTTTTTGATTTTCGTCACCAGCAAGCCGACATAGCGCAGGTGGCAATAATTCTGGTAATACGATAGCGTGTTCGTGAAATCTGTTGACTAAAATCATCAAAGATTCAGCAATATTTCGCCTAGTAATTTCCTTTCTAAAATTCCCAAAACCTATTGCCAAGAATACAAGCCGTGCAGCACTTTGCGTATCTCGGATAACATAAGCACAGCTTTCTAGAGCTTTGGCTGTAGAGCAATTCAGCAACCAATGGGCAGGATGTCGCTCCAATTCCTCAAGGATTTTATTCGCTAAGGTAGGAGCGTCAGGCTCTTCAACGGGTTCCCACTTTTCGTTAGGCCGCGAGTTTCCATGGCGATATGCTAAGTAGCTCGCAATGCCTTCCATGATGTCGTCACAAAAATTTTCTGCGATATCAGCCCAATTCATGACCAATAAGTTCAAGAATCTTGATGGAGAGCGAGATGAAGCCTCACGTAGTTGATGACCGACCTGTCGCTCCCCCCCAGTCAAAAAGCCATCAGAATCTCGATGATATCTGGAATAGTGCTCTAGTAAATGAATTACACCTTCATCACTAGCACTCAGAAAGACTTCAAATGAGATTGGATTGGGATCAGAAGCATCGAAAATAAGAAGAGATGGCTCTCGATTTATTTTTGCATATGTTTGTTCATAATTATCTAGTATTGCTTGGCTTTCTGGTGATCGTAGATAGCAGGGAATGGTGGATATATATTCGGCCCGCCTCTTCAAAACTCTATGTCTTGACTTCTTTTTTATTCCAAACTCCTCACCAATAGTCTGTATTGTTGCTATCACCGCATTTTGTGTCTGGTTGTCGAGATATATAAATGCGGCTCGAATTAAGTTACCTAATTCGTAGGAGAGTTCGGATTCCAGTAAATTCTTGTCACATAGCAGGCGACCAATCAAGTCAATATTGGGCTGCGGAGAGTCTGTGCAAGCAAGGATAGCAAAGTAGCGTAACGCACCCTCAGGACTGAAACATAGTCGTTCTCGGTTATTCTGCCACCAGTTGGAGTTTCTGCGGGTATGATGGAGAATCCCTCTCTGGACTGCATAAAATAAAATCAGCTCACAACCTCCAGGTAAAACCATATTAGTCTGAGAGTGAACATGAAGGTATGAGGTACTCCTCAGAAATCCCTCATGATAGCCTTCCCAAGTAGCACCGTAGCCAGTTATCTCTATTTGACTCCACTGTTCGATCGCTTCCACTACTATATCGAGTAGTGCAGTGGATTGCACCATCCGCTGCTCCAAGAAATTTTCGTTCTTATCTCCAAATTCATCAGGTTGACAGCGTAATTTGTTCCCAAAGTGAAATCTCGTTACGTCGTCTTCGCTAACATCACCAGCGATGTAATGCCAAAGTAATCTATCATCAGCAGCACCAGCAGTGACACAGCGTGCAACAGTATGCCCCAAAAAATCATGTTCTGGAATTGGCATACTAATGAGCTGTTCTAACAAAGGAATAACCAGTGCCAAATTTTCTGTTTTGAATTTGGATAAATAAAAACTTAATTGGTCAGTAATTTGCTTGCTATCCAGCCAATCCATCTCCAGGGCTTCTGTCCAGAACGCCACCACTCCAGCCGCATCCTCATCCTTCCACTGCTCTATTCGATAAATATGAGACATCATCCCTTTAGCATCACGCATTTCCTTCAACATAGGAACCAGATGAGCGAGCCAGAAGTGATGCCACTCAATTAATGAGGCTTGAGTGTAAATCACCTGAAACACGTCTCGATGATTGTCGTGCAGGTCTCGTATCAGCGGCCAGTCATCATCCTGTGGTCTTTGCTGGGCAAACGATTTGGCAATCAAGCGGCGGATATGGAAAGCCACATTACCTGTCAAGACCGTTCGTATTTGCTTCCTAAACTGACGACGTTCTCCTGCTGCCAACTGGGCAACAAAGCTGCGGATGCTAGGGCGAACAAAAGGTACAGGTGGCAAGCCCCGGATAAACGCATTGAGCGAAATGCCCTGACGTATCGCGCTGCTGATCACCAGCACATCTAGCAAGGTTTGATGACCAAACGTCAATTTTCCATCATGGGTATTTTGCAGGACATTGAGACTTTGCAGCCGCCGTAGAATATCCTCAGGAGCATGAAAACGCTGACGTGCAATTGATAGGCTGCGTGTCTTCAGCATTTCGTTAGCAATGGCCTCAATCGCTAACATTGCCGCATCTCCCAAGGCGGAATCGGACTGTACGATGGTATCGAGATATTGTTGTGCTAGAGCTTGGCTGGTAACGACGTTAAAACTGCCTGTAAGTTGTGCCAATTCAACAAACAAGGCTAGTTCACGAGGATTCTGGACGAGATCACGAGTGACTGCATCAATCGAGGTTGAATCGATTTCAAGTGTGGTGAGTAACGGTACAACCTCAGACTCCCAGTTCAGCAGCGGACACTGTAATTCGCAGTCCCATTGACGTGTGGCAATGCGGCGATCGTATTTGCGGTCAAACTCCCGACAAGCTGTGACAACAGTGACGTTAGGAATTTGCAGCAACCGATCAATTTGTGCCAAAAAGTATGTCAGTACGCTGTGCTCACGGGCAATAGACAAGACATCTAGTGAGTCGATAACTACAACTACATGGGCATCTTCTGCTAATCGAGCAGCCTTTTCTACCCATTCTTTGGGTAGCCCCTGTGCCTGACGCTCCTGCTCTGTTGCCAGGTCAGCGAATTCGCGCGACTGAATGAAGAGTGGTACTAGATTGGGGTGGTTTTCCGTGCGATCTTCCAATTCTTCCTGTAGACTCAGCATCACACAGGTTTTGCCAGAACCTGGCCCTCCTGTAAGCAGGATGCTACGTTTTCCAGCATCGATCGCACCTAGAAGTTTATTCACAACCGGACTGGGAATACGATGTCCACCAATATCTCGATGCCACGATCTACCAATGGCTGACGTACTCGTAAATGCTGTGCGCACCTGTGCAATATCCATCGTGGGAACCAACATTGCTCCCGCATTGTGAAGAATATTCTTGATGTCGTCTTTGGTTAAAAGATGCTGGGCAGAGGCGGAAAGATTGCCGCTCTCCATGCGTCCGCCAAGTTTGTCTAAGCGAGTCCAGAGGGCATTGAAGGCTGCATCTGAGTTGCTTACCATTTGGCGCAGACGTTCACGCAGTTCAATTTCTAAATCTGGGAAATCCTCCGTAACCTTGAAATTGGTACGACGCAGAAAATCATAGGTCGAGAGATCAGAGGTCTGTAAGGCAATGCGAACAGCCAATTCGCTGTTTATTTTTTGATGTTCTTTTGTCAGTTTTTTTAGATCAGCAGACTCATGAGCACGAAGAACACTATGTTCACGTAGTTTATGGAGTGCTCCAAAGTTGTTACGTGAGTAGAAATAGACTTGGGCTTGTTGATGCCGAACCAATGTCAAAAAAGCCTTGTCTAACTCATCCGCAAGAGTGGCTATAGACCATGGCTTGAAGTCTTTCTGGTTCTTCTTACACTGGCAACAAATCACCGAGCCATCCGATTTGCCAATTACGATATCGTCTACCTGATAGGTTGTCGAATCAACCTCAATCCACTGAAATTCAGGATCGGATAGAACGGTCAATGCCCACTTGAAGGCAATCAAAGTTTGATAATCATCGCCACGATTGGAGAGGATTCCTGCGTCACTCATCTAGTCATATGCCATAACTTATTCACTCTGTTGTCTATTTTAGGACATTTGCATTATGTCTTTGTTTGCAATGCAGGAGTAATTAGCGGTGAGATCAGCACTCGTAAACGCTCAACCTGTGCCGCAGTCATCTGTCGGATGCGGGTCATCCCTCCGAAACCTCGCGTAATACTGCCCCTACCGCTGAATCCAACGGATCAGGCTCAAGATAGAGTGCGATCGCCTCGCGGATATTCTCTAAGGCTTCCATCTCCGTCTTTCCTGCCGAAGTACATCCTGGCAACTCCGGACACCACACCGCCCAATCTGCCGTCTCGGG
>JBMYQW010000251.1:7436-7646 GCA_049601735.1 Spirulinaceae cyanobacterium
ACCACACGCCACTGCATCGCTACACCTGCCTCAAATTGACACTTGAAAAAAAATCGATCGCATGATGTATCCCATCGCAACCGGCCGTCAGCACATTAGCTTGTTGCTTGACTAGGTGCAACTCTGAAAACTGAATAAATATTCTGTCTCACAACCCAAGCGTCCGAGTCGAACGCTTGGGTTGTGGTTATCATACTGAATCCGCAAAGC
>JBMYQW010000252.1:0-7641 GCA_049601735.1 Spirulinaceae cyanobacterium
TGGGGCAACCACGGGGGGATTGCCCCTACAACATCCCGAAAACTACGGATCTCAACTTGCGTCTTGGTTTAGAACCTCCAGAGCAGCCACCGATGATGTCTCAAGGGCGTTTCAGGTCATCTTCAGTCCTATTGTAGAAAACAGTGGCACATCTTGAGGGCATCTGGCTGCGGGCATCTGGTGCGCTCTCTCCCCAGGCTGGGGAGGAGGCAGGCTGGCAGCGAACTTCAGGAAAATGAAATTTTTTGGCCCAATTTATGAGATTTCTTGATAAATTGTATTTAAATGCAATATTAAGTTTACTTATTTTCACACCCAACCATGGCTAAGAACGACTTTTTCCTCGAACCCGATGATGCCAAGACCCTTGGTGACATTGACTATATGCGCAAAGCCAACAAGGTGCGCCGTACCTTCCCGGGCAACAAAACCAATGGGGGGCGCTTTGAAATTGTTAAAGAAGTTAACGCCATGGAAGAGCGCAAGATGTCGGATAGCCCCCGTGCCGCCCAGCCGACGACATCGACGAGTTCTTTCAACAACTCCTCCGCTAGTAACTCAGCGCCCAAAACCGAAGTTCGTCGCCCCAGCAAAGGCGATACGGGCATGGATATGTTCCGCAAGATGGCGAAAGGCATGAAGCGGTAAGACCCTTTGGTGCTGTATTGCCCTTAATATTCTTATTGGAGGAGCCTCAGGGCTCCTTTTTTTGGATCGCGCCCGATATCAGTCATGGAGAAGAACGGTAATGCAGCGGAATTTACAGCATAAAGTTGCCTTGGTGACGGGGGCAACCCGAGGCATCGGCAAAGGCATTGCCATGGCCTTAGGTGGTGCGGGGGCAACGGTCTACATTACGGGGCGCAGCGTTACGGCCAATACGGCAACGGATGAGTTGACGGGGGGGCTGGCTGAAACGCAAGCAGCGATCGCCCGCGCGGGGGGCCAATGCATTGCGGTTCCTACTGATCACAGCCAGGATGACGCGGTGGCCGACCTCTTTGCACAAATCCAAACGGAGCAGCAGGGTCAACTCGATATTCTCGTCAACAATGTTTACGGCGGGGTCAAGGCTGTTCGCGCCTCCCAAGGGCAACCCTTTTGGCAAGCCGATCCAGGACTCTGGGATGCCTGCAACAATGTGGGTCTGCGTAGCCATTACATCGCCAGTCGCCATGGAGCGCAACTGATGGTCAAGCGACGGCAGGGCGTGATCATTACCATTTCATCCTGGGGCGGACTGGCGCCGCTGTTCGGGGTTGCCTATGGCACGGGCAAGGCCGCCTGCGATCGCCTCGCGGTCGAAATGGCGCGGGAACTAGAGCCCTACAATGTGGCGTCGGTTCCCCTGTGGCCGGGGGTGGTGGGCACGGAGCATATTGCCCAAGCGGCGGCGGAACAACAGCCACAAACAACCGCTCAGGATGTAACCGAGGAGCTGATCGCTCGGGCCCAAGCCGCCATGCGCGATCGCTTTAATTGGGAGGCGCCTGAATTTATCGGCCAGGTGATTGCCGCCTTGGCCGCCGATCCCCAGATCATGACGCGGAGCGGTAAGCTGCAAATTGCCGCTGAACTGGCTGAGGAATATGGCATTACCGATGCCCAAGGGTCTTGCCCTGCCTCGTTGCGATCGCTGCGCTTTCTGCTGCCAGTGGGTGTACCGGAGTTACAGGCCTATGCGGACTGGATTCCCGACCTGCGGATTCCCTGGTGGGTGTTGCTCCTGACCACCTTACCGGCGCCGAAGCTCTAGCAACATTACAAACGCCGGGCAATCTGAGCCAGCAGAGTCTGAATAAAGGCCGCCTCTTCCGGCTGGGGTTGAGCGTCCAGGTAGCTCTGTAAATCCGCCTGGGCGGCCGCCCAATGCTCCAATTCAAAATGCAGCACGCCCCGCACCTTGCGTTCAGGAGCGTGTTCGGGAAAGAGCGCCAGAATGCCATCCACGGTCCAGAGCATTTCTGTGAGTTCGCCCTGTTGGAGGTAAATATGTTTGAGATTGGTCAGCAGCCGCGCCAAGATTGATTTTGAGCTGACTGGGACAAAATATTGGGGATGAAAGGGCACGGGCTGCTGGTAAATTTTGCTCAGGAGATCGAGGCAATCTTGGGGAAACAAGATCGCCCCCTGGTTAAACACATCCACAAAAATCTCAGCGTCCTCAAAGTCGGGACGCACCAGAAAATGGCCGGGCATACCAACGCCGACCATGGGAAAGTCGAGCCGCCGGGCGAGATCCAGATAGAGCACCGCTAGGGCGATCGGAATGCCCGTGCGCCGCTCGATGACGGCATTCAGGAAGCTATTGCGGGGATCGTAGTAATCGTCTTGATTGCCGTGAAAGCCCCATTCCTCATACAAAAAATGATTGAGGGTTTGGATCACTTTGAGGGGATAGGGCGGGTCGGGTCGATGAGCCTGTAAGATTTGCCCCCACGTTTGCAGTTGGTTCTGGCAAGTCGTGATGTCAAGATCCGGCTGGGCAATCTGGGCGATACAGAGCGCCGCTTGGGTGAGGTCAAGGCTGGCTTCGGGTTGACGAACCAGTTGGGCAAACCGGGCTTGGGCAATAGTCCGGGCGGGGGGAAGGCGATCGCTACTCATCATCAATGCTCATCATCCATCGTAAGCGGTGTCTCTTGCGCTGGCGCTAACCCTCTGAAAGGGGCAACACTGGAGCTCCCTCTAAGTTGAACTGGGTCAAGTCCGGTGGCACAACGGCTCGTTCACAACTGGCCTTGCGACTCTCTTGACCCGTGGTGACATCAATGGCGATCGCTTCAAAGCGCACCGCCGGGCTGCCCAAGGGCACAACCACCTGGGTCATGGTTTCCAGCTCACCGGGGGCGATCGTCTCAAAGTCCACAAAGGCTCTGGGGCCATCCAGAAGTTGCCGGGTTTCGCAATCTTTGACCCAGAGTTTGACATAGACCAAACCCGGTTGGGCCTTGAGCGCCACCCGCACCAAGGCTAAATCACCAGCGATTAATTCCCCTAGAGGCAAAATTAGTTCTGGCGTTGCTGGGGACGTGGGTGGATTGGCTGGGTTGGTAGAAGGGGTCATGCCGTTCTGGAATTGCGCGTTATGGGTTTGTCGGTGATGCGTCTGCCTGTCGTTCGTCCGTACTAGAGCAGGCGGGGGTGGATTTTCCGGCGAGAGCCAATCGGTTTGGAATTGACGGGGATAGGGTAAGCCTGAAGCATCGTATTGGAGCGGTGCAAGGGGAGCCGGAGAAGGCGCTGGCTCGAAAGTTTCATCCGGCTCATCCTCCACCACAAACTCCTGCATCGGCCAATCACTATCGAGTAGCTGCTCAGGGTTGGGGGCATTGGCCGGGGTGGCGGCGGGCGCATCGGTTGGGGGTCTTGAGGTTGCCAGCGGCTCGGCAGCCAAACTGTTGAGCTGTTGGAGAAAGCGATCGCCCAACTGCAATGCCTCAAAGGCATCGGACTCGGGGTCGCTGGATGGCAGATGACCGGGCTCCAGATCGCTCGGCTGCTCATAGCTCGACTCATTGTTGTCTTCATGGGCCAGGGCAGCAGCTGACCTATAGCGGTCTCCCCAATTCCTGGGCAGCTCTGGAATCGGCTGGTATCGTTCGGCGTTGAATCCTGACGCAACGGGAGGCGTTTGGGGAGGAGGAGCAGTCGGTAAGGATGATGCCGACGACGGGGTGACTGTGGGTTCCGCTGCGATACCGTTTAGATGGGCAGAGTCCAGCCCGCTATCATCCAGCCCCGAATAATCTGTCCCAAAATAATCTAGCTCGGCATCCTCTAGCCCCGAATAATCTAGCAAGGCATCCTCGGGCACGAACTCGCCTAAAACAAATGCTCCCGACGCCAACCCATCGGTTCCAAATTCGCCGACTGTCAGATCCGTCGATCGCGCGTCCGATCGCTCACCCTCATGAATGCTACCCCGTAACCCCTGACCCTGGGCCGCCATGGCATTATCCAACTGCTCTTCTCGGTTCCCTCGCTCGGGTGCTGTCCCCGCCGTGGAACCGTTGGCATAGGGATGAGTTGGGGCAGTCGATTGAGCAGCCAAGGCCGAGGCCCAATCGGACTCTGACTCGGATTCTAAAGACGCCAACAAGGTCGAATCAGGCTGATTGTTTGGGGTCGAGGTCTGGCCTCCGGCAGCGCCCCAGGGCAAAATCGAGGGCGCTGGGGTTGAGGGGGGAGGATTGCCAAAACTCGGTAATTCCGGTAGCTTGCGCCCCCCGGCTTGGGGCTGGAGCTTCGGGGGCAAAATGGTGGGCGGATTCGGGCGAGACGAGGACGGCTGGGTGGGCTTGGGTGACGCCTTTGGCATCTGGAGGCTGCGGGGGGGCTCAGGCTCAATGGGGGTGGTGGGCTGACGCACCGTATCAAGCAGGTCTGCCAAGCCCGCCGTAATCGAGAACGTCTGCTGGGCGAGGGGCAGTGGGGTGGGCTGAGACGGGGCAAGCGCCGGGTCAGTAATCGTCAACCGGACTTCCCCGAGGACGAGGCGAGTGGCATAGGCCGTCGGCACATCCAGAAGATAGTTAAACACCAAGGGCAGCGTCGCATCCGCCAAGGGCTGCTCTACGGTTAAGAGTTCTGCCTGGGTTTGGGGATCGCGCAACTCGTAATGCAAAAAACCAGAAAATCCGTGATCTAATGCAGAACTGGCCGTCGTCTCGGCTCCATCTTGGAGATCCACATGACCCGAGATCAAAATCGGCTCGTTGCGATGGCGAATGAAGGTATCTTGCGCCAGGGTGATGGCCAGGGCGGGTAGGGGCGGTGCGGCGAAGGCGGCGGGTAAAAAAGCCGTCTCAAGCTCAGGTTCAATTTCTGGAGTGGAAGCCGCTGCCGGGAACAGAGCATTGGCAGGCAACGGAGCCGATGCGGCAGGGGGGGCGGAGAATACGTCCAGTTGCTCTGGGTCGAGTCGCTCTACATCAAGTTGCTCTACCTCCCGTTCTAAGGCGGTGGGGTCAGCGACAGGCTGCGTGGGGGATGAGGCCGTCTTTGGAGCGTACGTCTCGGGAGATTGGGGCGTGGGAGACTGTACTCTCAGAGAATCGATCTGGGGAGACACAGTTTGGGAAGCATACGTCTGCGCGAAACGCTCAGGCGTCTGGGGCGTACGGGCGATCGCCGCGCCTGCTGTTCTAGGGGGCGTGGTGGGCACGGACGGGGAGGTGGACAGGAAGTCGTCTCCCGGCTCACTCACCTGTTGCAGAATGTGCTCCAGGCTCTGGATCGACTGTTCCAACAGGGCATGGGGATGATCGGCGAATGTGGGATCAACAAACTCGGGATCAACAAACTCGGGATCAACAGCAGCATTGGCAGCAGCAGATGTTAGCCCCGTAGCAATTGGCGCCGTGGCCGCCTCAGGGGGCTGGGGGGCCAAACGCTGGGGGGGCTCAAAGCCGATCGCATCCGCATCCAGAATTTCCGGGGTGAGGGCGATCGCGCTCTGCACCGTCTCAACAGCAGGTGTTTCCAGGTCTCCATCGGGAGACGGAGTGGGCTGGGATGAGGGTTTTGCTGGCTCCGGTATGGCTTGTCCCGAAAGGGCTTGGCTGGGTATGGCTGAACCCGGAAAGGGTTCTGGTAAATCCGGAAACGCCGGTTCAACTTCCTCGACCATGGCCAGGGGTGGCAAATTGGCCAGCCAGGGTTGCGCCTCTTGGTCAGAGACACCCGGATGGGTCAGGGCGGCGGCTGATGGGTCAGCCGTGGGCTTGTTGAGCAAGATCGCCGGGTTGGTTTCCGGCGGCAGCGGTTCGGGCTCGGTCAGGGAAAAGCGGGGCTGATAGGCGGCCGCCCGCTGGGAAGCGGGAATCTCGTCCGGGGCAGACGCGGTATTTGCGGTCGGTTGCGCAGTGGCATCCGGTGGGGTGGCGGCTGGTGATGCAGTATGGTCGGTGGGCGCGGGCTTCACCTTGATTTGCAACACATCCTGCCAATCTTCGCCCCAGAGCGCGCGTACCTGAGGCGAACTAATGCGCAACTCCCACAAGCCGGGACGCAGTTCCGTAAAGGGCACGATCACGATTAGACCTTCTTCGCTCGTGCATCCCGCTCGCTTTTGCGATCGCCGTTGGGGGTTCTGGGCATCCAGAGTCTGATAAAAGACTTGAATTTCCACATCAATGCCGGGCGGACAGCCCTGAGCAATCAGGCGATAACGACCCGTCCCCAGGCTCACTTTCCGGGTCTGGAGCGGCAACCAGGAGCGTGTACCCTGCTTCTGTAGTAGAAATTCCCAAGTTTCCATAGCGATAATCTTTTAGCCTTGACCCTTTCGGCCTTGATTTATTATGACGGCTTCATAACCGCTTTCAATTGAGCCCTGAACGTCTCAATAGTATTAAAAAATTCGGCCTGTGCGATCGTGGTTTGGCTTTGACTGGCCAGCCATTTCACATTTAGCGTACCCGCTTCGGCTTCCGCCTCACCCACGACCAAACAAACCGCTGCGCCGCTGCTATCGGCCCGTTTGAACTGCTTCTTGAAGTTAGCACCCGTGAGGTCAAACTCCACCGCGATGTCTGCGTAGCGCAATTTCTGGGCGATCAGCATCGCTTGGGCGGCGGCGCGATCGCCCCGCGAAACCACATATACCGCTGGGGTTTGCGCTGCCCGCGCTTGCAATTTTTCGAGCAATAAAACCAGCCGTTCCACACCCATCGCCCAGCCCACTGCGGGTGCAGGTTTGCCGCCGAGTTGTTCGACCAAGCCATCGTAGCGACCACCGCCACAGACGGTTGCCTGGGCGCCCAAGTCCGCTGACTGAATTTCAAAGGCGGTATGGGTGTAATAGTCCAGGCCCCGAACCAGGCGCGGATTGATCGTGAAGGGAATCTCTAAGGCACGTAGCATCGCCTGCACCTGTGCAAAATGGGCTTGGGAAGACTCACTTAAATAATCCAAAAGCTGGGGCGCATCTTTAACAATCTCCTGAGTGCGCTCATCTTTGCTATCCAGAATGCGTAGGGGGTTACGGGTGAGGCGGTCTTGGGAATCGGCGTCGAGTTCGGCCTGGTAGGGGGTGAGATAGTTGACCAAGGCATCACGGTAGGCGGTGCGATCGCCCTGACTGCCCACGGAGTTGAGATCCAGTTGCAAGGATTTTAAGCCCAGCTTTTGCAAGATGTCGGTGGCGATCGCAATCACCTCCACATCGGCGGCCGCGGAATCATTGCCGATCAACTCGGCCCCAATCTGGTGAAACTGACGCTGGCGTCCGGCTTGGGGACGCTCGTAGCGAAAGACTGGCCCCGCGTACCAGAGGCGCTGGACGCTCCCTTGCGCCCCCAAACTGTGCTGAATAAAGGCCCGCACCACGCCAGCAGTAAACTCGGGGCGCAGGGTGACGGAGCGATCGCCGCGATCGCTAAAGGTATACATCTCTTTGCCCACCACATCGGTGGCTTCACCGATGCCCCGCGCAAACAAGTCGGTCTGCTCAAAGATCGGGGTGCGAATTTCGTGATAAGCCGCGCGGGCAAAGGTCTGGTGGGCGATCGCCTCGATCTGCTGCCAGTAGCCCACCTCTGCGGGCAAAATGTCCCGTGTACCCCGCAATGCCTGAATTTTCTCCATCCTTTGCCCGTCTACATCACTCCACAGTAATGGAAAGAATCTTAACAAATT
>JBMYQW010000253.1:0-7611 GCA_049601735.1 Spirulinaceae cyanobacterium
ATCGGCCAGTCACGTGATTTGTGACTCGGAAGCAACTGCGCGCGATCTCAAAGAGCTGTTGGGGGTTTCGGTGCGTAATGTTTCTGTCATTCCCCTGGCTTACGATGTCGCCCATTTCCGATTTTTGGACTTGCCCCCCCAAGATTATTTTTTATATGTGGGGCGCCATGACCATTACAAGAATCTACGGCGTCTAATTGCAGCGTTTGCCCAGCTCAAGGAGAAGACGTTGCGACTCAAAATTGCGGGCGCAGCGGATGGCAAAAATACGCCGTTACTCCGGCAGCAGGTACAAGAATTGGGGCTCGGCGATCGCGTCGAATTCCTCGCTTACGTGCCCTACGCCGACTTGCCAACGCTGATCAATCAGGCGATCGCTCTCGTTTTCCCCAGCCTCTGGGAGGGGTTTGGGCTCCCGGTGCTTGAGGCGATGGCTTGCGGTACACCCGTGATCACCTCGAATCTCTCTTCGTTGCCGGAGGTGGCGGGGGAGGCAGCGATTTTGATTAACCCGTATCAAGTGGGGGAGATTACTGAAGCGATGCAGGCAGTGGCGACGGATGGGCAGTTGTGGCGATCGCTCCAAGTCGCGGGTTTAAAGCAAGCTCAACAGTTTAGCTGGCAAAAAACAGCCCAAGCGACCGCAGCGGTGCTTGGGCAATATCTTTAGGTGGGGTGGTGATAATTCAGTGCTAGGTTTACCATTTTGACCTTGGCAGGCGGAATACAGATTCGACCCCGCTCACTGACCGCCTGCGCTAAGAACTTTCTTCAGTCAAAATGGGCTAGCAAACTTTTCGATTCGGGCATTGGGCTTACCGTTGCTCAAATTTCGCCGTTGCTTTCTCAAAAGAACTCGTCAATTCTGACCAGGAGCGTTCTAAACCACTTTGCAGCTCTTGCCAGGCATCGTCACCCGCAGCTTTCAACTCGTTCAGTTTCGCCTCAACCGCGTCCTTGTGGGTTTTGAGTTCTTCCAACGTGTTCTGATACTCTAGTTTCGCATCAGCGGCAGCTTGATCGGTTTTCGCTCTCATCTCGTCAATCTGAGCGTTGAGTTTATCCAGTTGGATCTCAACCTTTTCTTGATAAGCCTGTTTGTTGTTAACGGGGGCTTGAGTAGCCATAATGTGCTTCTCCTGTATTTGTCTACAATCCCAATCTATCAAGCTCGATCAACGTTTGTCGTCTTTCAGAAGGTAGAATCAGGCCTCTACCGATCGAGGGAGGAGTTGAAGGCAGAAGGCAGAAAATAGAACTCAAGCATTCGCAATCGCTTTTGTAGGGTGAGCAATGCCTGGATTGTTCAATTTAGGGAATGTTCTACGCATGAAGTTCATGCAGATTACGTGCTGGCAGGCGGGACGCCTGCGCTACGGTTAATTGAACGGATTTCCCGTAGCGCGGGCATCTTGCCCGCTATGTTTTGCGCTTGATCAACCTGATAAAATGACACAATCAAATCAAAGATTTAGGTTATTCTCTCCAATACTTCGGACACTTTTTGAGATAGAGGCTTAAATCCTCATTCTACCGTCAGCATCTGGCTCCAGTGAGCACGCTGAAACCCGCATTCTATCGTTGGCGATTTAAAACTGTCCGGACTGTTGTCTCTCGCTGTTAAGACGAGGAACGTTGAATCCGATGGAGATAGAGTTCACCGCCTATAATGCCGAAAACCGTAAGCATTGCCCCGATCGCCGATCCGATCAAATCCAACTGAAACACCAAAACGGCGATCGCACCCGTCACGGCACAATAGGTCAGGGCTACCCGAGAATGAGACCAACCGGACTGTTGCAGCCGCTGATAGAGATGAAAGCGATGGGCTTTGAAGATATTTTCCCGGCGAATCAGACGGCGAATGATCGTGTAGGTGGCATCACCAATGAGGGGAAAGGTGACGGCGATCGCTGACCAGAACAAAACCGGGTCCGGCGGTTCAGAGAAAATGTCAGGGCTCGACCCACCGATTAACCAAATCGCCACAATCGCCCCTAAAAATGTACTCCCCACATCCCCCATGAAAATCTTCGCAGGCGACCAGTTCCACTGTAAAAAACCAACCAGTGCAGCGGCTAACAAGATGAAAACGGGATGATCATAGTAAAGGGCTAGAAAGGCAAGCTGAATGATGGTAACACTGGCGACGAGACCATCGAGTCCATCCATGAAGTTATAGAAGTTAATGAACGCTGTGACAAAGATAATATTGACGATGATCCCCAGCAACACCCAGAAGCCCTGGTCACTTCCGGGGGGTAGAGGGATAGGGACAAAGCCGTAAATCAACGAAACTGCCCCTACGGTCATGTGTAACAGAGAGCGAATCCGGGCAGAGAGCTCTTTGCGATCGTCAATGAGTCCAACAACAGCTAATACCAACAGAGGAAATTGCAAAATAAAGAACGGCATTTCGAGTGACCAAAACCGGATCGCCGCTGCGCCAGACAAGGTCAAAAAGATCCAAACAAAGCCCACACCACCGCCTCTGGGTGTGGGTCTTGTATGGGAACTCCGTTCATTGGGCACATCTAAAAATTGTTTTTCAAATCTTCGTTTGACAATACCTGTGACTAAAAAGGTCACAAGCCAAGTGCCAAAGACCAAAACAAACCAAAGTACAATATCAAGACGTGTTGTAATCTGACGGGTTGAGAATCGATTGATATTCAAACTCGACAGGGCCAGATAAAGACTGCCAGCAAACCAATAGTCAATCTCTAATCCCAGAATTTTACGCATCTTACTAACTGGAGCCAGCGAAAAATCGGAGAGACTCAATATACCGCGATCGACTCCACTAGCAGGCTAAACTCTCCCGCTTCAAAGTTCGGGTTTAGCTGACCATCATATTCAAACTTACTGAGCATCAGTTGCAGCGCATAGATAGCACCCGAATTCAGGGGAGGCGCATCGGGTACGGTTTTGGCGCGAAACACAGGCTGCATTTCACTAAACGGGATTTGGATCGTGATCCAGGTGTCAGCCACCGTATCAAAGGAGGTGGAATAGGCCAGGCGATCCCAACCTTCGGCATCGCGTACCAGGAATTTGTAGCGTTGACCATCGCCCTTGACGCGCAGTTGCAGACCCGTGGCGTTTTGTAGATTCAGTGGGGGTGAGAAATTGCGCGATCGCACCGAGGCAAAGCCCCCCGAGTTTTGGATCGAGACCTCCCCCGCAAAAACTGCGCCTTCCGGGGTTTGGGTAAAGCCGCTGGCACTCACACCGCCCATCACTACATCATCTACCGCGCCCCAAGTCTGGTCAAAGGTCACATCAGGAGAGCGGAAATCAAACAGGTAGCCCGCTGCTACGACAGGGGGATTCAGGGGAGGTGTGGGGAAAAACATGGCTTGAAACCAGCTAACGAGGGGCAATTCGCCAAAGAAATCCAAGGTGCGCCAGAAACGGCAAAGATCCCAGAATTTGGATTGAGTGGCAGGCATGGAACGAGCGGAGGATTGGGGTCGCCTCAATTGTATCGGACTGATGTATCGGGCTGGCGGTATCGGCATGAAACGGACGAACCGGCCCGCCTGAGACAGCATCAAAACTAGGGCTGTAAACGAGCACCCACTGTTAATCCTGTTGCAGAGATGTTGAGGGCACGGCGGGATAACTGCGGAGTTCCCAAATGATGCCCAACGCCGCTAGCACGCGCAAGATATAGAAACTAAAGTCCACTTCCCACCATTTCAGACCCTGGCTGGCCGAAGATGGATACCAATGGTGATTGTTATGCCAACCTTCGCCCATGGTGAGGAGCGCCAAAAAGCCGTTGTTACGGCTATGGTCATTGGTGGCAAAACGGCGACTGCCCCAAAGGTGCGCGAACGTATTGATCGTGTAGGTGGCGTGATAGACCGCCACAGTGGAAATGGCAAACCCCCAGGTGAGCAGTTGCCAGCCATTGGTCTCGAGTTGGGGCGCGGCGATCGCCAAACCCTTGCCTAGGACAAACAACATCACCGCTAGCCCCACAAAGGGCAGCAGCTCCCATTTCTCTAGCCAGACGAGTTCGGGGTAGCGCAGCCAGTCTTTGACATATTGGGGCTTGAGCCGGGCATTTTCAGCCCGCAAAAACCAACTCATGTGGCTCTCCAAGAGCGTATCTTGATGCGGCGAATGGATATCGTTGGCTTGATCCGAATAGCGATGGTGGTGGCGATGGTGGGACGACCACCAGATGGGTCCCCGCTGCCCAGCCGTGCAACCGAGTAAGGCAAAAATAAACTGAGCAACCCGTGAGGTCTTAAAGGCGCGGTGAGAAAAATAACGATGATAGAGACCCGTGATGAAGAACATCCGGGCAACGTAGAGCACAACAGCCACGGCAATCGCCGTTTTCGAAACTCCTACCCAGAATGCCGCTAAACAACTCCCATGTAAGAGCAGATAAGTAATCGCTTTTTCCCACTCAATACGACTTTTAGGCGTTTGCAATGCGTCTTCCATTTTTTTGATTGTTCCTCATTGAACTCTACTGACTCCGATCAGACATTATGAAACCGAGAAAAAAGTTTTCTGTTATCTCAAACCAACCCGACTTTAGGGATAACTTGGATGAAAATGATGACGATAATTCTGTGCTAATTGTTCGCGATCGCAGCTTTTTAGTATCTGCGTCGATCCACAGCCCAGGATTCAGAATCTCTTCAGTAGACTCCGCCCATTTTTAGAATCACTAACATCCCAATTGCTTGCTTAAATATTCGGTCAAATGTTCGGCCAAAAATACTCCCGCCTCACCCAACATTAATAGGGCATCACCATATTTATATATACACATGAATCCCATAGAAGAGAATCAATTGTCTGAATCCAGACGACAGGCTTTACTCCCCAAACTCTGTTTGAGCCAATCGTAAAGCTCTCGTCAGGATATCATAGTCCTGCACGTTGTGGGTAGCAAGAGAAGACCCCGCTTGGGCAGAAACAATAATGCTAAAAACGTCCGTATTGCCCAGTAAACGACCGACTCAACTTCGAGATCAAGGACTCCCATTCAGGACTATTTTTCTCCCAGTAAAAGATAAAAATATTTTAAAGATGCGCAACAAAGTTGGATTTCTATTTATCCAGAAAACTGTATAGAGATGTAGATATAAATCCATTCAGGAATTCATCTAAATCAAGTTCGAGGATCATCCCAGAATCATTTGGGATTGCTCTACGAGAGATACCCAATTCGAGTTGTCTGTACCAAGAATAAATCCTCCTCAAGGCAGCAGGGCTGCTTTATGTCCCTGGAAGAAACTTCAATGGTCAGGAGGATTCTTCAGACTTAAGGTTCGGATTTGGCATCATGTCATCACTCCTCCGCCAAACGCACAGCAATGATGCTGCCCTTGAAGTTATAGGTTTTGCCATCGAGTTCAATGCCCGTGCCGACTTTCACCTGGCTTTGGTTGATCACTGTTGCGCCTTCGGTCACTTGAGCTTCAGCAGCGAGGGTAATGATCAAATCTGTACTCAACTGTTCCACCGGACGTGGCTCTGGCACGAGGGTAATACTGCCATCCGGCTGCGTCACAATAATTTCCCGCTCCATGAGGTTGCTTGCGACGATCTCCACCGCACCACTGGGTTGATTGCGCACCACGATATCGGTTGGATTTCCGGGTTCTAGAGCCGTCAGCAGGGATTCTGGATCACCCACGCTGAGGCCGCGCACCAGCACATCCATCTCAATCGGTTGGGTTTCACCCACCTGGGCGATCGACCCTGATGTACCGGGAAAGAAGAAAATCCCAACCACCACCAAGACCATAACGATGGCCGCTCCCAGATCCAGGAGACTCAGTTTACCGAATACACGCCCTTTAGAATCAAGAAATGCCATAACCTGAACTTTTGCCAGCAGAACAGTTTTGATTGTACTGTGCAAGGGTTCGCCCTTGATCACCCACAATTGCTCAAGCTATGCTCAATCGTCGTTCGTTTTTGCACGCGGGTGGGGCGATGACCCTGGCCGCCTTGACCACGGGCTGTGGCGGTGGCGGCTCGACTCCCTTTCAGGTCTATCTGCTCGATCGCACCCTACCCTTGGCATTGGTGCGAGAATTTCGCAATCAAACCCAGACTCCGTCTGACTTTCATCGAGAAACTAAGTTAGAAGCGATCGCCGAGCTGTTAGCGGAATGGCGCGACGGTCAAGCTAAAAGCAGTCGGTGGTCGTGGGTTCCCATTTTGGGGCGCAAAGCCAAGCCCCAAGGTCATCTGGTTAGTCTGGGTGATGCCTGGCTGGGCCAAGCGATTCGGAACGAATGGCTCCAACCCCTAGAAACCGAAACACTCAGCCAATGGTCGGTGTTGCCGGAGCGGTGGCAGCGGCTGATGCAACGCAACAACCAAGGAGAGCTAGCCGCGGAGGGGCCGGTATGGGGAGCGCCCTATCGGTGGGGGGCGACATTGCTGGTCTATAACCAAGAGAGTCTGGAGAAGCATGGCATTGAGCCTCCCCAAGACTGGGCGGATCTGTGGCGACCCGAATTCCGTAACCGTCTGGTGCTCGTCGATCAACCCCGTGAAGTGCTGGGATTGACGCTCAAGACCCTGGGAGCGTCCTACAACATTCCAGACCTTGGCCAAGTTCCTGAACTAGAGGCTCGGCTGTTGGCCCTCCAAGAGAATGTGCGCTCCTATAGTTCGCAGCATTATCTCCAGCCGCTGCTCCTCAAAGACGCTTGGATCGCCGTGGGCTGGTCGAGTGATATTCTGCCCGCTCTGCGCAACTATGGGGAACTGCGGGCGGTCGTCCCCCAGTCCGGTACGGCGCTCTGGGTGGATGCCTGGGTACAACCAGCGGCGATCGCCCCTTCACCCCTCGCCAGCCAATGGATTGACTTCTGTTGGCAGCCCCGGGCCGCGCAGCGCATCTCCCGCTTTACCGACGGCATTTCACCCCTCCTCGACCTCACCGCCGCCCAGCAGGTCATGGGCCAAAGCCAAAACCCGCTCTTGCCCGCAGGTGAGGAGATCTTAAACCGCAGCGAGTTTCTTGAACCCCTGCCGAGCGCAACTCGGAAGCAATATGATACAGTGTGGCGCAGAGTACGTTCTGCCCTATCCACCCCCACCCCAGCGTAGCTCCTATGGCCCTCATCGACCTGAGAACTGACTTTGGCTTTAAACGTGTCTTTGGCTCCACCGACAGCCAACCTCTCCTCAAAAGTCTACTCAATGCCCTGCTCTACAACGGGGCGGATGAGATCCAGGCGGTGCAGCTCCAAGCTAGCCAGCTCTCGGGTGTCCAGCAGGTTCCCCTCACGCTCCAGGTTCAAGGGGCAAATCAGCAGATTTCCCTGATTGAACTACAACTCTTGAGCCTGCCGACCTTGGGTAAACGGGTCTTCTTCAACGCGGCCAAAAGCTACAGTCTGCAACTCTCCCGTGACGCGGCGCAACGTCAGCTCCAACCGCTGCTCACCCTCAGCTTCACTGACTTTGAGATGTTTGCGGAGCAGGCCCATTATCTCTCGCACTTTGCCCTACGTGAGCAAAGCCAAGGCTTCCTCTATCCGAATAATGAACTGGACTTGTGCTTTGTGGAGTTACCCAAATTCCAGAAGCGCCCCGAACAGTTGGAGACGATCGTGGACTGTT
>JBMYQW010000254.1:0-7610 GCA_049601735.1 Spirulinaceae cyanobacterium
TCGCCGCCTTGGCCATCGCCGGAACCAGCTCGGAGAAGCCGGTGCCGTGACTCGGGTCAATCATGATCGGCAAGTGGGTAAGCGATCGCAGCACCGGAATGACCGAAAGATCCAGCGTGTTGCGGGTATGCTTGCGATCGAAGGTGCGAATACCGCGCTCGCAGAGAATCACGTTCGGATTGCCCGCCGCCAGAATGTATTCGGCCGCCATCAGCCATTCATCGATCGTGCAAGACATCCCCCGCTTGAGGAGGACAGGTTTATCTTGAGCACCCACTTTCTTGAGGAGGGCGAAGTTTTGCATATTGCGTGCGCCCACTTGCAGCACATCGGCCACTTCACCAATCTTAGCCACATCGGCCGTGTCCATCACTTCCGTGATAATGCCCAGGCCAGAGGCCTCCCGCGCCGCCGCCAACAACGCCAGGGCACTCTCGCCATGACCTTGGAACGAATAGGGTGAGGTACGAGGTTTGTAGGCCCCACCGCGCAAGAACTTTGCACCCGCCGCCTTAACCCGCTTGGCGGTCTCGACAATCATTTCCTCGTTTTCAACGGAGCAGGGCCCTGCCACCACCGCCACCGGATGGTGCTCACCGAGGGGGACGGGGCCATTGAGCGTAGAGATGACCACTTCGCTGGCTTCACCATGGCGAAATTCACGACTGGCCCGCTTGTAGGGGCGCTCGACACGCAGGACGGTCTCAATCCAGGGGCTGCATTCTTGAATCTGCTCCTCTTGGAGATCCACGGTTTCGCCCACCAGGCCGATCACAACCTTGTGCTTGCCAACAATCTTTTCTGGGGTCAACCCCCAACCACTGAATTCTTCACAAAGACGACTCACTTCTGCTTCGGGTGAGCCCACGCGCATAACAACGATCATTATTAAATATGCTCCTAGGGTTTAAAAATAGGATGGCGTCACCGCGCAAACAACCAACGCCCACGCTACATTGTACGAGCCTGCTCCAGCTTTATGAGGGTTGGTCGCTAGAGCTTTACTTTTGTTTAGCAGTTTGCCGAAAAGCTTGCCAGGACGAAAAGAGGCGACCAGCATTGAGGGTGAATTCTCGCCAGCCGAGGATGCCGCCGGGGCGATCGCTCTCCCAAGAAGTGGAGAGAACCCCGTAGCTCAAACCGACGACGCCTAAGCCAAACAGCACCAAGGTAATGTAAAACACCACGTAGGGCGGTAACTCAAACCAGCCCTGCGTGACGACGAAGTAGAACATAAAGAAGCTGGACACCCCCAACCCCGTCGGCACACCACAAAAAATCGCCATACGCCGAATCATCCGCCGACTGACATCTTCAGGGATGGCGTTGAGCGCACTGTCGTCTCGACTCGCCTTAACGGATTGGGGTTTCGCCTCAGCTTTGGGCTTTTGAGGCTTTTCGCGTTTGCGCTGGGGTTCAAAGGGGAGGCGATCGCGGTTAGAGTCTTCAGCCATAACGGTCTAGAGCAAAATCTGTTTGCAGCAAGTTGAATATTAGGGCGTGTCACCAATTCACCTCAGAAGCCTGATGGGACAAGCGATAGAGCGCCCGACCCAAAAAACAGGAAAAGGGGCTGTAAGCCATACATAGCAATCGTTTGAAGTCTAAATAATGACAGCCCCTAACGACGGATGCCCAGACGCTTGATCAGAGCCTGGTAATGCTCATAGTTATCTTGCTGGATATAGCTGAGGAGGCGTCTGCGGCGACCAATTAACTTGAGCAGTCCTCGACGGGAGGAGTGATCTTTCTTATTGACCTTGAGGTGCTGGGTGAGGTTATTGATACGTTCAGTCAGCACGGCAATCTGAACATCTGAAGACCCAGTATCGGTCTCGTGAACTTGGTAGCCAGAGATAAGCTCTTGTTTACGGCTTTGGGTAATGGTCATAGATAGCGTGTTTATCAGAGAATGCAAAGCACAGACTCTTAATAGTAGCATTGGATTGGCCGTTGGGACTCGGCGATCGCGTTAGGACGTTAGCCACCCGCGCTAACCACCTGAAAGCGAATCTTCAAATAGTCCGCGTCTACCTTAGCCCCCGCCGGGTTCAACGCTGCCAAGGCTTGGGGCAGCACCAGGTTACGGCGATGATTGCCGATGCGCACATTCAGCTCATCCCCGGTTTTGTTGAGTTGAATTTGTTCCTTGGCAATGCCGGGCAGATACAGCTCCAGACTGTAATGATCGTCGTTTTGCACCACCCGCATCGTGTTCTCAGTGTAATAGACCTGGGTCGGGTCTTCCTCGCCGTAGAGCGTGACTTTGAGGCGATCGAGCGCCGCCAAACCACACATTTCTTCCGAATAGAGCGGCACTTCCTTCACGGGCAGGGGGCGAAAGTTGTCGTGGATTTCTTGTTTGTAGACCTGTTGATTCGCTTTCCAGGTCTGGAAGAACGGGTCTTGTACGGTGTCGGGAATGATCCGGTTCGCCACGACCATATCGGTGGCGACGTTGTAGAGGCTTAGATAGGCATGGGCGCGGAGGGACTCTTTAATCACCATGCGCTCGGGGTTGGTGACAAGGCGGACGGAGGTCTTTTGGTTATCGGTGAGGACTTTTTCGAGTTCTTCGATCTGCTCATAAAACTCGTAGGGCGCATCCATAACTTCCTTGTCCGGCAGCGAAAAGCCCGTAATCGGCTTAAACAAAGGCTCCACCAGCGGACGCAATGCCACGGACATCCCTTGCAGAGGCTTGTAGAAGCGGCGCATATACCAGCCGCCCACTTCCGGGATGCTCAACAGCCGCAAGGCGGTTCCGGTGGGGGCGGAGTCGATCACCAGCACGTCATAGTCACCGTCATCATAATGGCGCTTCATCCGCACCAGCCCGAAGATCTCGTCCATGCCGGGCAAGATCGCCAGTTCTTCTGCCTGTACCCCATCTAGGCCACGGGCTTGCAGGACTTGGGTGATGTACCGTTTGACCGCCCCCCAGTTGCCTTCGAGTTCCATCAGCGCATCGAGTTCGGCGCCCCAGAGGTTGGGGCGCACCGATCGCGCGTCGTGACCCAGTTCGACTTCAAAGCTGTCGGCCAGGGAATGGGCCGGGTCGGTACTGAGCACGAGGGTTTTATAACCCAGTTCAGCACAGCGTAAACCCGTGGCGGCAGCGACGGAGGTCTTGCCGACGCCCCCCTTGCCTGTCATTAAAATTACCCGCATGAGCGATCGCCCCATTCTCAGAAAACTTCATGTTTCTTTACTTTAACGGGTTTTGGCAATGGGGGCTCGATTGCTGTTTAGGGTAGTAATCCCAAATCACGAAAGTCTGGCTATAGCTCTAGTGCCGTGGCACAGCTAAAAAGGTGCAATAGAATCTTGCCAATGAATTTTGTAGGGGTAGTGCCCTTCTACCCCGGCAAGGTCTGGGGCAACCACGGGGGGATTGCCCCTACAGGGTCTGCTAATGCACAAAATAAGGCGTGTCACGGCAGTAGGGTGCATTAGCAGGGGATAAACTTCTCAATAAATCCACCATTTTTATCTCTGCGTAACGCACCAAACCAATCAGCCATTTATAGTCAAGAACCTTTCCCTCACATCAACATCATGGGTGGTGCGTTACGGCGGAAATTAAGGTTATTGTCTCTTCCTGAAGATTATTGCCCACCTAACGAACCCTACCACTTAGGAATGGGCATTGGTTTGAGCAAACATCACCGCATTTATGTAGCAAGAAGCAAAAACTAGCGCGGGCAGGGAAACCCAGCCCTACGGCTAATCTGCCTGGGCAATATCCAACTCATACAAATTCCAAAACGCGCCGCCGAGGGCAGAGAATTGGATGTTCTCGATGCGATCGCGCACCGCCTCTAATGTATAGGCACTGACGAGATAGATAAAAGGTACTTGCTCGGCGACAATCTGCTGAAACTCGCCGTAGATTTCTTTGCGTTTGGCTTCATCCAGTTCTTGGGAACCTTCGATAAAGAGGCGATCGATCTCCTTTTCCCAATCCGAAACCTGCCAATTTTCGATCGGATCTTGGCCCGGAATCGGCCCCTGGTTAAACTGATGCAGCGACCCACCGCTGTACCAGATATTAAAGCTGCTATGGGGCTCGACACCGCCGCCGCCAAAGCCGCCTACATAGCTATCCCAATTGCGACTGCGCAGATTTTGGACCACGGTATTGAAGTTGAGCACTTGCAAGTCCGCCTGGATGCCCACGGCTTTGAGATCCTGCTGAATTTGCACCGCCATATCCACCCGCACCTTTTCTTCAGACTTGCAGAGCATCTGAAACTTGACCCGGTTGCCCGACCCATCGTGGAGTAGCCCCTCGTCGTCGTATTCAAAACCAGCCGCTTCAAACAGTTGCCGCGCCTGGTCTGGGTCGTAGGCATAGGTGGGTAAACCCTCCTCCGGCGAGCGGTAAAATGGGTTTTGTACCGAGAGGGGCGAATGCTGCACTTCCCCCAGGCCGCGATAGATGTTGTTTTTCATCTTTTCGCGGTTGAGGCTGTAGGCGATCGCCTGCCGGAACTGGGTGTTGTTAAACCAGGCGCTTTTGATCGGGTCCACAAACGGCTTACCCTCAGCGTTGCTGGCTTGGGAGAGGTTGAAGCCAAACAGGCGACTGCCCAGGTCGGGGCCGCCATTGTAGATGGTGTATTTGCCCTTCTCCTCTTCACGCTTGAGCAGGCTAAAGACTTCTGGCTGCACCGAGAGGTTATCGAGTTCGCCGGAGCGGAAGGCGATCGACTGGGTTTCGTCGGACTCAATAATCTGAATCACCACGCGGGGAATATAGGGCTGCTCATTGCCCTGGTCATCTTGCCGCCAATAGTAAGGGTTGCGCTCCAGAATGACGCGCTGACCGGGAACATAGGTCGTCAGCCGATAAACCCCCGCGCCGACAATTTCCTGGGGGTCGGTGTCCGTGCCCCAGGTGGAGAGGTATGCCAGCTCCCCTGCATCGTTGGTGGTTTGAGTCGCTTCGTAGAGGGCGTGCTTGGGCAAAATGCCAATGCCACCTGCGTAGCGCAGGAAGGGCGCAAAGGGTTCGGGCACGGTAAACTTCACCCGGCGCTCATCCACTTTCTCAACCGTGGGAAAATCATCGCCCACCCGCAGAATGTCTTTGATGCCCGTGGGCACACCGGGGTTGAGGTAAACATCATTGTAGGAGAAAACCACATCATCGGCGGTCAGGGGCTCACCATCGGACCAGCGCAACCCCTCGCGGAGGGTAAAGGTGATCTGGCGTTGATCCTCGGAAAATTCCCAACTCTCGGCCATGGCCGGTTCGAGTTCCCCTGTCTGCCCATTCTGGCTCACCATACCTTCATTGATTAGCCAAAAGACATTGAAGGCGGATTGATTGAGGGGGGCATTAAACGTTGACGGATCGCTGGGGCTGACAAAGACAATTTGGGGGACGGATTGAGCATTCCCACCTCGCAGCCCACCGCAACCGGGCAGCAGGAGGGCCGTGGTGAGGAGGAGGAGGGCGACCAGCGATCGCCCCAAAAATCGTCTAAGAAACCCGCGCATGGCACAAAAGGATGGAAGGAGAAGCATACGGCTTCAAACTTAGCACGGTTAAACACCACCAGGGCTCAAACCCCCTGCCATCCTAGGCTATGATGGCTAATGTTCTGCTCTTCACCTGTCGTTATGCTCGAAAGCCGTCAGTGGAAAACCATTGCGCTCACCGGGGCTGGGTTTGCCCTTTGTGTCGGCCTCGGCAGCAGCCTCGGCTGGGTTTATCAGCGCGGCGGCCTGGATTTGGGCGGCTTACCCAACCCTTTTGCCCGCTCCTGGTCTGAGCAACGCCCCCTTGATGGCGACTCGACTGTCCTCGCCTTAGCTGTGGATGAGCCCGCAACCCGCCGCGACGCTCTGCAAGCGATCGCCGACCAAGGTCGCTCATCCGTCGAACGCAGCCGCGCCCGCTACCTCCTCGCCGCCGACGCGATCGCTGACCTCGATGGGGGCCAAGCGATTCGCCGCCTAGAGAACCTCGAACAAGATTATCCGCTGCTGGCGCCCTACATCCAGCTCAAACGGGCCCGTGCCTACGAGTTGACCAACCGCCGCGATCGCGCTCAGGCCGAACTCGAAGAGATTCTGGAGTCCTATCCTGATTCCCCGGTACGGGGTGATGCCCTGGTCGCCTTGGCCGACTATGACCCGCGTTACGGCGATCGCGCCGTTGCGGAATATCCCGAACATCCCCGCACCCATGACCTGGTGCGCCAGCGTCTGGAGGGCAACCCGGAGCAACCCCAATATCTGCTGGTGTTGGCCCACCACACGCCCGATGCCCCGGAGATGAGCGACGTGCGCGATCGGCTGGTGGAGACCTATGCCGACCAACTCACGCCCGAAGACTGGCAGGCGATCGCCGCTGGCTATTGGGCCCAATGGGAATACGGCAAAGCAGCCAGCGCCTATCGCAAAGCGCCGCCCACGCCAACCCATCTCTACCGCATCGGTCGGGGGCTAGACCTCAGCGATGACACAGTGGAAGCCAAGCTCGCCTACGAGAATTTTTTGGCAGCGGCCCCCGCTGACGCCGAAGAACGGGGTCTGGCGCTGCTCCATCTGGCGCGGTTGACCCCGGAAGCTAGTCAAGCCCTCCCGTTACTTGATCGTGTCATCAAGCATTTACCGGACGATGCCCCCCGCGCCCTGCTGCGCAAGGCCAGCCTGTTGGAAAACATGGGCCGACGTAAAGCCGCCAGCGAAACCCGCCAGCAACTGCTCGACCGTCACCCCGATGCGGAAGCCACCTCAGACTATCGCTGGCAGCAGGCGAAAAAATACGCCGAGCAGCAAGACTACGTCAAGGCCTGGCGCTGGGCCCACCCGATCGCCACCCAAGACCCGGAGGGCAGTCTGGCCCCCAAGGCGGCCTATTGGGTCGGCAAATGGGCCACACGCCTGGGCTACGGTGAAGATGCCCGAGCGGCCTATCAGTTTGTGCTGCGCAACCATCCCGAGTCCTACTACGCTTGGCGGGCCGCTAGCCAGTTGGGCCTCGATGTGGGCGACTTCACCACCATCCAGCAGCGATCGCCCCAGCTCGAACTTCCCCAGCAGCGCCCCCTGCCCCCCGCTGGCTCCGACACCTTCCGGGAACTCTACCAACTGGGTCAAGACGCCGACGCGGCCACGCTCTGGTTGGCGGAGCAGCCCCAAGTAGCCGACCCCGAAGCCGAACCCAGCGTGGAAGTGCAATTCACAACCGCCTTGGTGCAAGCCACCCAAGGCGACTACCTAGAGAGCATTAACAGTATTTGGAGTCTCACCGAGCGGGAGGATGCCGCCGACCGTGAGGCTTGGCTGGCTCTGCGGGAAACCCCGGACTATTGGCAGGCCCTGTTCCCCTTTCCCTTCCAGGAGGCGATCGTAAATTGGTCTAAAGAGCGGCGGGTGAATCCGCTGCTGGTGGTGTCGTTGATGCGCCAGGAATCTCGCTTTCAGACGGATATTCGCTCCTCAGCGGGCGCATTGGGTCTGATGCAGGTGATGCCGGATACGGGCGAAGAAGTGGCGGAAAAGGTGGGTATGACGGACTATTCCCTGATTGACCCCGAGGACAATATTGCGCTGGGCACTTGGTATCTGGACTTTACCCATGGTGAATTTGACGG
>JBMYQW010000255.1:0-7564 GCA_049601735.1 Spirulinaceae cyanobacterium
GCCCACTGGAACTCCCACCAGGAGCTGAATACAGCGTTAAGTTCACACCAGTGGTTTCAAACCTGCCCCTACGCTAGATTCTTGGCCTTTGCTTTCCGGATTTCGTATGGCTCCGTTGCCAAAGCTGTCCGAACTGTTGCGAATTCAAGATTTCCGTTAATGGATGAGTGTAATGGTTTCGTCTGTCTCTTCTTTTGGAATCAACGCCGCATACAGGATTTCGTAAAGCCGATGCGCCTCATGGGTAATATTAAACTCCCGCTCCACCTTGGCCCGGCCCGCCTGACCGAAACTGTTGCGTCGTTCCGGGCTAGAGAGCAGGGACGCGATCGCCTCCCTTAAAGCCGTCTTATTCCCCGGCGGCACTAGATACCCACTAACCCCATCTTCAACCAGCTCACTGATTCCCGCGATCCGCGTCGTCACCACCGGAACCTGTGCGGCCATCGGCTCCATTAACGCCACCGGAACCCCTTCCGCAAAGCTGGGCAACACAAATACATCGGTTTGTTGCATCACCTTCCGCACCTCCGTCTGGGATTTGTACCCCACATAATTCACCACGTCATCGAGCCCTAACTGATGGCTGAGGGCTTCGAGTTCGGCCCGATCTTCGCCATCGCCGACGACCATGAGTTGGAGTTTGGGATATTGCGATCGCAGCGAGACTAAACTTTCAAGCAAAATGGGTAAACCCTTCGCTGCCGAGAGCCGACCCACATAGAGCAAACGATAGCCTTCCCCCGCATGAATTACGGGTTTAAAGAGTTCTGGACTCACGCCACAATGGACAATTTTGAGCTTGTCCCAGGCCGCTAAGGGCACAAAATACATCGCTTGGGAGCGGCAGAAATAACTAATACAAGAGACAAATTTTGCCTTGAGAATTTTGGTATCGAGTCGCCAAAAATAGGGCTTATAAAAAATGTAGGGCCCATGCAGCGTAAAGCTAAAGGAAAAGCCGCCCACTTCCGCCGCCAGCATCGCCACTGAGCAACTAGAATCCCCCAGGTGATTGTGCAAATGTTGAATCTTTTGCCGCCGGATCTCGTGGGCTAAGATCCCAGCTTCCAGGAAGTAAAAAAGCTGATACAGAAAGCCTCGCAACCCGGCTTGACTCGTCTGCCAGGCCAGCGCCAGCCCCTTAAAATACCGGCCCGGCGATCGCAGCAACAGCCCCAAATGCGCCCCCAAGAGCTTCCCGGGTGTGGGTGGCAGAATATAAAACGTGCGTTTGCGCTCCTCGCGCTGCTCCACGCCGACTAAATGCTCCGGATTCGGAGCCCGCACCCCAAAGGTGAACACCTCCACGCCCCGATCGCGCAGGGCAAAGATCTCCCGTTGGATGAAGGTATCGGTGGCACGGGGATAGGTTCCGGTTAAATAGGCAATGCGCATGGAGGGATTTAGGGGTATTTCTGAAGTTGAATTTGGGCGGGTTGCGTAGGGTGGGCATTGCCCACCGCTCAAGGATTTCAGTCTTGATCAACAAAGTCTAATTTTCAACATCGCTGCGATCCACCCGGAGCAAATCTTGAGCCGAGCAACTGCGATCGAGAGCCTCAGCCATGCCGTAGCGGGGCTGCCAGCTGAGTACCTGCTTAACCTGCTCGTTGCTGTAGCGCAGCGGCTTAAAACGGGCATGGAGCTTGGCGGGGACGAGAATCCCCGGTAGTTTAGCCTTGCCCCGGAACATAACCTGATTCACGCGCCAGGCGAAACTCGCTAGCGATCGCATTAGCGGCCAGGGGATGTATTTCAAATTCGGTGCATGGGTCAAATGCTTGAGCGTCCGGACATATCCCTTTTGAGTGGGAAGGTCATCATCCACGACGTTGAGCGTCTGGCCGATCGCTGCCTCAGATTCTGCGGCCAAAACCATCACCTCCGCACAGTTCTCCACATAGGTCAGGGGCAAGGTGGCGCGATCGCCAATCCGTAAGAACATCCCCCCCAACTGCGCCCCCAAAAGGGCGTGCCAGAGGTTCTCTCGTCCGTAGACCATCCCCGGACGCAACACCGTCACTTGACCCTGATTGTCTTCGCCATAGCGATGAAATTGTTCTTCTTGCAGGAGCTTGGCTTGGGTATAGCCATCCCGCTCGCTGGCGTTGACCACAAGTTTTGAGCGTTCATCGAGGAGCGATCGCTCGGGCTTGCGGAGATATTCATAGACCGAGAAGGTGCTAATGCCCACCAAGCGCCGGACTTGGGCTGCGGTCATCGCGGTCAGCAATTGGGTAGTCGCTTCGGTCGTATCGCGGATTTGGGTTTCGGTGTCGCCGCTGAGAATCGCCACCAGATGAATCACCGCATCCACGTCTTGGAGTGATTGAGTCAAACCCTCGGCTTGCAGGAGATCCAACCGCACCAGCTCGATGTGAGGATGGGCGGCCCAGTTCAACGGGCTCACATCGGTGCTTGGTCGTACCAAGGCCTTAACCTGATGCCCGCGCCGTAATGCGGCAGCAACGACGTAGCGACCGATGTAGCCTGATGCACCTGTGATCAACAGTTTCATAGTTGATGCTCCCTTATTCGCAACCCTTGTTCTCTAGCAATCCTGTCGAGACACGCCATATACCGAATCCAGACCGTGAGCCCCCAGAACTCTCCTGATGCAGGGGCTGGGTTTCCCTGCCCTGCGGGGTGTTTGCTCCTTTGTGCAGACAAAGCGGATTGAGCAGTAGGGTGTGTTAGCGGAGCGTAACGCACCGCATCCAGGCAATTAATCGTCATAGCGGTAGTGCCATGGCACTCCTTAATTAATGTATTAGGAAACAAAGGAGCAAAACCTTGCAAACATTGGCGGTGTTGGGTTTCGCTCCGCTCTACCCAACCTACACCAATACAACTTTTTAGCTGTGTCGCGGCAGTAGGGTGTGTTAGCGGAGCGTAACGCACCGAATCCAGATAATAAATCGTCTTAATCACGATTCCTTTGATGTCTAATCTCATGCTTGATGGCTTTTTAAAATCCGGGCTCAAACGGTTCACACGTTGTGGTTAATTCATACGCAGCGCCCGTCGTCCAGGCATTTTGAATCGCCAACACAATCTCATTGACGTGCAAGCAATAGTCCGCCGTTAACTTCGGCTTGCTCCCAGATTTGATCGCCTGAGCCAAATCCGCCACGCCCCGACAAAAGTCCATTTGCTGAGAGCCTTTATAGCCAATTTTGCCGCCCGGTTTACGGATCAGGGGATACTTCTGTCGTAGTGGACTGATGAAGGTTTTGCGACGAATCCGCATCCGTTTTTTGATGTAAACGGGCGCACCATAATACCAACAGTCATCGGTATAGAGCAGCCCTTTTTCACCGACGATCGTCAGTTTATGGTCATGGGGCGCAACGATGCCGCAGGTGAGTCGCGCCACCATCCCCGAGGCAAATTTGATACAGGCGACTGAGAAATCTGGGGCAGTTTTTTCCAGGGGCAGAGCGGTTTGTTTGTCTTGGATCAAACAATCAGAAAAGGCCGTGAGGCTGACCGCTGGGCCAAAAAACGCCACCAGCCAGGTGACGTAGTAGCCCGCGTGCTCTAGGGTACAGCCCACTTCAAACTCATCCTTGTAGGGCCAGGGCACACCCGATTCACTCAGCCATTGGTCATAGGCCATCTGATGAACCATGCCATCATCCATCTCGGCATAGACCAGGTAGGCGTCGCCGATCGCCTTTTCCCGCAATGCCTGCCAGACCGTCTGGGCGGTTTCACTGAGCACATTACAGGGCGCGGAAGCGATGTGGAGTCCTTTTTCCTTGGCCAATGCCACCAATTCTTTGGCTTGATTAATCTCGGTGGAAATGGGCTTCTCGGAATAGACGTGTTTACCCGCTTCGAGGCAGGCCTTTGAGACCTCGTAATGGCTGCCCGGATTAGTGAGGTTGAGCACGAGTTCGATCCGTCCGTCAGCCAAGAGTTCCGCCAGGGTGTTGTACGTCGGTACACCATGGAAGGTTGAGAAGCGTTGGGCCCGCTCCGGCAGCCGATCCATTGCCCCGAGGAGCTTGAGTTCGGGATGGAGTGCCAGGGTTTTCACGTAATAGTCGGCTACAAAGCCACAGCCCACGATCGCCAGATTCATCATCAACTTATCTTCAATTACTTATATTCAATTAAGGTTGCCGTTTTGCCCTGCCAGCGCCCCAGCCAATATTGGGCTTGACCCACCATCTGGGGGAACTTGGAGAGCGGGGTGTAAAAGGCGTAGAGTCGGGCATGGGCGGGGCGATCGCCGTAGCCCTGTCGATATTGATAGATCCGCCAACCGAGGTAGACGTAACCCAGCAACAAGATCAGGCTCAGTCCTTTCGTAAACCAGGCGGTCGCCAAGATGATCAGGGGCACGATCAAACCCCAAAGCCAGCCGCTGGTATGTTGTTTTTTCATGTAGCCTGTGCTTTTGCCATACATCGCATAGCCCTCCGCGACCGCCCAACCCCCACGCACCGATCGCTTCCAGTACTGCCCCCAGCGCGTCATCGCCGCATCGTGGAGCGTCATATCAATGCCAATGCGAAAGATGCGCCAACCTTGGGCCCGCATCCGGATGCACATTTCGGGTTCTTCGCCACAGATCAGGCGGGGATTGTAACCGTTCACCGCCTTCAGTGCCGCCACCCGAATTAAGGAATCGCCGCCGCAGGCTTCGGCTTCGCCCACCGGGGTGTTCCATTCCATGTCTGCGAGACGGTTGTAGGGCGTGGCGTCGGGGAAGCGTTCGCGGCGACGCCCACAGACGACGGCGATTTTGGCATCTTCGCTGAATTTAGCCAGCGCGGTTTCGAGCCAATCCGGTAGCAGCTCACAGTCCCCATCGAGGAATTGGATAAATTCTAGCTCTGGGTGCTGCGCGACCAGATATTGCCAGCCTTGGTTCCGACTGCGGGCGGCGGTGAAGGGGATGGAGAGGTCGAGTTGGAGCACGGTGACATTGCGACGTTCCGCCTCAGCCACGCTCCCATCGGTGGAGCCGGAATCGACATAGACAATGGGGGTCTTGGGGGGGAGGCGATCGCGCAATGTGCTCAGGCAACGCACGAGGCGATCGCCCTCGTTGCGCCCAATCGTGACAATGCCAACAGAAGTCATAGCGGTGCGTTCAATCTGGATCAAGCATAACCCCACCGCTACTGTACGCGGGTTTTCCCGGATGTCAACTCGTCCCCCCTCCAGCCTTAACGCAACTGCGTCTCTGCCCAGACCCGGAATTCTTGCTTGAGCTGGCTCACCGACTCTGACTGTAGGCGGGGCAAAAAAGCAAGGATGACGGCGGGTGCGAAAGCGATCGCTTCTTGCTGCAGGGATCAGCGAAGCTGTGATCTGCAACAGAACTGGGCTGACTGCCGAGCAGGTCATTCAATTGAAGTCTGAATCTGTAGGGTTCAAACCTCGCCCCGCACTGCCCGAAACATCCCAAAGCGACAGAGCCCCGCACCAAAGGCTAATCGCATCAGTAAAATCGTCGGCACTTCCCGCACAGATTTCACAAAGCCCGCCACCCCGAACTGCAACCAACCCTGGGGTCGGACAATGCCCTGCCAAATTGTGTCGAACCAGGATGGGAGGGTTTCGGCTGTCCAGTCGGTAGTAATAACGCTCCCGTCTGTGAGTCCGGTGGCTTCGAGTTCCTCAGCAAAGCCCTCAATACTGGCAAATTTGGGATGCGACCATTGGGTGAGGAGCTGCCACATCACGGGTTTTTCCCAGACGTTTAGGGGCAATTGGCGATCGTCGCGTTGGTTCCAGTCCGCCACGACTAGGATGCCACCGGGCTTGAGTACCCGCAGCAGTTCCCTAGCAAACTGCGCCTTGTCTGGCATATGGGGGCCCGCTTCGACTGACCAAACCACATCAAAACTGGCGTCTGGGAAAGAGAGGTTCAGGGCATCGTCTACTTTGAATTGCGCGGTTACGCCCTCCGATGTCAGTTCTTGAGCCCGTTTGACCTGCTCAGGGCTAATCGTCACCCCGGTTACGTCAAATTGATAATCCTTGGCGAGAATACGGCTGCTGCCCCCGATGCCACAGCCTACATCCAGAAGCGTTGTGCCTGCGGGGAGCTGGTCAATCTTGCCCCAACGCGCCATCTCCTGTACAAAGTCAATTTTGGCTTGGAGAAAGTCTTTGGCTTGGGGCGGTGAACCGTAATGCCCGAGGTGAATATGCTCGCCCCAGTAATATTCGAGAATGCCGTCCTGGGTCCATTCGTCGTAGGAGCTGGCGACGGTATCGGCTGACTCATAGCGCCGCGCGGTGATCACATAAGAGAGCAGGGCGATCGCGCCCAAGCCCAAACCAATGCCCAGCGTATCTAGCAAAATGTCCATGGGATGCTTATCTTGAACGCTCTCAAGTCGTCGTTAGTGATTTACTTCAGGATAGTCTCGGGCTTGCCCCAATTTGTAAATCATTGTAAAGGAACAACGCAGTCGGCGATCGCTCCAGCGCAAGCCAGAATCTTTAGACAAGGTTCAGGTTTGACCCCGTTTCTGGCCAGCGGAGCCGCGACAATAGAGAAGCAAGACTTGACAGGAGGTTCCATGACTGCTCCCCATGAACTCATTGCCGGAGATGTTTCCGCCCTGTTTGCCAATGCCATTGAAACGGGCGTGTTGACAACCGCCGATCGCCACGGCTTAAAAAACGTGCTGCTCGATGTTGATGGCATGGCTCTAGAAGAGCATAAAGCGATCAATCGCCTCCTGCGCTCGGTGCGGCGCGGCCGGATTACGCTGGGCTAATACCCGATCCGATTTACAGACCCCGAATAATGAAATATGCGATAGCCCCCTTGCCATTGCCCGATACAATCCACCCGATACAGATTGCCCGATACAATACGGGTGCTTTGTCTTTTGCTTCCCCTGGTTATGGCTCATTATCAAGCACGCATCTATATCACGCTCCGACCTTCGGTACTCGACCCAGCAGGGGTCGCGGTGCAGTCGGGTTTGCAGTCCCTGGGCTTTGAGAGTGCCGCGCAAGTGCGGATCGGCAAGTACATCGAGCTAGAGCTAGAGGCGGCAACGCCGGAGGCCGCCCAGCAAGACCTCGACAAAATGTGCGATCGCCTCCTGGCCAACACGGTGATTGAAAATTACCGTTTTGAAATCACGGAATTGGCCACCGCCTAGGGGAGCAGCATGAACGTTGGTATTTTGGTTTTTCCGGGCTCGAACTGCGATCGCGATATCGCCTACGTGACCCGCGACGTGCTGGGACAACCCACCCGGATGATCTGGCATCAGGAAACGGACTTGGGCAATACCGAGCTGGTGATTGTGCCCGGTGGCTTTAGCTACGGCGACTATCTGCGCTGCGGGGCGATCGCTCAGTTTTCCCCGATCATGAAGGCAGTGATTGACCATGCCGAGCAGGGCAAAAAAGTTCTAGGAGTCTGTAATGGCTTTCAGGTGCTCACGGAAGTGGGGTTGCTGCCAGGGGCGCTGATTCGGAACCGGGACTTGCATTTTATCTGCGATCGCGTCTCCCTCCAGATTGAACGGACGGATACGGATTGGACGCGGGAATACGGCGATCGCACCGCCATCACCCT
>JBMYQW010000256.1:0-7547 GCA_049601735.1 Spirulinaceae cyanobacterium
CAGGACTGGGGCTATTTGCCCCAGCAAGCCTTCATCAAACGGGTGATCGGTACGCCCGGCCATGCGATCGCGGTTCGTGACCACCAGGTCTACGAAGACGACCATCAACTCCAGGAACCCTACATTTTGGCTGGGCCAGACTACGAAATGCCGAGCCTGCCGATTCCCCGTGAGAGTCTGTTTGTCATGGGCGATAATCGCAACAACAGCAATGATTCCCATGTTTGGGGCTACCTACCCGAGCAAAATGTGATCGGTCGCGCGGTGTTTCGGTTTTGGCCGCCGAACCGGGTGGGTTGGGTGTAGATCTCTCAAGTTCCAGGGCCAGGGCTCAGTAGCATATTGTAGAGAGGGCAGAATAGGTAATCGCACGTGGACAAGGGGACATTAGTCGAATTCCGGATACAGGGAGAGCGGCGGCTGGCCGTGGCCGATCGCCCGGAAGGCAAAAAAAACTGGATCTTTATTGATGAGCGGGGCCAGTCCCACTCGCTCAAGCCCCAACGCCTGGAGTACGAGGTGGGCTCGGGCTATGCACAGGAGGGAATTGCCGCCTTCCGTCAAGCTGTTGCTGACTACGTTGATCCTGAGAGCCTGGAGGTGGCCTGGGAACTGCTCAGTGAAGCAGACGAGGGCATCACTCCCGCCGGCCTCGCCCAACTGCTCTACGAAGATCAAAGCGCCCCGGTCTGCTATGCCGCCCATCTGCTCTTGGTGGACGACAAAGTTTATTTCAAACGCAAGGGCGATCACTATGAGCCCCGCCCGGCCAGCCAGGTGGAGGAGATCAAACATCAACTGGAGGTGACGGCCCAGCGGCAGCAGGAGCAAGCAGCGTTTTTAGCCCGCGTCCGCCAAGCCCTAGGGCAGGAGCCAGTAGACTGGCCGCCGAGCGATCGCCTGCGCCTGGAGAGTTTAGAAAAATGGGTGCTCTACCCGGATCTGAATCATCCCCAGGCCCAAGACCTGATGACCCAGTTGGAGCGCCCCCAAACCCCCGAGGCGGCCTTTGACCTGCTGGTTGCGCTAGGCTGTTGGTCTACCCATGAGAACCTATTTCTGCGGCGTAGTGAATATCCTTTAGAGTTCCCCGCTAAGGTGGTTGATGTGGCTCAAACGCGCCTGGGGGCGTTGCCGCCCGATCCGGACCTCGATCGTCTCGACCTCACCCATCTCAAGGTCTACACCATCGACGATGAGAGCACCCAAGAGATTGACGATGGTTTGAGTGTGGACTATCTGGCCGATGGAACCCGCAAGTTTTGGATTCATATTGCCGATCCGACCCGACTGATGAGACTCGGGGATGAGCTAGATCTCGAAGCCCGGCGGCGCAGCACGACACTCTATTTGCCCACGGGCATGATCCCGATGTTTCCGGCGGAACTGGCGACGGGGCCGATGAGCTTGGTGCAAGGACAGACCTGCCCGGCCTTGAGTTTTGCGGTGACGCTGGCTGAGGACGGGGCGATCGCCACCTACAGCATCCATGTCACCACGATCAAACCCACCTATCGCCTCACCTACGAAGATGTGGACGAGATGCTCCAGTTGGGCGTTACCGCTGAACCAGAACTAGCGGATTTAGCGAAGGCGGCCGAGCAGCGGCGGGATTGGCGACAGACCCAGGGCTCGATTGAAATTCGGATGCCGGAGTCTTCGATTAAGGTCAACCCGGACGAAGACATCACGATCGAGCTGCTCGACTACTCCTTTGCCCGCTACCTCGTCGCCGAGATGATGATTCTCACCGGGGAACTGGCCGGTCGCTTTGCCGAGGAACACAACATTCCTGTGCCGTTTCGCGGCCAACCCCAGCCCGAGTTGCCGTCAGCAGAAGAGCTGATGCAACTCCCCGCCGGGCCGGTGCGCGCCTGTGCCCTGCGTCGCTGTATGTCTCGCAGTGCCGTGGGCATTACCCCCACGCCCCATGCGGGCTTGGGACTGCCCCTCTACACCCAGGTCACCTCCCCAATCCGTCGTTATGCTGACCTCTTGAGTCATTTCCAAATCAAGGCGCATCTGCGCGGCGATCCGCTCCCCCTCACAGCGGAACAGTTGCAAGAGATCCTCTATAGCGTCACCGCCTCGGCCCAGGAGGCCTCGCTTCTAGAGCGTCAGACGAATCGCTATTGGAGCCTCGAATATCTCCGTCGCCACACCGATACAGTTTGGGAGGTGCAACTGCTGCGCTGGCTTCGCGAAGATGAGCAATTGGGTCTGATTTTGCTTGAAGATCTGGCCTTAGAACTCCCCCACCGCTTCAGCCGCCCCCTGGCTTTGGGAACGCGCCTAGAGGTTCAGGTCAGTGCCGCCGATCCCCGCCACGATCTGATTCGGTTTCGGGAGTTCACGGCCTCAGAGCCCGAGACGACGCCATCATGATGGGTTGCTGTTTTGCCCGATCATCCTTCATCCGGTAAAGACTATGGCAATGCTAACAACCCTTGACACGATCGCTAACGTGACACCAATCGCAGGCGATCGCCTCACATTAGTGGAACCCGAATACCAATCCATCCAACAGCTACCCGTTGGACAAGTGGGGACTATTCTTGAGATCTATCCCGGTGAATTACCCCGCTATCTGGTCGAATTTGCTGATCTCCAGGGATACGAATATGCAATGACTATGCTTCAGCCGACTGAAGTTCTAGCCCTACATTACGAATTGAGTCTGGTCAGTCAAGTTTCACTTTTTCCTTAAAATCTCCACTATATTATGGAGAGTCCTGGCGTGGCAGGATAAATAAACGCATAGGGGGGCGCTGTAACAAAAATTACTTTTGGTTTATCACTCAGCTCAAGAACCCGATCGCCTGCTGAAATTGAGCGGTGTTCTCGATGGGGAAGCAGCGGTGTTCTCGATGGGGAAGCAGTTGTTCCCGGATTCCAGTTGCCTGTAGCCGATCTATTCCAAAAGCTCTCCTTCTAGGAAGTGTCATTATTTAGATTTCAAGCTCTGACGATGACTGACTAAACCTCGTCCAAGTTGAGATCTGGAGTTTTTGGGTGGAGTAGTTTGAGGTATAAAACCTAGTAGAGGAGAGGGTTGTGTTGGTTTACTCTGCGAGAAGCAAGCTATGCTCCGCGCAACTCAACGCAACTCAACCTACAGTTTCGAGCTAGTCTTGGTTTAACAGCTTTTTTCCCATTGTTTGGGAAGCACATAGAGCCTCCCCCTTGATTGGGTAAGTAACCTTGCGGGCAGTTTTTGTTCCCCTGATTCGCACCCGCACCACTACCCCGTTAGAATCATGCGCCCCCTTGCTGAACCCTCTAGAGAAACCCTTGTTTTTTCACCCCATCAAATCGTCTGTCTAGAGCAAGCTGACGTTGCGCTCTACGCCGAAGTGATTCAGTGGCTGCCGGAGCGGCAGCGGTGTTGGGTGCGGCCGCGTTGGCTGGTCTATCCCGCACAGGTCTATGCCTTGGACGATTGCGCCCCCGATCTGGTCTGGCCAAGCGCCGACTTCCGGCTCGCCTACGATCTTGAGGTGTTGCCCCTCACCAGCGAGCCCGTCACGGCATCCCGAGCGGCGATCGGTCGCCAACAGCTCCAGCAATGGCTCCGCCGCTGGCCCAGATACCAAAAGCCTTAAGCCAGTGGTATGAGTCAGACGAAATCCGGAACGCAGTTCCCCATAACCCTGGTCATTCAGGCCCTTCAGTACTTAGTGTGGAAAATAGCCATTATCCGAATATATGGCAATGGCTTGTTAAGGGGGGATATTTCCCACAGCTCTTTGCTATAGCGCCGCTCACCATCAGTGAACCAGCGAATGTTCCACAATATTTGGTGACAGAATGCAACAGAGGGTTGAGCTGACCAACGCCCGTTAGGTTTACAAAAGGCTATTTTTCTACCTTTAGATAGATCAGGATTTCTATCTAGGGTACGACGGAATGAAACGAGTGAACGTCATATTATCAAACGTGAGTTGATAGTTTTATACTTTTTTCATGAATTACCTCAAAGCATCTTTATTCGCAATCCTTTCCCTGGGTCTATTTTCCTGTAGTGCTGCCATAGATGAAAAGACTGCATTGGTGACAATGCGAGTGGATGAAGAGTCGACCTTAGAGTGGGGATTAAATGTCGGATGTGATGATTCCCAAGCCGCTCAAGCAACCGAAATCGAGTTGATATCCGTCAGGCTGAATGGTGTGGAGCTGACTGATAGAGGCGATAAAGTTGATGATCAAATTGCGAATGCAATTTGTCAGGGTGAAATTGTTACGGCCACGGATGATGGAGCTTTAGCTGTAATTCTCCATTCCGATGAATCTGTTCCAGAGGATATCTGGAATGAAGCTGTCGAAGCTGCTGAATTATCGGTTGAGCTTTTTGAAGCAGCAGAGACAGCTGAAGATTGGGAAGAAACCATTCTGGCTCTCGAAGGAACCATTAATGCCTTTGAGCAGATTCAGCCGGGGCATCCCAACTATGCTGAGGCAGAAGAGCAAGTTGCAGAGTATACAGATAGCTTAGTTGAGGCGCAAGAAAATCTTGAGCAGGCAAGCTAATTTATGCCATCCCTTTATCCTTACTTCATAAAAGACTTAGGTGTCATGCCCTTGAACTGCTTGAACACACGAGTGAAGTGAGATTGATCCGTAAATCGAAAAAGATGAGCGATCTGAGCGATGGGCTCTCCTTGTTTTAATCGTTTTGCTGCCTTTTCGATGCGCCGTTTGAGCACATATTGGTGGGGCGTTATGCCCATCACCGACTTAAATAATCGTGAAAAATGGAACTTACTCAAGCCTGCTTCTAAGGCGAGATCCGAGAGGTTCAGGTCAGCGGTAAGCTGCGCTTCAATGTAGTCAATAACATTCCCTAGTCGCTGGCGATCGAGGGGAGGGAGTTGGAGAAGATTTGCAGGTGAGTCCAGGCTGTAGTGATTGACAAAATGAGTGACGAAAGCGGTGGCGATCGTCTCTGCATAGAGCCGTCCGTTGGGGCCGCCGAGTTCCGCTTCAATCAGCAAGGCTTGCAGGAGCGTCTGCAAGGGTTTGTCTTGGGCTCGGTGTTGGCGTCGGAAATGCTGATGTTCGAGCCAGAGCTGGTCGGGCAGCAGTTCGGCAACCTTGCGCGGCTCAATCGTCAGGAGGACAAATTGATTATGGCCGCGAATGCGATGGGAAAACGGCACACCCGCTGGATTGACCCAGAGATCGCCAGTTTCATAGCGATGGGTTTTGAATGTTTGGCCGTCCTGCCATTCCCAGGTAAAAGCGGGGCCAATATTCATAGCAAAGTAATGCTGCGCGACGGTCACATCATCTGGGGTGAATTCCTCGTTTTCGCCCTTTTCAATGTAAACGCCGTCCCAGCCTAAGTCTTGACTGGAAACCCAAATCCGTCCCGCATTCAGGTCGGGCTGGGGGGCCAGGGTCTGGCGATCGACAAAATGAATTTGGCTTTGCATGGTGCGTTTTGCAGCGAGAGAGGAAGCGCCCAGCGCAATTTTCTACCAAAACTCAGCAAGCAACGACAAGAATGGGCGTAAGACTTGCTCCATAGTGGTGATTGTAAGCCAAAGCAATGGCGATCGCTATTCACTCGCATCACGGGAGACGTTTCATGGACTATTACACCTTAGGCAAGACCGGGTTAAAAGTGAGTCGCTTGGCTCTCGGCACGATGACCTTCGGCGACGATTGGGGTTGGGGCGCAGATGAGGCCAATGCCCGTCAACTCTTTGAGACCTATCTGGCGGCGGGGGGCAACTTTATCGATACCGCCGACCTCTATACCAATGGCAACAGTGAGCGGATGCTGGGGCGCTTCATTCAGGAGAGTGGAACGCGCGATCGCATCATCCTCACGACCAAATTTAGCTACAACGCCGAACCGGGCAACCCCAATGCCGGTGGCAACAGCCGCAAGAATATCCTCCGGGCCGTGGAAGGGTCGCTGCAACGGCTGGGCACAGACTACATTGATGTCTATATGCTGCATACCTGGGACCAGGTCACGCCCGCCACCGAGGTGATGCGCACGCTGGATGATCTGGTGCGATCGGGCAAGGTGCGCTACATTGCTCTGTCAGATGCACCCGCCTGGTATGTGGCCCAAGCGCAAACCCTGGCTCAGGAGCGGCATTGGGAACCCGTCAGCACGATCCAGCTCGAATATTCCCTGGCCGAGCGCAACATTGAGTTTGAATACCTGGCGTTGGCGAAACAGTTGGATATGGGCATCATGGTCTGGTCGCCCTTGGCCAGTGGCTTGCTCTCGGGCAAATACAAACCCTCTGAGCAGGGCGCTGAGGGCTCCGGTCGGTTGGCGATGCTCGCCAACAGCGGTAACCCAGCCTTCAATAAATTCACGGAGCAGAACTGGGCGATCGTGGCGGAGCTAGAACGCGTTGCCCAGAAACTCGATCGCTCCATGGCTCAGGTGGCCTTGAACTGGGTGGTCAACCGCCCCATGGTGGCGTCGGTGATCGTCGGAGCAACGAAGCTGCACCAACTACAAGATAATCTTGGGGCACTGGACTTTGAGATCCCGTTGGCGCTACAGCAACGCCTAGCGGCGGTGAGTCGTCCCGAAATCCGCTTCCCCTACACCTTTTTTGAGCCTGGTCTGCAAGGCATGATCAATGGTGGGGCGACAGTTGGCGATAAGCCCCCATCTTATGCATTGCCGACCTTGGTGCAAGGGGAGGGAGCTGGCGTAACGGCGGATTAGCGCGATCGCACCCGATTTTCTTTTCCCAACCTCCTCAAACCAACGTGAGTTCTGAATAAGTAGACATCGCGCAAGACCCAGAAACTCAGCAGAGTCAAGCATACTGGCTCCGATATTGCAGGAGTTGATCGGTAGCCCTCTCCACCTCAGCGGGCGCTGTGGTCGGGCTGGCCCTCTGACAACCGGGTTTGACATCGAGATTTCAAGGCTTTGAGGAATGCGATCGCTTCGCTTATCCAGAACTCAGGTTATTTAGTGATATTCAATCCTGATGGGTTCGAGATGAGCTTAAACCCTGAACCATAGCAGCGATATCGGTGGTTAGGACATTTGCTACACCTTGGCGACTTTCAGATAGTCCCCAGCATGAGCCTGAAGAGCATCCCAAATATCCACCTTCTGCTGAAGATTGAGCCACAATTGTGGCCCATTCCCCAAAGCCTGCCCCATCCGAATCGCCAAATCAACGGTCACGGGCTGTAAACCATGGAGCAACTCATCAACGATTTCCTTTGGAACACCAAGAATCTCAGCAAATTGCGAGGGGTTCATCTCAATATCATCCAGGACATCCGCAAGCACTTCACCCGGATGTGCAGGTCTAACGGTTCTACCATTCAAAATTGTTTGTAGGTCTTTCATCATGCTGCCTCTAGAATTCTCAAGATTATTTGTGATGCAGTGGTCAGTGATAATCCTCAAGATTTACATCATAGACATCCTGATTCTTGAACTTGAAGGTTAGCCGCCAATTCCCTGATATGCGAATTGACCACGTTCCTTTGCGGTTTCCTTTTAGAGCACTCCAAGGAAAAAAGCGTTCCAGAAATGAGCTTTTTGGGTGGCGGGC
>JBMYQW010000257.1:0-7517 GCA_049601735.1 Spirulinaceae cyanobacterium
GCGGTAGGTATGCTGCATCGTGCGCTTTTCGAGAATCGCTTGGGGAATGGTTTCCCCCGCTCGGAAGGTTCGCTCCATCACGTTGCCGCCCTGCACATTCTTGAGTTTGGTGCGCACAAACGCCGAGCCTTTACCCGGTTTGACATGGAGAAATTCCACCACCCGCCATATAGAACCGTCGAGCTGAATGGTTGTACCGGTTCTAAAGTCGTTACTCGAAATCATGGTTTTTGGGGCACAGAGGGACAATTCGCCCTTAATTGTACCCCTGATGGGGCTCACGCCCTAGACGTAGGGTGAGCAAAGATCAAGGGGGTAATCAGCGTGAATTGATCGTTGGGGAGCAGCCGACGGGCATCAAAGCCGCCGAGATCCTAGATGGAGGGGGTCAAGCGTTCAAAAGCGGCTCACCCCGGCCTCAATTCAAATTGGCAGGGTCAATGCCCAGCTCTCGCAACTTCGCAAACGCGCGATCGCGCTCAGTTTCAGCTTGCCCCAGTTCGGCTGCGGTTTGGTTGAGTTGGGTCCTGGCGTCATCCCGCTCGGCTTTGGCTTCATCCCGTTCGGCTTTGGCTTCGTTCCGTTCCTGGTTGAGCTGAGAAAAGGTCTTGAAGGGCTCCCCATTGGCATAAAACACCTCTAGCCCGTCCTCAAACAGCTTGAACTGAATCCCCAGCATTGGCGAAGCCCAAGGCAAGTCCAGGGGGAAGATAAACCTCGGATTGTGGTCTGGACTCTCTCGCACCAACCCCCAAAAGTTCAACGAATCGGGGTCATAGAAGTACATTTCCAGGACGCCATGTTGAGCATAAAAGGCTTGTTTGTCCGCCATTTCCTGGAGGCTATTGCTCGGGGAGATGATTTCAAATACCACTTGGGGGGCAACACCGTCCTCTTTCCACTGCTGATAGCTGCCCCGGTGGCCGTCGGGACGACCCAAGACCACCATGGCATCCGGAGCCTGACGCGGTGCAGTTTCACCCTTGCCAACCTGAACGGGATACCAAAGCAAATCCCCGGCGACAAAGGCCGTTTGGTCTTCGAGTAGCAGTTTCAAGTTCTCAACGATGCGGACGATCCACTGATACTGCTGGGTGTTGTCCGCCATGGGTTTGCCGTCTGAGTCGGGGTATTGGGTGTTGAGTTCGGGCTTGATGGGGGTTTGAACCATGGGGATGAGGGACGAGCTGGTTTTATTTTAGGGCGTCTCATCAATAGTCTTTGTACAATTTAGAAGCAGTATGTAGGGCGTGTCATCAATTAACCTCAGAAGCCTTATGGGACAAGGGATAGAGCGCCCGACCCAGAAAAACAGGAAAAGGGGCTGTAAGCTAGACATAGCAATGGTTTGAAATCTAAATGATGACAGCCCCTAGTTTGAACCCAACGACGAGGAATATACGTTAATGATTGAGAATCGACTGTCAGAAATAGCTGCGATCGCCCGTCAAGTGGCTTGGGGCGCGGCTGATATCCTCCGGGCTTACTATCGCGGTGATACCGATCTAGACGTTAAAGACAAGCAGGGCGACCCGGTCACCGCCGCCGACCTCGCGGCCAACCACCATATTCTGGAAACTTTGCAGCGGGAACTGGCAGGCGAACCCTTTGGCTACCTCAGCGAAGAAACCTACGACGCCGAAGCCATGGCCGTCACGCCGGGAGATTGGGTTTGGATCATTGACCCCCTCGATGGCACCAGAGATTTCATTGAAAAAACCGGGGAATACGCGGTGCATATTGCCCTGGCCTATCAGGGTCGCCCCCAGATTGGCGTGGTTGCGATTCCCGAAGATGAGACCGTCTACTTTGCCATCAAAGGTCAGGGAACCTATCGGGAGCACCGCGATGGCACGACGGTTAAGATGCAGGCGTCCGGGCGCGATCGCATCGAAGATCTGGTGCTCGTCGCCAGCCGCAGCCACCGTAATCAACGCCTCAACACCATGCTTGAACGGATTCCGTTTCGCGATCGCCGATTTGTCGGCAGCGTGGGCCGCAAAGTCACCACGATTCTGGAGCAAGACACGGATGTCTACATCTCTCTCTCTGGTAAATCGGCTCCCAAGGATTGGGACTTCGCTGCCCCGGAGTTAATCTTGACCGAAGCGGGCGGACAGTTCACCAGCTTTGAGGGCAAGGAACTACTCTATAACCAAGGCGATGTGCGGCAATGGGGTGGTCTGATGGCCAGTAACGGCCCCTGTCATCAAGATCTCTACGAACTCGCCACGCAGGTTTTGGCTGAGATCGACGCTGCCGCTGGGGATTGAGTCGGCTTACTGAGATCCTTAAATTAATGCCAGATCTCTAGCGATATCTGGCACTCGAAGCTGGCTCAATTCATATCATCCGTTCAAGACTGATGACACGCTCTAAACTCTGGATTGGCATTGATGGTGGCGCAACCAAAACGATCGCCCGCATTGAAGACGACGCTGGTCAACTCATTGGTATCGGCAAAAGCGGCTCGGCGAATATTCGCTGGGATGCAACGGGGGCCTGGGGTTCGATTTTGGCGGCGATCGAAGCGGCCCTGCACCAGACTGGGATTAAATGGGGCGATCGCACCTATGAATGGTGTTGCGGCGCGGGTCTGGCGGGAACCCAAGTCCCCGAAGCCTGCGATCATTTCCGGCAAATTGACCATCCCTGCAACTGTTTTGCCCAACTCGAACTCCATTCCGATGGCTATATTTCCTGTCTAGGCGCTCACGGTGGCGCAGATGGGGCAGTGATCGCCATTGGCACGGGCGTGGTGGCGTATCAGATTGAAGGCAAAGCGGCGGTGCGGGTCAGCGGGTGGGGCTTTCCGCAGGGCGATGAAGGGAGTGGCGCGTGGCTGGGGTTGCAAGCGGTGGGGCAGACGTTTCAATGGCAGGATGGCCGGTCGGCAGGGTCGGCGTTGACCGAGGCGGTCTTGGCCCAGTTTGAACATAATTTTACACAGTTTATGGTCTGGGCTAATGGCGCAACCTCCAAGGACTTCGCCGCGATCGCCCCCCTGGTAATCCAGCAAGCCCAAGCCCAAGACCCAAGCGCGATCGCCCTAATGCAGCAAGCCGCCACCGAGATCGATAAAATCTGGCAAGCCTTGGTGAGCCAGCAGCGTCAGCCCCTGCCTTGCAGTCTGCTCGGGGGCCTTGCTCCGGCGCTTGAGCCCTGGTTGAGTGAGGGGTTGCGATCGCGCCTCGTGCCCGCCCAAGAAGATGCAGCCCGAGGCGCGATCTTGATGATTCGGCAGAACGCAAGCAGGGAGACTTCTTAACAACTGGCTGGCTCACCTACAGTGGCTTCAATCACCGTTTGGGTTGCATCAATAATCGTCTCAAAATCAAAGTTATCGACTCGATCGACCAATAACTTTTTCAGCTCCAGATCATCTACGGACTCCAGCAAAAACAGAATTTTATCACTACTGGCTTCTAAGGTTGCTTGGTGCAATTCCCAGAGCCAAGCCGTTGTTTGCGTTTGTAACTGTTCAGTCAACATCACACTATTGGCTGAGATGGGGTCAGCTTCTACCACACCTTGCGGCATAGCTGTATAGAGATAGTCCACACCCAGATAGGTTTGTAAGCAGGCAAAGAGCGCCGGAGTTTGAAAGGGTTTACCCATGATGTCATCACAACCCACCGCCCGGATGCGATCGTGCTCTGCGGCTAAAACACTGGCTGTCAAGGCAATAATGGTCGTGGGCGCCAGGTTCTGTTCCCGTTCCACGGCTCGAATCTTTGCTGTTGCTTCAAAGCCATCCATACGAGGCATTTGAATATCCATGAAAATCAGATCCGGCTGCCAGGTTTGCCATTGAGCAACCCCTTCTAAACCATCGCAGGCAATCTGCACCGTAAAGCCCACCGCACTCAGCAATTGCATCATCAATTGTTGGTTATGTTCCTTATCTTCAACAACCAAAATCCGATAGTCGGGTTGATCGGGAGCCAGGGTAGATACTTGGGAAGCAGGGGCCGCGGTGGAAGCGATCGCGCTCTGATCATTGTTCGGGGCGATCGCCGCCAATTCCACCACCTCAACCGGGATCATAAAGGCAAAGGTTGTCCCTTCACCCACAGTACTTTCGACGGTAATTTCACCCCCCATCAGTTCCACAAACTGGCGACTAATGGAAAGGCCTAGACCCGTTCCTTGCCCCGATTTACGGCCCGTTTCCGTTTGGGTGAACGCGGCAAATAGAGTTTCTAGCTCTGGGGGAGCGATGCCTGCTCCGGTATCTGCTACGGCAAATTGCAGCAGCGATCGGTCTGGTTCGAGATGAGTGGCCTGGATGAAGACGGTGACCTGTCCTTGCTCTGTGAACTTAAAGGCATTCCCGAGCAGGTTAATGAGCACCTGCCGGAGTTTTTTCGGATCAGCGCGAATAATTTTGGGCAAGGGCTCAGACAACTCAGAGCACAATTTCAGTCCCTTTTCTTGGGCCTTGAGGGTAAACATTTCCAGAATCATTTGGATAAATTGCGCCAGCTCGAAAGATTGGAGCGTCAACTCCATACGTCCGGCTTCAATCTTGGCCATGTCCAAAACATCATTAATCAGCGTCAGCAAATGTTCACCACTCCGTTGAATAATTCCGACTTGGTTCAGATGTTGGGGGTGTAAGGTTTCATCGCGATTGAGTAACTGCGCAAAGCCCAAAATAGCATTCAAGGGAGTACGGAGTTCATGGCTCATCCGGGCGAGAAACGTGGACTTCGCCTGATTAGCGACTTCCGCATTCTCTCGTTCCTGCTGAATAACATCCATCTGCACCTGAATATGATTCGACATGGTGAGGAATTTAGCGGCCAATTGTCCCACTTCATCCTGACCCGACGGCAACGCCGCCGCCGCGACTGTATGCCCCTGGCGCAGGGCTCCCATCTGATTCGCCAGTTGTTTGAGCCGGGCCACCAAGCGTTGAGCAGCCCGCAGTTGGAGCGCCATCAGCGCCAGGAGAATGACGAGGGCGGCCGTGAAGACAGCGATCGTGCGAATCTGAGACCAATGGCGCTGTTGATGGAGGTGCTGTGTATTCCGGTTAATCTGTTGATCAACAGTGGTTTGAGAGTCTCGCAGAATGGGGGCAATGCGCTCGTATTGCAGGCTATTTTCCGCTGTAACCAGTTCGAGTTCAAGGGTGCTGTTAAGAAGGTCAGCGATCGCCCCTTCGTAGGCTTCTAGCGGCTGGCGTAAGGCCTGGTCTTGGGTTGAGTTGAGCAGTTGCTGAATCTGAGTTTGAATCTGAGCAGACAATTGCATATTGAGGGTGGTGGCAAACTCATTTTCGAGCAGGCGTAACGAGATGAATTGCAGCAGTAAAGCCTGTTGACCTGTTGTAGACAAACGATCTTGAATGGGGATTTCTAGGATTTGAATTTCATCGAGAATACCTGTTTCACTGCCCAAGCCCATGGTTTGTTTAACCTCATGGGTTCGCTCCACGGAGATGATGTAGCGATCGAGGGTTTTGCTCACCTGCTGTAAGTTCTCTTGAATCAGTGACGGATGCTCACTCTGACTCATTTGATAGACCAACATCTCCACATAATCCATTTGGCGCTGAAATTCAGCAAACCACACCAGATTATGGGTATTGAGCATCTGTACTTCATGTAGACGGGCATTGACTGTGGCGTTTTCCAGATTGCTCAGGTGTTTTTTGAGCTTGAGCAGTTCGGTTTGTTCCGTAATGAGGCGATCGGTTTGGTGCTGCTCCCAAAAGTTCAAGCTGGCGATCGCCACAATCACGCCCACGGCAACCACGGCAACATAGGAGAACTGATGAGACAGTTTGAACGGAGAGTGAGGCATGGTCAGTACCGGGGCAGATAACAAGAAAAATCCAGTAGCTTCGAGATTTCAGGCTAGGCTACTGGATTGAGACATTTTGTGGGCAATAAAATCAGTTCTATAGCTCTTCCGGGTCTTTGTCCGCGATCTCGGGCCAAATTTCTTTGACCTTAGCAATGTTGTCGGTCTGATCTTGCAAGAACTTCCCCTTGACCTCTTCATTTAAGAAGACGTAGAGACGATCTTTGTAAATCGTCCAAACGTTGGGATCACCGTCGAACTTTTTGCTCAAGACGACACCAAAGGTACAAAAGCCACCATTCTCGGGTGCATATTTCTCCGGGTTGGCTGCAAATTCATCCCGGTTCTCGGCGTTCTCAAAGTACCAGACCGCATTGTCCCACTCGTATTCAAAGTCTACTGAACCCGTTTGCGGCTCTCCGGTGGTGAAGTAACTCACGGGGTCATAACCATGGAGTGCCCGGCCCGCTTCGTCGCGGTTCACGGCATAGGAAACCTCAGACGTGGCATTGTCATCGGTCTCACTCACAGCAGCGGTTTCATCACTCGGGGCTGGGGCAGTTCCGGCACACCCCGTCACTAGCATTAAAGTTGTTGTCACCATTGCCAAGCCAGCAGCAGAAATTCGCATTGTCATTCACCAATAGGTCATTATGGATTGAAGTTCTCAAGGGATGATGGCAACCGGCGGGGTATTTTAATTCACATCCCTCCAGAACCCGATCAGCCCCTTTGAGTTTTCATCTATACAGTATTTTCTCCATCCTATCCGGATTTTTTGCATTCATGAGAATGTAACAAAGTGTTTCGCTATCAACCTGGCGAGGAATCATAATGAATAGAGGATGGGAACTTTCGTTGCGTTCCTCTAGGGTTTTATGGTGCAGTACGATGAGGGGGGCATTTAGGACAGTTACATTGAAATAGTTGTATTGTGGTGGCCACCCCACGGAGCGTACAATTTTGGCTAGGCGATCGCTGAGACTGTCTCACAGAGCTGAACGAACCTAACAATTGCCTTGTTTTCAACCCAGGCTGCAATTGATAAGTTTTTGAGCATGGAGCCCCACTGTTGACTGCTGAACCTTCCCCAACGATGACCCCTGTTTCTGTCCCGGCGCCTCTACCCGATAATGAAGCGGAGCGCCTCCAGGCGCTGTATGACTATCAGGTTCTGGACACGCTACCGGAGCAGGATTTTGACGATTTAACCACGATCGCCGCCCAAATCTGTGGTACGCCCATCGCCCTGATTAGCCTCATCGACCGCGATCGCCAATGGTTCAAGTCCCAAGTGGGCCTCATGAATCCACCTGAGACGCCCCGTGAGGCCGCCTTTTGCCCCCATGCCATCCTGGAGCCGGACAAAGTGATGGTGGTTCCGAATGCCTTGGCAGATGAGCGATTCAAGCGCAATCCGCTGGTGGTGCAAGACCCCAACATTCGTTTCTACGCAGGCGCACCGCTGGTGACCCCCAGCGGTTTGCCCCTGGGCACAATCTGTACCCTTGACCGTCGCCCCCGCGAACTCGAACCAGAACAACTCCAGGCCTTGCAGGCTCTCAGTCGCCAGGCGATCGGGCAACTGGAACTCCGGCTGACTAATCTGAAGCTCCAGGAGGAGCAGGCCAAGTCCGATCGCCTTTTGCTCAACATTCTGCCCCAAACGATCGCCGAACAGCTTAAAAACCGACCCCAACTGATTG
>JBMYQW010000258.1:0-7379 GCA_049601735.1 Spirulinaceae cyanobacterium
ACCACGATCGCCGTGTGGTCGGTAGTAGCAGTTGGTATAGCTGCCCTCGGTACAGTTGCAGGCAATCTCAACGAAATCCAGGGCTTGTGGGAGACGGTGACTGAATTTTTGTCGCCCGAGCAACCTGAAGAATAACCGCCCCGGCCCGAACCAACCGAGCGTTAACAACCCCCATGAATCGGCGCACCTTCACCCAACTGCTCCTAACCACCACCGCCGCCACCCGGCTGCTCGGTTGCCAAACCAACGCCCAACCCCGCCACCCCGAAACCATTCTGGTCATTGGCGCAGGCATGGCCGGCATCGCCGCCGCCCGCGACCTCCACGACGCCGGACACACTGTCACATTGCTCGAAGGTCGAAACCGCCCCGGCGGCCGCCTCTGGACCAGCCGCCAATGGGACACCCCCATGGATATGGGGGCATCCTGGATTCACGGCGATCGCGGCAACCCCCTGACTGCGATCGCCGACAAAATTAACGCCCCCCGCGTCGCCTCCAACTCTGAAGCCTGGGCGCTCTACAACGCAGCCGGTCAGCAACTCCCCGATCGCACCCGGGATAAAATTGCCGCCTGGGAAGCAAAAATTATGCGGGCAATTACGGCCACCTATGCGGGTGAAGATGTGTCCGTTGCCGCAGCGATCGCCGCCCACATCGATCTCATCAACCTCGCCAACACAGAACAGCAACAGCTCAACTTTGCCCTCAACGAACTCCTTGAACAGAGCTGGGCAACCGATAGCCGCGACCTCTCCGCCCATTACGTGGATGAGGGTCGTGCGTTTGGTGGTGATGATGTGCTTTTCCCAGAAGGATATGACGCCCTGACTTATTACCTAGCGAGGGATCTGGACATTCGCCTCAATGAACAGGTGACAGAGATTGCCTACGACAATCGCAGCGTGACTGTTACGACTCAATCCGGTGAATTCAAGGGCGATCGCGCGATCGTCACCCTGCCGATCGGTGTGCTTAAACGGGGAGATGTGGTCTTTGCGCCGCCTCTGCCGGAAGCGAAACAGGCTGCGATCGCCGCGCTGGGGGTAGGGGTGCTGAATAAGATTTATCTGAAATTTCCGCACGTCTTTTGGCAGCGATCGCCCGACTGGATCAGCTACATCCCTGAAGCCCAAGGGAAGTTTTCGTCCTGGCTGAATCTCCATCGCTCTACCGGCCAACCGATTCTGGCGGCGTTTAATATCGGCGCATTTGCCCGAGAGCTAGAAACCTTCTCTGATGAAGCGATCACTGACCGCGCCCTGCAAACCTTGCGCCTCATGTATGGTCGGAAAACGCCCGAACCGATCGCTGCTCAGATCACCCGCTGGGCCAGTGACTCCTTTGCCCGTTGCGCCTATTCCAGCCCTGCCGTGGGGATGACCAAGACCACGCGGGCTGACTTGGCCGCGACCGTGGGCGATCGGCTCTTTTTTGCGGGCGAAGCGACCCACTCAGATTATCCCGCGACCGTGCATGGCGCTTACTTATCTGGGCAACGAGCGGCGCAGCAACTGCGACAATCATCTACCCGCAGCATTCATTCCCGTTCGTCTGCGGGTAGATAAGAGCGCAAGATCGCTTCCATCTCATGAAGATCGGCATCGCTGTTGTAGTCAAATTCAAACGTGACGCTGGGCTGACGAGGTGGCTGGATGCAGAGTTGCAGCACGGTGTAGACGCTGCCGAGCGAACCCGTTTGTCGTTGGCGCGTTTGCAGGCGGCAATGGTTTAAAGGGTAGGCTTGGTAGGCTTTAACGGATTCATAGCCCATGCCCGTTTGCTTGACGCGCAGTTGCTGGGTTTGGGTGTCAAACTTGTAGAGAGTTGTGGTTCTGCTGCTCAAGGTGGAGAACATTCCGAGCCAGCTCAATACTGCCAAGGTCGCCGCCATCACGCCCCAAACCAGGGTGGGAACGGAGTCTCCGCCCACAAAGAGCGCGATCGCAATCCCGGTCAGAACCGCTCCTCCCAAAAAGTACGTCAAAACATCCACGCTACTGCTCACGGAGAGAATGAGGCGATCGGGGGATTGTTTGAGAATTTGGGGGCTATTGATGATGCCAGTCATGATTCTAACTCCGCCAACTCCAGCCAACGCTCCGTCGATTGCTCGATCGCCTCCACCAACTTTGATAACTGCTCCGTGAGCTGTTGCAGCTCGACATAATCCGCAGGAGGATGGTTATAAATTTGGTCTTCGAGTTGTTCTTTTTGATCTTCTAGCTCCGGAATCTGTGTTTCCAGCTTTTCTAGTTCCCGGCGTTGGTAATTGGAGAGACGGCGCTTTTTGGTCGGGGCGTTAACATTGGAATCTGAATGGGCAGGATTTGGGGGCTTCGCTTGAGCCGGTTCTTTGTCTACTTTCGGTGCGTTTTCCGCTTCCGCTTGCTTGATGTCGAGATAAACCGAATAATTCCCCGGATATTGCCGCACCTCGCCCCCCGGTTCAATCGCAAAGATAAACTCCACCGTGCGATCGAGAAAGTAGCGATCGTGGGAGACGGTCAAGACACAACCGTTGAAGCCTTCGAGGTAGTCTTCTAGAATCGCCAATGTCTGCACATCCAGGTCGTTCGTCGGCTCGTCCAAAATCAGCACATTGGGCGCACCCATCAACACTTGCAGCAAAAAGAGGCGACGCTTTTCACCCCCCGAGAGTTTGTGAATCGGCGCATATTGCTGATTCGGAGTAAACAAAAACCGCTCTAACATTTGCGAGGCGCTAATCTGTCCACCGTCAGCGGTGGTGACATAGCTACCGATGTCTTTGATGTAGTCGATCACCCGCTGCTCTGCCGCCGCAGCGGAAAGGAGATGATCGGAATGCTGGTCGAAGTAGCCCAGATGAATGGTTTTGCCAATCTTGACTGTGCCCGTATCCGGCGGAACCCGGCCCGTGACGATATTCATCAGGGTGGATTTACCTGCACCATTGCCGCCGATGATGCCCACCCGGTCATCGGGGCTAAATTCGTAGGAGAAGTTGTCAATCAGGGTGCGATCGCCGTAGGCCTTGCTCACGCCCGCTAGCTCGATCACTTGCTTGCCGATGCGGCGTCCGGGGGTATCGATCGCCACCTTGCCCTGCACGGCTTTGAATTCGGTATTTTGCAATTCCTGGGCGCGATCGATGCGGGCTTTTTGCTTCGTGCTGCGAGCTTTGGGACCCCGTTGCAGCCAGGCCAGTTCCCGGCGCAAGAGCCCTTTGTGTTTCTGCTGGCTGCTGGCCGCCGCTTCTTCCGCTTGGGCTTTTTTCTCCAGGTAATAGGCGTAGTTGCCGCTGTAGGTGTAGAGATCGCCGCGATCGATTTCCAAAATACGATTGGTGACGCGATCGAGAAAGTAGCGATCGTGGGTAATCAGCAGCAGCGCCCTGCGAAATTGTTGTAGATAAGTCTGCAACCATTCCACCGAAGCCGCATCCAGATGGTTCGTGGGTTCATCCATCAATAGCAGGTCGGGGTCAGCCAGCAGCGCCGTAGCCAGGGCAATCCGCTTGCGATAGCCCCCCGAGAGGGAGCCGACCCGCGCCGCAAAGTCTGTAATGCCCAGTTGACTCAGGACAATCTTGGCTTGGGTCTCCAGTTCCCAAGCTCCGGTGGCATCCATCTGCTCAGTGACCCGCGCCAGACGGCGCATCAGGGTTTCCAGTTCTGAACCCTGAGCCCCGCCCATCTGCTGGGAGAGGGTTTCATAGTCCCGCACCAGCGCCATCTGTTCGCTGCTCTGGGCGAAGACCTGTTCGAGCACCGTGAGCGATTCATCCACCGGGGGCTGCTGGGGCAGATAGATAATCTTGGCTCCCGATCGCGCGATCCGTTCGCCGCCATCGACGGGTTCGAGCCCGGCGATCATCTTTAGCAGCGTTGATTTACCCGAGCCATTGACGCCAATCAGCCCGACTTTATCGCCCTCTTCAATGCTGAAGCTGGCCGGGCGCAGAATTTCCTTGATGCCAAAATCCTTATGGATGCCCTGGAGGGTCAGAATGCTCATAGTTGGAGATTCAGGGAACGGGTTGAGAGTATTCCCAGAAAGAGAGTGCTCCAGAAATGAACTGTTGTTGCTGGCGGGCAAGATGCCCGCGCTACGGATAATGAACTGTAGCGCAGGCGTCTCGCCTGCCTTCGGTCATGGATCATCTCAGAGCGCGTAAACCTGGCCATCCAGCAGCAGGCGGGTGATGCCCCGAGCTTGCAAATAGGGACGGGTTTTGGTGAAGAGGTCACTATTGGGAACTTTGATCACCCGTTGGGTGCGCTTCGAGAAGCGTCGGGCCACCCGATGGTTATCAAACACCGGGAGGGTGCGCTGGCTCGCTTCTGAACCCGGAATCTGGCCCAAATCGCGGAAGTCTTGCAAGGGGTGGGTAATCAACTCGGCGGCGCGATCGATGACTAGATAGCAGGTCTGGGGAAAATGGGCATCGCTTAAGGGCAATACCTGAACTTCAATGGCAGTGTCACGGGTGCGATCGCCCGTTGAGAGGGGCAAGTCATCATCACCCTCATCCTCTTCGTCGTCCCAATCGTCCTCGTCATCCTCGTCGTCGAGATCAATGTCTTCACCGAGCATTTCCTCTAGAGCATGGACATCCGCCTCATCCTCTTCGTCGACCGCTTCATCCACGACCGCTTCATCCCTCATCTCCGACACCGACTCCTCACGGATCTTGGCTTTGAGCGGTTTCGGCAGACGGGAGCCAGAACCATTGGTCTCGAACACCTGGGTGCTCGGAACCGCTTCAGTCGGGGTCTCCTCTGAGGTTGTTGTGGGCTCGGGCACAGGCTCTTGCGCCACTGGAAGCTCAGGACTGTCGCTGACGGGAGCGGGAGAAGGAGCAGAGGAACGTCGTCGCCGGGTCGTAGCAGCCCGCCGCACCGGGGTAGCAGACTCAGGATCAGTCTTGGGTTCGCTAGTCTGGGGCTCGGTATCGGACTTGGACTCGGTATCGGACTTGGACTCGGTATCGGGCTCGGGCGACGACTCGGCGGTTGCCGTGTCGGGGTCTGCTTTCTTCGAAATAGCGGTTTTGGGTTTCGGGGTTTGGGTGTCTGGGGCGATGGTCGTCGATGACTCTGGGGAGCTAGACGCAGCCGAACGGGATGACGTCTCGGGTTTGGGCTTGTCCTCCGGCTCTGTCTGGGGCTCGTCCTGTTGTTCTTGCTTCTGGAACTCATTCATCACCTGAGCCGCACCACTGGGCGTGCGACTGAGACGTTTTTGTTGAATCAGTTCGTCATACTCATCCTTGTTAAGACGGCTTTTCAAGAAACGGCTAATCGTTGAGCTACTGACCTCAAAGCGATCGGCTAGGGTCGAGGTGGTTTCCTGGGGGAGACGATAGAGTTCGAGGATTTCCTCTTTATCTTCGGCGTTTAATTTTCTTGGGCTCATGCTCCTTCTTCTCCGGTCGCACGGGTTCGACGACGACGACTCTTACGGGGCCGACTGGAGATATCAAACTCTAGCGCCGCGCCAATGGCAAACAAGATACCACTAAACACAAAGAAGACCTCAAGGAATCCCCCACTGGCGTATTCAGTGGGCAGGGTGGCGGCGTATTTAAACCACATATCCGCCAGGTACCGGGCCAGAGCTGCCGCTGCGATCATCCGCCAAGACAGGGAGAACGTGCCGCCCCAGAAGGCCAGCAGGAGCATGACTGCAATGATCAGCAGCCCCACATCGCAGATGATGTAAAAGAAGTTGACAGGCGTGGAAAATTGCAAGAGGTAATCTTCGGTCGCGCTGACCCATTGGGGTACATCTGGGGTGGCTTCGGGTTCGGTTTCAGCGATCGCCGCTTCCGTGGCCACCTCAGTGGCTGCAATCTCAGGAAGCTCATCAATGGCGATCGCAGGTTGGGCCAAGGCAATCCAGGCCGCCAGCGTTGTTCCCGCCACCGCAATTAAGCCCAGCGTCACCCATTGCCACAGCTCCAAATTCAACCGTCGGGACACCACCGCCACAATCATGCCCGTGCCCAGACAAAGGTAAAAGGCCATGTAGAACAGATCCGCTGGCGAAACCTCCGGGTCGAGCCCCCAATAGACCTCCCAAAAACAAAAGATCAAATCCGCAATGAAGTAGGCCAGAATCCCCAGACCGATCGCTAACCAAACATTCCGGCCACTGGCGATCTTGGGGCTGCGCCAATTGCGATAACACAGCGCAATGCCGGCCAGGGAAGGAACCCATTCTGCCACGTATGTGCCTACTAGATACCACAAGGTATCTTCTGTTGCGGGCTGAAAAACATTGAACAGAAAGAAGATCAGCGACAAGACGCCCCAGGTGACGCCCGCAATGATCACTGTCTTGCCGGTCAGTCCGGACGAGGTTGCTTGGGTTGATTCAGCAGCATTACTCATTGGCTTTGGGAAGTGACTAATTTGGGCGTTAGGGAGCTTGAGGGCTTGAGCAAGCAGGGATGTATTAGTTTACAGTACTGTATCGCTTCACTCTCTGCTTTTAACGATGCTTTTAAGGCCGCTGGCCAAAAATCTCTCGTCTTTGAGCCGCGCCATTGAGCAACGCCTTTAAACAACACCTTTAAACAATGCCTTTAAGCAGCACTACTGTTGCTCTGCTCCCGATCTTGTTAGACTGGCCGCACGCAATCTATTGCCGGGAGGCGAAACGAACGATGATTCCGGGTGAGCTATTCGTTGAGGACGGTGAACTTGAACTCAATGTCGGTCGAGAGACCGTGAGCTTGAGCGTTGCCAACGCGGGCGATCGCCCCATCCAGGTGGGCTCCCACTTTCACTTTGCTGAAGTGAATGATGCCCTGCAATGCGATCGCGCCGCCGCTCGGGGAATGCGGTTAAATATTCCCGCTGGAACAGCGGTGCGGTTTGAGCCGGGGGACGAGAAAACTGTGGAACTGGTCGCTCTGGCCGGTAGCCGCGAGGTCTATGGCTTGAACAACCAGGTCAACGGCAAGCTCTAGGGGCTGTCATGATATTGACGCTGCGCTAGGGCGCGTCATCCAATGAACCGCAGAGTAAGGGCAAGTGCTAGAGCGCCCGACCCAAAAAACAAACCAAGGGGCTGTAAGCCAGTCATCGTCAGAGTTTGAAGTCCAAATGATGACAGCCCTTAGTTATCATCGCATTTGTAACTATTGCACTTCCTCACAGTAGCGGTATGAGCTTTACTCAGGAACGCTTCGTCGGACTCACTCGACAGGACTGGCGGCCTTTCTTGCAAGAACCGCTGCAGGTAGAATATCAATCGATTCTGATTCCGGATTTGCCACCCGAATTGGGGCGTCTCAAAATTGCCCAGCTCTCGGATTTTCACTACGACCGTACCCGCTTAAATGAACCATTGCTTGAGGCGGCGATCGCCGCCTCAAACGCCGCCGAGCC
>JBMYQW010000259.1:0-7375 GCA_049601735.1 Spirulinaceae cyanobacterium
GTCATCAATTAAACTCAGAAACCTCATGGGACAAGGGATAGAGCGCCCGACCCAAACAACAAAAAAAGGGGCTGTACGCTAGATATAGCAATGGTTTGAAACCTAAATGATGACAGACCCTAGAATGCTGATCCTAAATATGGTTGGCACTGAAACCTTGAGCTACAATCAACACCATCATTCACACCCAGCTCTCACCCCAGAGATAATCATGCAGAAGCTACTCCTCACAGTATTGACCGCTGCGGCGATCGCCGCTCCCCAAACCGCCTTGGCCCATGCTCTCGAAACGGACTATCAGTTCCTCACATTGCCGAATGCTGAAGCGGAGGGCACGGTCAATCAGCCTATCTTGCTCACCAGTCAATACAGCACGGGTGAGCCGCTTGTGGGTGCTGAGGTTCTGATTTACGCTCCCGATGACTGGGAGGAACCCCGGCAATTGGGCCAAACCGATGCGGCGGGCCAATTTGCCTTTCTCCCCGATCCACAAACGCCAGGGAATTGGGAGGTAATGATTCGGCAGGCGGGCCATGGCGACCTCCTAACTATTCCGGTGGATTCAGCTGGTGCAAATCTGGCCCAGGTCGTTCAGGGCGAGAAACAGGATCAGCATTATGGCGGCCTGCCCTGGACGGGTTGCTGGAACGGGGCGATCGCCTTTGCTGCTTTGGGTCTTGGTGTGGGCTTAGGTCGCTACACCGGGCGCACGAGCCAGCATTAAGCAGCATGAAAACTCACTCATTCAGCGTTTGTTCAGAAACACTTCAGCCAATTCACAGAAGCTTTACGGAAACCCTATCAATCTTTATTGAACCTTTAACCTCCCCCGGACAAAGCCCCCTATTGTAGAAATGTAGGAAAAACGAGTGATGACCTCGCAACTTCCACCACGGCTGTCCAACGACACATCACCAAACAACCCAGGGAGGGTTTTAAAATGTTCAAGCAATCTCTCAAACTTTTCGCCGGAACCTGCGCGATCGCCGCCTGCGCCACAATCGCTGCACCCCAAGCCGCCGAAGCCTTCACCTGGACCTACGGCATGGACTCCGCCTACGACGGTACTGGCGGTGGACTCAACGGGCAAGCCCATGGAGTGGGTCCCCAAAGTAAATATGAAGCCTTCGGTATGGCTTACACCGCTACCAACGACACTGTGACCTTTGCCTTCAACGCCAACTTTGGTCTCGCGGGTCACTACAGCGGTGGTGCGGCAGACAAGAACATTGGTTGGGGGGACTTCTTCTTGAACCTTGACCCAACCCAGTCCTTCAGTCAAGCTAAGGCATCCGGCAACGTATTAGGAATCCGTTTCTCCGAAAACAACGACTCTCTGATTGGGGGAACCCAAACCGGTGTCTACACCGACATCACCACCACGAATGTGGCCAGCACCAACAGTGGTTGGAGCAATTACAACAAGTACAGTAACTACGTCAACAAGAAAGGCGGCTCCGTTGAAACCATTGACGGCATGAGCAACGCTGAAGCGAAAGACTACCTTGGTCTCAACTCCCAGACTAACGGGGACAACGTACTCAGCGGTGGCACGAAGGTTGGTGATATTTCCATGCTCACCAGCAGTGACCTCGATAGCATGGGTCTCGACTTCGGTAGCCAAGGCGGCACGGGGACTGATACCTTCGGTTTCAGCTTCGCCCGCTCCCTACTGCCTGGTGGCGATCTTCGCTGGATGGCTCACGTAATGGCTGAATGCACCAACGACACGGTTGGGATGTATGGTGAGTTTGTTGCTCAAACACCCCCTCCGGGAACGCCCGGCAACCCTGATGCCGCAACGCCTGAGCCCTTCTCAATGATTGGTGCAGGTTTGGCCCTCGGTGCAGGGGCGCTGCTCAAGAACCGCAAGAAGTAATCTGGCTTGAGGGGGCGCTGCGATCGCCGCCTCCATCGATCACATCAATCACAATTCAACAGGGGGGTTATCCAGGGGGTAGCCTCCCTGTTTTGATGAAGTGAATGACTGTGTTGGGTGCGCCGAGGCGATCGCCCCTAGTCAAGCGTTCCTGAGAAACGTTAACATCTATTAATATAATGATTTGGAATTGATTTTCTCATCCTCATTTTCAGGCGCGCCATCAGTTAAGACCAGAAGCCTTACGGTTCAAGCGATAAAGCGTCCGCCCAGCAGGGAAAGGGGCTGTAAGCTAGGTATTATCATGCTTTCGGTTTGGCTAATGACGGAGTCCCCAACAGATTTGATTTATTAGGAGTTCAAACGCGTGAGCAACAGTAAGAACAAGAAATGGCGAAATTGGGGCTTATACGTCCTGCTCGTCATTGTCGTCCTGGCCCTGGGTTCAGCCTTTTTGGACAGTCCCCGCGAGACCCAGGAAACCTGGAAATATAGCCGCTTCATTCAGGAAGTCAAGAGTGACCGGATTGAAACCGTCAAGATTTCCAATGACCTCTCCGAGGCGCTGGCCACAGCCCAAGACGGCAGCCAAATCCTCGTCAACCTGCCTAAGGACGACGAACTCATCTCCATTCTGGAAGAGAATGATGTGGATATTGCGATCCAGCAGCCCACAGACGATGGCTTCTGGTTCCGCATTCTCAGCAGCCTCTTTGTCCCAGCACTGCTACTGGTAGGTCTGTTCTTCTTACTGCGCCGCGCCTCTAATGGCCCCGGTTCCCAGGCGATGAACTTCGGTAAATCCAAGGCGCGGGTGCAAATGGAGCCCCAAACCCAAGTCACCTTCGGCGATGTGGCAGGCATTGAGCAAGCCAAGCTGGAGCTGACCGAGGTGGTGGACTTCCTCAAGAATGCCGATCGCTTCACCGCGATTGGCGCCAAGATTCCCAAAGGGGTGCTGCTGGTGGGCCCGCCAGGAACGGGTAAAACGCTGCTCGCCCGGGCCGTTGCGGGTGAAGCAGGTGTGCCCTTCTTCAGCATTTCCGGTTCCGAGTTTGTGGAGATGTTTGTCGGGGTGGGTGCGTCCCGCGTGCGCGATCTCTTCGAGCAAGCCAAGAGCAATGCGCCCTGCATCGTCTTTATTGATGAGATTGACGCCGTGGGTCGTAGCCGGGGCGCAGGTCTCGGTGGCGGCAACGATGAGCGGGAGCAGACCCTCAACCAGTTGCTGACGGAGATGGACGGCTTTGAGGGCAACACCGGCATCATTATTATTGCCGCCACCAACCGCCCTGATGTCTTGGATGCGGCGCTGCTGCGTCCCGGTCGCTTTGACCGTCAGGTGGTCGTCGATCGCCCCGACTATGCCGGTCGCAGCGAAATCCTCCACGTTCATGCCCGCGGCAAGACCCTGAGCAAGGATGTCAACCTGGACAAGATTGCCCGCCGTACTCCCGGTTTCACCGGCGCGGATCTCTCTAACTTGCTCAATGAAGCCGCAATTTTAGCCGCGCGTCGCAACCTGACCGAGATTTCCATGGATGAGGTCAACGATGCGATCGATCGCGTCCTGGCGGGCCCCGAAAAGAAAGACCGGGTGATGAGCGACAAGCGCAAGACCCTGGTGGCCTACCACGAAGCGGGTCACGCTCTCGTTGGCGCACTCATGCCGGACTACGACCCGGTGCAGAAGATTAGCATTATTCCGCGCGGTCGGGCCGGTGGTTTGACCTGGTTCACCCCCAGCGAAGACCGAATGGACTCGGGTCTCTACTCCCGCGCCTATCTGCAAAACCAGATGGCAGTTGCCCTGGGGGGACGCGTCGCGGAAGAGATTATCTTCGGTACGGAAGAAGTCACCACGGGGGCGTCGAATGACCTCCAGCAGGTGGCGCGTGTGGCGCGGCAAATGGTGACACGCTTCGGCATGAGTGAGCAGCTCGGCCCCGTGGCGTTGGGTCGCCAGTCGGGCAATGTGTTCCTAGGACGGGACATTGCCTCCGATCGCGACTTCTCCGATGAGACCGCTGCCATGATCGATGAGGAGGTTCGCAAGCTGGTGGATCACGCCTACGATCGCGCCACTCAGGTGCTCGACGAAAATCGTCACATCCTGGATCAACTGGCGAAAATGCTGGTTGAGAAAGAAACCGTAGATTCGGATGAGCTACAGAAGATGCTCAACACGAACGATGTCAAGATGGCGGCGTTTGTGTAATTAAACCCGCATCGATTCCGATTAGGGGAGGGGCAGGTTTCAAACCTGCCCCTACTTTTTGATGACAGAACTGGCCCCAAACTTCAGGTTAGGATGAGGGGATTGACCCCTAGACCAGGAGGACATCTCAGCAATGGCCAACCAACACAGTAAAGTTACCCAAACAGGCTGGTTGGGACGTATCGGTCAATCGTTTGTGGGTGTACTGTTAGGCTTGCTGCTGTTTTTTGCCGCCTTTATGGTGCTGTATCTCAATGAAGGGCGAACGGATTTTGGCAAGGTGGCACAAAGTGCTGTGGAAGTGTCCCTAGATGGCGCGGCAGCCAATGCCCAAGGGGAGCTGGTTTCAGCGACAGGGGCAGTTACGACCTCCGAAACCCTGGGTGATGACGAATTCCTCACCCCGGACACCTATCTAGCCTTCTGGCGCGAGGTGGAGATGTATGCCTGGGAAGAGCGTACCGAATCGGAGACGGCTCGGAATACCGGCGGGTCTGAAACGACCGAAACGACCTATATCTACCGTCAGGTCTGGACCAGTAGCCCGGAGGACTCCAGTTCTTTTGAAGTGAGTGAGGGTCATGAAAATCCGGAGTTGTTGATCGCAGACCAATACGGCGCGGCGACCCAAATGCAGATTGGCGCGTATCAGCTCCTCGGCGATCGCCTCACCTTGCCCCAGCCGGATGAGCCATTAGACCTGACGCCGGAGAGCATTGAGGTGAGTGAGGAGGTCACGCTCGAAGCGGCATATCTCTTCCAGGGGGTAGGAACCCTTGAGGAACCCGAGATCGGCGACCTACGGATTCAGTATTACGCGCTGCCGAGTGGGACGGAACTAACCGTATTTGGCCGGTTAATGGATGGGGTGATTCGTCCCCACCTGACCCGTCGCCAAGACACGTTTTATCGGGCGCTGGTGGGAACTCGGGCAGAGGCGATCGCTCAACTGAAGGGGGAATATAAAACGGCGCTCTGGATCTTCCGGGTTGTCGGCTTTTTTATGCTCTGGATCGGGCTGATGCTCATTTCCGGGCCGTTGGCCGTATTTCTGGATTTCTTGCCGTTTGTGGGCGATATCTTCCGCAGTGTTTCTGGAGTAGCGTCATTCTTTGCTGCGTTTTTAATCTGGAGCGTGACGGTGATGATCTCAATTTTGCTGCACAACATCGTGGCGATGATCGCGGCGGGGGTGGCAATTTTGGGGGTTTGGTTTGGCGTGAAGCGATGGGTGTTGCGATCGCGTGATGCCTAGCTCACTGCTGTAGCAGCCCGAGATGACCCGCGATCGCGCACCCGATCCCAAAAACAGGGAAAGGAGCTGTAAGCTAGGTATAGCAATGGTTTGAAATCTAATGGTTTGCAAGCTAAACGATGACAAACCCCAAATCTAATGTAAGCCGTGCGAATTGCCGATGCATCAAGAACCCCTACCCACCATTTCTGTCCGTCAATTGGCAACGCTCCTGGCCGATCCACCCGAGGCGCTGCAACTGATTGATGTACGTGAACCCGAGGAGGTGGCGATCGCTGCCCTACCCGAGTTTACGGTGCTCTCCCTCAGCCAGTCGGCCGCCTGGGCCGGTGAAATTCAGCAACGCCTGAACCCAAATGCTCCGACTTACGTCCTTTGTCACCATGGGGTGCGATCGGCGCAAATGTGTCACTGGCTACGTAGCCAAGGGTTCGAGAATGTTACAAACATCAGCGGTGGGATCGATGCCTATGCAGCCGAAGTGGATGCGACGGTTCCGCGTTATTGAACCTTGGCTACGCCTGCCAAGGGTTTAGCATTCTGCAATGACCGGATTGAATTCTTAACCTTCATTAGCGCAATGCCAAAGGCGATCGTCAAAACTGGCTTGTGGCGGGCAATGCCCACCCTACGCGACGCTTAAAATTTTTTATTTATCAACAACTGTTCTCCAGTCAACAATCATGCCCCAGCCCACCCATCGCTTGAATGCTCGCCAACAGCAGGTTCTCTGGGCCACGATTCAGCATTATGTCGCTACGGCCGAGCCGGTCGGCTCGAAAACACTGGCCCAGGAATATGACCTCCAGGTCAGCTCCGCGACAATTCGCAATGCCATGGGACGGCTCGAAAAGGCAGGGTTGCTCTACCAACCCCACACCTCAGCGGGACGGATTCCCTCAGACTCGGGCTATCGCGTCTATGTCGATAACCTGATCACCCCCGAGATGGAAGTGGGTCAGCAGGCGATTCATTGTTACACCCAAGAGCTGGACTGGGGCAGTTCCCAACTGGAGCACCTCTTGCAGCAGGCAACCCAAATCCTTGCCACCCTGAGTGGCTACATTGCCCTGGTAACGCTCCCCCAGAACCTCAATCAGGTGATTCGGCATTTGCACCTTGCGGCGGTAGGGCGATCGCAAGTGATGCTGATTCTCGTGACCGATGCGTTCCAAGCCCAATCGATTCGCTTAGATCTGCCCGACTTAGACCTCACCACCGCCGAGCTAGAAGATGAGTTGCAACTGCTCTCGAACTTTCTGGACTACAAACTCCGAGATCAATCATTGGCAACGCTCAAGACCCTGAATTGGCAGGAACTGGATCAGGAATTTCAACATTACGCCAGCTTGGTGAACACGATTCTGGAAGAAATTTGGCATTGCTGCCAACCCCAGGGCGTCAGCCCGATCCTGATTCAAGGTTTTGCCGAAGCCCTGCGCCAGCCGGAATTTTCCGCCATCCAGCAGGTACAGACCCTCTTGCAGCTCCTCGAAAAAGAACAATCCACCCTGTTTCCCCTGCTCTTCGATCGCCATGATGCCAATCAGGATACCAGCCTCGGTCTGCCCCGCGTGATGGTACGGATTGGGGCAGAGAACTCGCTTGAACCCCTGACCAGTTGTGCCCTGGTGGCGGCAAACTACCATCAGGGAGCAATGCCGGTGGGGAGTGTGGGCCTGTTGGGGCCAACCCGGATGCTGTATGAAAATGCGATCTCGATCGTTGAAGCAACGGCCGATTATCTCTCGGCGGCTCTGAGCGAGACGGTGGCGGCGGGGTAGTCAGCAACGGATACCTGCATTGCCCTCGCAATCTCAGAGTCAATGTTGGCGTTGGTGAGGTAAAGGATGATGGGCGTTGCACAGTTGCGGAATGAAGTGAGTTTTGCATAATAGGAGGAATGAAATGTCCTAACTGCAACTCAACCTACTACTCTAAAAACGGCCACAAAAGGGGTCAGCAGAGATATAGCGGTGTGCAGATCAGCCAAGCACAGTGCATTTCGTTATCAAAAGCATTC
>JBMYQW010000260.1:0-7374 GCA_049601735.1 Spirulinaceae cyanobacterium
GGAATTTCTTAACCGAAACTCGCACTAGAGCATTAAAAGTTCAAGATTTTGAATTCAACCATCGCACCATTCCACCTGCACAAAATGAGCGGTGCGCCCCCACATATCCACCGAAGGAAACACCCGTGCCACTTTCAAGTTCAAGGGAAGCTCAGTGGTGAGGTGGCGTTGCGTCCACAAGCCAACCTCCGGCGCGATTTGGGCAGCGAACAATGCCGCAGCGCCTATTCCCAAGAGCTGTGCCCCCGGTGTCGGGGGCATCAGCAACGCGGCCGAAAGTGTCAAGCTGCTGGTGAGCGCGATCGCGGCTAACGTACTCGTGCCGCAGCGGGGATGGAGTGCCAATTGCCAATGGCCTTGCTGTAAACGCCGCAGCGCACAGCGGGCTGCCTGAGCGAGCTGGGGGGGCTGTACCCTGCCGTAGAGATAAAAACCACGATCGGTTGCCAGGCCGCCCCAGTTTCCTTCCTCCCCATCGTCGTCCTGTTCCCCTGGGTCGGGTGAGGGTTTTGCCAGCATCTCACCCAACACCCAAACCGTGGCGTGTTCTAGGGCATGGGACTGGCGGAGCATCATCCATTCCCGTACCCCCGATAGCGATGCCGCCTGAACCCAGAGATCGTTAGTCTGATTTGCATTCTGGGGTGCGAAGAGGGTGCTTAAGGGGTCGGGGGATTGCGTCAGCGTTGACATGGTAGGCATTAGAGGCGTGAAGACTTTTTCCGGAGCTGCCAGCGCGACCAAAATCGCTTTTTGAACTCACTGAACCCTGCCCCCAGCATCTGTCCCCATGCCTGGGCTTGGGGCTTGAGCAGGTAGCCAATCGTAAAAACACTGACGAGCAGGCTAATCCAATTGGCCCGAACATCCAGGGTGAACTTCAATAACTCGGCAATGCCGATCGCCCCTTGCAAAAACAAGGTGATTTTGAGCCAGTTCTCACTGCGCTGTTGCAAGAGTTGTCCGCTGACGTAGAGGGCGTAGGCTCCGGCTAGCAGGGTCAGCAATGCCAAAGCCATGCCGCCTTGGGTTTGCAGTAGTTGCAGCGTTGCGGGGGAGCGATCGCTCATGCCACTGCCGAGGAGCACTGCCAGACCCTTTTGGACAAAGAGAAACAAGCTCAGGGGAATGAGAATCAGGGCGCTAATCAGTTGCAATGTTCCCACAAGTGAGTAGGTACGGGGTGCAGAATTAATGTTCATTATGGACAATCGAGTTTGGGCGAGCCTTTGTCGTCGGGGAAAAACCGTTGCAAAGGGGGAACAGAAACTTGGGAGGTATTGAGTCAATAGAATAAGCTAGACCTTCGCCCGATATTGTGCAGGGCAATACATCGGGCTCATTAAAGCCAGCGCCGTTAGCAGAAACTCTAACCAGGGTTGGCAGTCCCCCAAGGCGGCGACGAACCACAAGCTGAGTTCATTCGCTCGGCGCAGCAGAGGCATCCTGTTCACCAGCAAGCTCACGGCGGTTGGGTTGAATGGGGCCGGTCAGGCAAATCACTCAACCTTAACTTCAGCAACACGACCAGCGAGCTTCATCTAATGTTCTAGAAGCAAAGTTCAGGGGAGCGGGCGAACTTTAAACAAATCTCAACGATCCTTGAGCGAGCATACCCCATTCTTTTCAGACCCCCAGGGCAATTTCAGGAAGGTCAGCAACTTGCTGCGGAATCATGGCACGTCCTCCGCTCGGGTGCTGCTGCTCGGTCTGCTGACAGCGAGATTGAAAGGGGCAATAGCGACAGTGGGGGTGTTGTTGCTCAGCATCCACAGGGGGCAGGTCTTGACCCGTTTGCGCAAAGGCTAGGGCTAACGCTGGCAAATGGTTCAGGTGTTGGTCGAGCCGGGTGCGAACCTCTTGATGGAGTGGCGTGGTGTAATCGAGTCGCCAGGCGGTCGGGGTTTGGTCGGCTTGCACGAACCAATAGGTCATCGCAACTTGCTCGGGAAGATAGTCCGACGTTTCGACCAAGACGAAGGGGTAGAGCAAGGTCTGCCAGTTTTCTGCCAGTTGTTTGGTATTAGGGGGTTGGGGATAGGTCTTCCAATCCAAAATTTCCGCGCGATCGGGCTCCAGAACCAAGAGATCGTAGACCACGACAAAAGCAATCATCGCTGAACAAGCCCACAAGCGACGATGTTCGGCTTCGTAGCGTGCGGCTGGGTCTTGCAGAGCGGGAACCGTCGCGGTCAGAGCCTGGAGGGCTTGGGCCATCGCCGGATCGCAACCGGGAGAGTTTGAGACCCCCGCTAAACCGAGGATATATTGCTGCATTAAGCGGTGAAACTGGCTCCCCCAATTCGTGCGAGCCTGTCGTTCTGGGTCGAGGGGCGCACCAAGCTGCTCTAGATATTGGTATTGATAGCGACGGGGACATTGCTCAAAGCTGTTGAGTTGACCCTGGGTGAGGGTCAGGGGTGAAGGACGGGTAGCCTCAGGAGCGGGCAGGGAGAACGGCATTATTCAGGAATTCGGGATCCAACGGTGGGTCGAGCGGAGCTGATACAGCATAAGATATTTAAGGACTCAAGCTCTTCTGCTTTAACGGTTACAGCCCCTTGACTCGTTATTTGGGATCGGGCGCTCCCTCGCTCGTCCCGTCAGGCGCCTGACAGAACTGAAAGGAAGCCCTCCAATATATAATACAAATGCTCGACAAACCTTAAACACCTCTTAATCTGTATCACGAACTACATAAAGTTCAGCCCCGCTCCCCTAGGATAAGCCACTTGAAGTTGTGTTTCTGTATCGGGCAAGAGACAACCGCGAGAGAGACACAACCGATCGCGCAATCAATGTGAATGTGAGGCTTAAACGCAGACGATGGTACAACAACTAGGACGACGCAAATTTTTGGTTTACGGCTCCGCCGCGCTCGGAACCAGTATTTTACTCAAGGCTTGTGGTGCGCCCCCAGAAGATGCGGCCGACACCGAAGCTGAAGATGGTGATGAAGCTGCGGATAGCGGTGATGGTGAAACGATCAAAGTTGGTATTCTTCATTCCCTCACCGGCACGATGGCCATTAGCGAAAAAACCGTCGTTGATGCCGAAAATCTCGCCATCAAAGAAATCAATGAAGCGGGCGGTGTGCTCGGTCAACAGATCGAGGCGATCGTCGAAGATGGTGCATCGGATTGGCCCACCTTTAATGAAAAAGCTGCCAAGCTGATTGACCAAGATGAAGTGGCGGTCGTTTTCGGCTGCTGGACCTCCGCGAGCCGGAAGGCCGTGCTCGATACCTTTGAATCCAAAGAGCATATGCTCTGGTATCCCGTGCAATACGAAGGTCAGGAATGCTCCCAGAATATTTTCTACACGGGCGCGGCTCCGAACCAGCAGATCGAGCCCGCCGTGGACTGGCTCCTGGAGAACAAGGGTGATCAGTTCTTCTTAGTCGGCTCTGACTATGTTTTCCCCCGGACTGCTAACACGATCATCAAAGAGCAGCTCAAGGCCAATGGTGGCGAAACCGTCGGTGAAGATTACCTCCCTTTAGGCAACACCGAAGTCACGCCGATCATCACAAAAATTCAGCAAGCCCTCCCCGATGGCGGTGTAATTTTCAACACACTCAATGGCGATAGCAACGTTGCCTTCTTTAAGCAAATGCAAGGCGCAGGCATGGGCCCTGACAAATATCCTGTGATGTCTGTGAGTGTGGCGGAAGAAGAAGTGCGCCAAATTGGCCCCGAATTCTTGGTGGGTCACTATGCCGCTTGGAACTATTTCCAATCTGTGGATACCCCCGAGAACGAGGCTTGGGTTGCCGCTTTCAAAGAGGAGTACGGCGAAGACCGCGTCACCAACGACCCCATGGAAGCCGCCTACATCATGGTTTATCTCTGGAAGCAGGCGGTCGAATCCGCAGGGACGACGGACATTGAAGCCGTGCGCGAAGCGGCCTACGGTCAAGAGTTTGACGCCCCCGAGGGCAAAGTCACCATGAACGCCAACCACCACATCTCCAAGACCGTGCGGGTGGGTGAAATCAACGAAGAGGGTCAATTTGACATTGTCTTCGAGACGGATGGCCCGGTTGATCCGCTGCCCTGGAACCAATACGTTCCTGAAACTAAGGGCTTTGCTTGCGACTGGTCTGATCCGGAAAAAGGCGGCAAGTACGAGGTTGAGGCGTAATTTGCGCTCCATCTCGCAACGCGAAACAAGGGGCGGATCGCCCCTTGTTTCGTGTTAGGTGTCCTTATCTAACGTCAGCAGAAATACGAAATGTTAGCAATTTTTCAAGGCATTTTTAACGGACTCAGTATTGGCTCTGTCCTGCTGATCGCCGCTTTGGGTCTCGCCATTGTTTTTGGCTTGATGGGCGTGATCAATCTAGCCCATGGTGAGCTGATGATGCTGGGCGCCTACACCACCTATCTGGTGCAAAACGGGTTTAAGATTCTAGGCGACCCCTGGGTTAACTTCTATACGTTGGCGGCAATTCCCCTGGCCTTTTTGGTGGCGGCGTTGGTGGGCTTAATTCTGGAGCGGGGGGTGATTCGCTTCCTCTACGGCCGCCCCTTGGAAACCCTTTTGGCCACCTGGGGCGTGAGTTTAATCTTGCAGCAGTCGGTGCGCAGCATTAACCCCCGGAATGTGGATGTCACACCCCCCGCTTGGTTGCGGGGCGGTATTCCCATCGGGAATTTCCAACTCCCCTACGCCCGAATCTTCATCATTGTGCTGACGATTCTCTGTGTGGTGGCGGTGTACCTGTTTCTGAATCGCTCCAGTTGGGGCTTGAAAATTCGCGCCGTGACCCAGAACCGCCAAATGAGTTCCTGCCTGGGGATTCCCACGGCTCAGGTGGATGCCCTGACCTTTGCGATCGGCTCGGGACTCGCTGGCATTGCGGGCTGTGCAATTACGCTCCTGGGTTCGGTGGGGCCCAATACCGGGCAAAACTACATTGTGGACACCTTTATGGTCGTGGTTGTCGGTGGCGTGGGCAACCTCTTTGGTTCAATCGTGGCGGCCATGGCGATCGGCATTGTCACCTATCTGATCGGGTCGGGCACATTTGTCACGCTGCTCGACCCGATTGCGGCGTTGCAGCCCGTGGTGGCCGTCTTTGAGTTTTTTGCGACTACCAGTATGGCGAAGGTGCTGGTCTTTTCTTTGATCATTGTCTTTTTGCAGGTGCGTCCGGCAGGGATTTTTCCCCAGAAGGGCCGCACCGCAGAGTTGTAATTACGGGTTGTAATGACCCTACAATCATTGCCGTTGGCGGCCGGCCCGATCGCGGGCCCAAGCAAGATAGATTTAGCAACATGAGGATGCAAGCATGGCAGAGGCAGTGATCAGTCGCAGTAAAGCCCAAAAACGCGCACAGCAGCGGCGGTTCCTGATTGAGGGGGTGGCGATCGCCGTCATTGGCATTGTGCTGATGATGGTGATGCCCATGGTGTTACCCGAGTTTCGGCTCAAACTGCTGGGGCGATTCTTGTCGCTGGCGATCGTTGCCCTGGGTATCGACCTGATCTGGGGCTATACCGGACTTCTGAGCCTCGGGCATGGCGTCTTTTTTGCCCTCGGGGGCTACAGCTTTGCGATGTACCTCACCTTGCAAATTCCTGAGGGTCAACTGCCGGACTTTTTTACCCTCTACGGTGTTGAGGAGCTGCCCTTTTTCTGGGTTCCCTACTATTCATTTCCCCTCACGCTATTACTCATTGTCCTCGTGCCCACGGTGGTAGCGGGGCTACTCGGCTATCTGGTGTTTCGGAATCGCATCAAGGGGGTCTATTTTTCGATCCTCACCCAAGCGGCATTGATCGTTTTCTTCAATTTTTTCAACGGTCAACAGGAACTGATTAACGGCACGAACGGCTTAAAGACCGACACCACCGAATTTTTCGGCAGCGTCGTCAGTTCGCCCCGGATGCAATGGACGTTTTACCAGGTTACGGTCGTGGCCTTGATCGTCGTCTATCTACTCTGTCGCTGGCTCACCTCGGGGCGGTTCGGGCGGCTGCTGGTGGCGATCCGGGATGATGAAAACCGGGTGCGCTTCTCGGGCTACAACCCCACTTGGTTTAAGTTGGTGGTCTTCTCGGTGTCTGGCGGCATCGCTGGTGTGGCGGGGGCGCTCTACACCGTGCAGTCGGGGATTATCACCCCAGCTTTTATGGAAGTGCCATTCTCGATTGAAATGGTGATTTGGGTGGCCGTGGGTGGCCGGGGCACATTGGTGGGCCCGATCATTGGTGCGCTCCTGGTGCGGTTTGCCCAGACTCTCTTGAGTGAGCGGTTTCCCGAGTTTTGGCTCTTTTTTCAGGGCGCATTGTTTTTGCTCGTCGTAACCGCCCTACCCAAGGGCTTAATGGGTCTGGGCGGGTTGCCCTGGGTACAAAAGCTTTTTAATCGTCCGTCAACTGCGCCTGTGATTGATAGTTATCCGAGCTTGGTGGATGATCCGGCGGTGCAACACGAACGCTCGCAGTTCAGCGATCGCCCCAACCCCGTCCCAGCAACAACTGAAACGCCCTCCCATAACTCGTCTGAACCTGACCCTTCCAGCGATCGCCATGAATAACCACATCCTCGAAATTGATAATCTGACGGTGAGCTTTGATGGTTTCAAGGCGCTCAATACCCTCAACTTTGCGATGAATGCCGGGGAGTTGCGGGTGATTATTGGCCCCAATGGCGCAGGCAAAACCACCTTTCTCGATGTGATCACCGGTAAGGTGCAACCCACGGAAGGTTCGGTGCGCTTTAAGGGGCGTAACCTACGCAACCTCTCCGAAGAGCACATCTCGCGTCTTGGCATTGGCCGCAAGTTCCAAACGCCTCGGGTCTATCTCAACTTGACAGTGCGTGACAATCTCGACTTGGCTTGGGTGCGCCGTAAAAATGTCTTGGCGACCCTCTTTACCCCCCCAAAAAAGGGCGATCGCCGCACCGTCACGGGTCTGCTGGAAACGGTGGGTCTGACTGCGAAGGCTGACCTCAAGGCAGCGTTGCTCTCCCACGGTGAAAAGCAACGTCTGGAAATTGGGATGCTAGTGGCCCAGTCGCCCGAGTTGCTGCTGGTGGATGAGCCTGTGGCGGGCTTGACCGATGAAGAAACGGAAAATGTTGGTGAGCTGCTGCTGGCGTTAGCCCAAGACCATTCGATTATTGTCATTGAGCATGACATGGAGTTTGTGCGGCAAATTGCCCGCCAAGTGACGGTACTCCACCAGGGTTCAGTGCTCTGTGAGGGCACGATGGAGCAGGTGCAGAACGACCCCCGTGTGATTGAGGTCTATCTGGGCAAAGAGCCGGGGGTGACACCCGAGCAACTCTTGATCTTACGCATTGCGGCGGCCATGGCCTGGGCCGATGGCCATTTTGCGCCGGAGCAGTTACAGGTCATTTTGA
>JBMYQW010000261.1:0-7357 GCA_049601735.1 Spirulinaceae cyanobacterium
GGTCGATACCTTGCTCCTCGATGCCTACGCCCCTCAAGCCCATGGCGGAACCGGAAAAACCCTAGATTGGGGGAGCTTGGCGGACTTTGCGCCGAGCCGACCCTGGCTACTAGCGGGGGGGCTATCGCCCGAGAATGTAACCCAAGCGGTGGCGATCGCTAATCCGGATGGTCTTGATGTATCGAGTGGTGTGGAGCGATCGCCCGGTGATAAAGATCTGACGAAGGTTGCTGCTCTGTTGAATCAACTCAAATGAATCAACCTCAAACCCTTCCTATCTAGGGCGTGACACCCATTAAACGCAGAAGCCTGTAGAGCTTTGCTTGTGCGGAGCAGGGATAAGTGATGGAGCACCCGACCCAAAAAACAGAAAAAGGAGCTGTAAGTTAGACATCGCAATCTCTTGAAGCCTAAATAATGACAGCCCCTAGACCCACCTCCTCATTAGACTTCAGAACGCAAAAAAACGGTGAAACCTGACCGAACCTTGTTTTGGGCGATCGCGTGTTCAAATGCACTAATTGAGTTGTGCTATAGGTAGAGTAGATAACTTTATATTCCGTTACGGAGTAATCAAGGATAAGAATGAAAAAAGTGGGTACTCATCTGGTTCTCGAAGCGTGGCAAGCCCCTGGAGAACTCCTTAACAGTCCAGATCATATTCGTCGTGCCTTACTCAGTGCTATTGAGGCGGGCGATGCCACACTCATCGATTTATGTGTACACCACTTTAGCCCCCACGGCGTTACTGCCACGGCAACCCTTGCCGAGTCTCATATTGCGATCCATACCTGGCCCGAATACGGCTACTTTGCGGCGGATTTCTTTTTTTGTGGGCGGGGGAAACCCCAGGCTGCGATGCAGGTGCTGCAAACGGATTTACAAGCGGCTCAAGTGACTATTCAAGAGTTCGATCGCGGCTTCCCCAACTCATCCCTAACCCAGGCAGCGGCTTTTGAGCCGACTTTGCAGTTGGCGCATTCATAACCTGCAAGCGCACCGAGTCTTGCCAAATAAGTAGGAATCGAGATAGCATGGGAGACTGTGTCACATCTAGCCCTGATCCCATGCCGAAACTCAAAACCAAGCGTTCTGCTGCCAAGCGATTTCGTGCGACAGGCAGTGGTAAAATCCGCCGTCGCAAAGCCTTTAAGAACCACTTGCTCGAACACAAGAGTTCCCAGCAGACACGTCGCCGCCTCTCCCAGCTTTCTTTGGTCCATGAGTCCGATGAAGAAAATGTGCGCCGTATGATGCCCTATATGTAGTCGACAGGGGCAGAAATCATGTCCCCAACCATGATTTTAGGGCGTGTCATCAATTAACCTCAAAAGCCTGATGAGACAAGGGATAGAGCGCCCGACCCAAAAAACAGGGGAAGGGGCTGTATGCTAGACATAGCAATGGTTTGAAATCTAAATGATGACAGCCCCTAGATATTCACACAATTGCCGGTTAGCAATTGTGCTTCAGTTTTTTCCAGTTCCATTCGATATTCAGCGTCATGCCTAGAGTCAAACGGGGCAATGTTGCCCGCAAACGCCGCAAAAAGATCCTTAAGCTCGCTAAGGGCTTCCGGGGATCTCATTCTCGTTTATTCCGCATTGCCAATCAGCAGGTGATGAAAGCCCTGCGCAATGCGTATCGCGATCGTCGTTGTCGGAAGCGAGACTTTCGCCGCCTCTGGATTGTGCGAATTAATGCTGCTGCTCGCCAACGGGGCATCAGCTACAGCCAACTTATGCACAAGCTCAAGCTGGCAAACATCGAGATTAACCGTAAGATGCTGGCCCAACTAGCCGTGGCTGATCCGGAAGCATTTACCAAGATTTTGGATGTTGCGACCCAGTAACAACATCGTAGGAGTAGATCTCAAACCTGCCCCGACTGGTCATCCGTTCGATTGCTTGTGAATTCGGTTCAGGTTTTAAAACTGTGAGGCGGGTTAACCCAGGGGTTAACCTGCTTTGTGTTGTTTATGATCTCACTCAAAACGTTTTTCTGTAGGACAACTGGAAAAGTGACACAACGATAAGGGGTGGCGATCGCCGTACTTGGTTAGGACTTAAACAATAAATTGTTGCTAAACCTTGTCTAAGTTGAAATCCGGAGTTTTTACATGGGTTATCCTGATGCGCACAATCTTTTGACAGAGAGGTTTGTGTTGGGTTTTGCTCCGCGCAACCCAACCTACAGTATCAAGTTGGTCTTGGTTTATTTAGCAGCAACTTTCTGAATTCGTGTGGATTACTCACCGGAATCCGTAACATGATTATCCGGCTATTACTTCAGTTTTTCTGGGCGCAAGCGTTGGTGAGTTATTCGGGCTGATACGACTTCAACTGATGCGTTACGCTGCGCTTTAGTGAAGCCATGCCGAAGGCTACACAACACCCTACAAATAACGAATCACGACTTCTCAATTCCATGGTCAGTACCGAGTCTGCACCGCTACGCTCAATTGAACGCTTTGCCCGTCGGGGTGAGAATTACCTCTGGTTTGCGTGTCATGCGGCGGTTCCGTTGGCATTGACGACGGATTTGCTCTACAGCTTGTGGGCGGAGTTTCGCCAGGACAGTGGGGGGGAGCCGTTGGATATGCCGTGGATTGTGGTGGCGGATCTGTTGTTTTCGGGGTTGTGTGAGGAGGTGGGGACGGAGTTGTATGAGTTGCGTCCGGCGGCGCGATCGGCTCTGTTGGCGCGGTTACGGGAGGAGGAGCGGTTTGGGCAGGGGCGTTTGGATGCGGTGGCGCGGTTTGTTTGGGCCTATGGGGAGGCACGGTTACGGAGTGATGACCCAGATGAGCAGGATTTGGGGCAGGTGTTGTGTTGGTCGGGGCGGGCGGTTCTGGAGCCGGAGGGTGTGGCGCGGGAGTTGATGGGGGCTTTGGGACGGGAGTTTGAGGCGGATGCGGGGGAGGTGGTGCGGTTGGCGACGATTGTGGAGGGGTTGCGGGAGCCGTTGGCTGCGTTTCCGGAGGTGGGGATGTATGCGCGAGGGTTGAAGGCGGTTGTTTTTGAGGATTTTGATACGGCAAGGGATGAGTTTCAGCGGTTGAAGTTGCAGAGGCGTGTCAGCTCTCAGAGTTTACCTGTTGTCTTACCGAAAATCTCTAAAACTCAAAAGCAGGCTCATCTGGGTGCGCTATTTGCTAATCGTAGTAAAATATCCCAAGCTCTATTATCAGTTGTAGTCACTTCTCTCACTGTGTATTTATTGATTTTGATGGGTGTTTTACAGGTGAGATTGGAATCTTTGAATCAATCAATGAATGATCTATCAGCCCGCTTGTCTTCACTGTTGTTGAAATTCGAAGCATCACTTGATTTGTCTGAAGAGAGTTCCTCTTCTCAAGACGCAATTATTTCTCAATTAAATGATCTCCAAAACCTTTTGATTTCAGATCTCTTAGAGCAACATCGAGCTCAGAATTCTAATGTCATTGTAGTCGATCCACTGAATAGAGAATCCTCTAGTGATGAACAATTTTTGGCAGAAAAAAACATTTTAAATAGTGATTGTAGGCAGGTCAAGAATGACACATCTATTTATGAAGCTCGATCTACCAACAGTCAAGTTGTAGACACAGTATTCTCTAATGAGATAGTTATTTTGTCTGAAGATTCCCCAAGATTGGGATGGATAAAAATTAGCTCTCCTGAGAATGGATATATTCAAACAAGTTTTCTTTCACCTTTGTGTAGGGTTCTCCGTCCTGGCTCAACAGGTTCTGCTGTTGCTGAATTACAAACTCTTCTGACTGAGCATGGGTTTTCTATCCAGAATAGCGACAGTGGAGAAGGCAGAGGGGTCTTTGGCCCTCAAACAGAAGCAGCAGTTATGGCATTCCAAAGGCAGGAAAATTTACCTGTTAACGGAGTAGTTGACTACGAAACCTTGAGGGCCTTGCAAATTAACAATAGATCTAGAACAGTTATTTCGACTAGAACGTGTGCTGTAATCACAGGAGATCGTACATTTATCTACTTTCGTCCTTCCATCAATAGCCCTACTGAATATATTTTTGATTCAGGTGATGTTGTTCTTATTTTAGGTTTATCAGTCTCAGCAGATAACAGAGATTGGGTTGAGGTTGAATCTGTTATTGACAGTGAATGGAGTGGATTTATTCCAATTTCTGCAATTGGAGAGCAGCTTAATTGTCCCCTACCATTAGGCATCCCTCCTGAAAACTCACAATGTCATATTGCTGCCGTCACTACTGGAGTGCGTTTGGGAAGAAATATAGATTTACCGATTGTCGGAGAAATAAACCGAGGTGACCAGTTTTTTCTTGAGACAAATATGGTGACTGATTCTAATGGTCGGGTGTGGGCAAAACGTTCGAATACTGGCGATATTGATTTGTGGATTGAGTTTCAAGAAAACCCTAATAGTCTTCCTAATCTTGTAGCAATCGATGACTTCAACTGCTCTAGAACAAAGTCGTAAAATTTTCAGAGAGTCAAGAGACTATAACGATCGCCCCGCCCGAAAAACCTGCTCCGCCGTCAACTCCAACTCCGGAAACACCCCTGACTCAACCCTCGCCTCACCCTGAAACAACGCCACCTGATATTCCCCCTGCACCAACGAACAGACCGTTAAGGTCGGCACTTTCGGGGAGCCGATGTATCGCTGCGCCCCCAATGCTTTATAGTCCACCAGCCAATATTCCGGAATACCCATCGCCTCATAGTCCCCCAACTTGAGCGTGTAATCATCCCGCCAATTCGTGCTGACTACCTCCACCACCAGCCGAATGCTCTGTCCCGCCATAACCGTCGAAGCCCGCTCCCATAACGGCTCCGTCTCCAGCGCCGCCCAGTCCAACACCGTGATATCCGGCACATAACCCGCTGCTGGGCGATCCGGCTTCACCACGCAGGTGGTCGGGATGACCCAATCTCGCTGCTGCTGCTGGATTTGGAGACCAAACTGCAACGAGAGGAATCCCGCAATCAATTCATGTTGACCCCGTGGACGCACCGGAACCACCTCCCCCTCAATGAGTTCGTAGCGATCGCCCCGCTCCGGGTAGGTAGCGATAAACTCATCAAACGTCAGAGTTTGCGTTACGGCTTGTACCATGATCGCCCGTCAGAAAGAATACATTTGATTCTACCGAAAATTCCAGACCAACCAAAAGTCACACCGAGAGAAATCAGGCATAATAAATCTGTACACCCCAACCGCCAAACGGGACATGGTACAAGACTTCATTCCCCTCACCCCCCTCGACCTGCTTTATCCCGACAGTGACGGTCAACCGATGGCAGACAACACCCTCCAGTTTCAATGGATTGTCACGATTAAAGAAAACCTTGAACTGCTCTTCGCCCCTGAACCCAACGTTTTCGTTGCTGGCGACTTGCTGTGGTATCCCGTCCAAGGTCAACCGAAAATCCGCCGTGCCCCCGATGCCATGGTCGTCATCGGTCGCCCCAAAGGCTATCGCGGCTCCTATAAACAATGGGAAGAAGCCAATATTGCCCCGCAAGTCGTGTTTGAAGTGCTCTCCCCCGGCAACACGATCAGCGAAATGGCTCAGAAGCTGGAGTTTTATCAAACCCACGGCGTTGAGGAATATTACCTCTACAACCCCTACGTCATGGACTTGGGCGGCTGGCAACGGCAGCAGGGAACATTAACGGCGATTCAAACCATGAACGGCTGGACAAGTCCCCGCCTTGGCATTCGGTTCGAGACCACGCTGGGGGAACCGATGCAGATTTTTATGCCCGATGGCAGTCCGTTTCTGACCTTTGCCGAGGTGGATGAGCAACGCCAACAGGCCGAGGCGGCACGGGAAAAAGCAGAGGCCGCGCAACAACAGGCCGAACAAGAACGCGATCGCGCCCAAGACCAAGCCACCAAGCTCGCCCAGAAACTCCGGGAACTGGGGATTGACCCCGATAGCGTGTGAGGGCGCGATCGCCTTTTTTTGCCCGTTAACTGGAAAGTAAACGTCTGTAAATTGCTTCATAAGCCTCAGCCTGGCGTTGGGGATGGAACTGGGTTGTAATCGTCTCACGCGCTTGGGCTTTCACCTGCTGGCGCGGCTCCCCCGTCAAATTCAACACCCATCGGATACCTTGGGCTAAATCCTCCGGCTCAAAGCAACGAGCCCGATAGCCATTTTCCTGGTGGCGCACAATATCCTTAAGCCCGGTGCTATCAAAGCAAACCACCGGAACGCCACAGGCCAAGGCTTCGAGGGATGCCAAGGGGCAAGCATCCTCAACCGAAGGGACAATCACGACATCTGCGGCACTGTAAGCCAACGAAAGTGTGAGATCATCCGCGAGCTTGCCGAGGCAAGTGATCGGGAAGCCCAGATCTACCGTAGGAGAATAGTGAGAAGTGCCCAGCAGCAAAAGTTCCGTATTGGGCAGACCGCGCAACTGTTGCAGGGCGGGTTGCAAATGTTGAAAGCCCTTGCGCGGATCGCGCGTCGGGTTGAGCGCACCAAAGAGGATGTAGCGGCGATCGGGGTTTAACCGGAGTAATTCACAGGCCAACGCCTTGGGCTGGGGGCGAAAAACCGCCAGGTCTAGCGTCTCGCCGATTACCTCCACCGGATAACTGCCCAGCAGAGAACTTTGCTGAACACAGTCGGCGATCCAGCGACTGACGCCGACGATCTGTAAATTCAAGGTTTGGCCCCAGGCCTTGGCTTTACGCTGCCACAGCTTGCGGGAAATGTCTTGGCTTTGGTTAGACCCCAGTTGAGGGCAACGCCCGCATTGGTCGCGGTAGCGATCGCACCCTTCCGGATAATGACAGCCCCCAGTTACCGCCCAGATATCATGCAGCGTCCAGACCAGCGGTTTACCCAGTTTGGGCAGGCTCTCCGGACGCAAAAAGCCCTTGTTGACCCAATGCAGGTTAATCACATCGGGATTGAGTTGTTGGATTCTCGACAACTCCAGCAGCGGAAAGATCGCAGGCGAAAACACATGGGTGGTTTTCTGGGGGTAGTGGCGCAGGGGTAGGCGATCGACAATTAACCGGGCGGTATTCGCCAGCATTTCCTGGGCTTGCTCGGTAGGGCCAATCACCGTGGGGTCGGTGCTGAGTTTTTTGAGCACCAGCATTTGCGACTCAATCCCCAGGCGTTGCAGGGCTTGGTGGTTGCGATAGGCGGCCCGAGCCGCGCCGCCTTCTAGGTCGGAGTAGCTTAGGTGTAGGATTTTCATATCTTCAAATCTGTCGCTAATGAAGGTTAAAAATTTGATCCGGTCATTGCGTAGGGTGGGCATTGCCCACCCCAAGAGCATTTTGACGATTGCGGTATTACCGATTTATTTGCTTAAGTTCCATTAGCGCAGTGATTCAGTGGTATAAGACAACT
>JBMYQW010000262.1:0-7353 GCA_049601735.1 Spirulinaceae cyanobacterium
TCGCGCGTCGCGCCGACCGGGGTGGGTCGGATGTTTGGCTCGGGTGTTAGGCGATCGGCGGCTGGAGTTCATCTAGGACGCGAAAGCTGACATGGTTAATTGCTAAACTGCCCAGGGCAACCTCTTCCTTAGGAATCATCTCCCCCGTTTCAGCGCGATAGAGCTTTTCAAAGGGGATGCCCTTACCCATTTCGGCGTGATACCAGGCCAGACCCATAAAGAAGCGGGTCGGATAGGGGCCGCCCTCTTGGATATCATCGGGGTTCGACTCCATGGGGAGCCAGCCGTAGCCGGGGAGGTAAAACTCCATCCAGACATGGTTGAAGTCCGGTTCGAGGGGGTGACCCCGGCCGAGGGGGTCTTGGGGGCATTTGTAGCGCCCGACGGTGCGGCAGGCGATGCCGTTGAGTCGGGCCAGGGCCAGAAGCACACCCAGATATTCACCACAGGAGCCCACCCCCCGCGCTAGGGCGACATCGGGCGTATCGATATGGGGCTTGATGCCGTAGGAGAGGCGATCGTAGACGTAGTTGCGGATGTTGTACATCTTGCGCAGCAGGTTGGTCTCTCGATCGCTGGCATCGCTGGCCGCCCGCTGAATAATGTCGCTCTCCATGGCCAGATTGTCGTTATCCACAAGGTAGCGATCTTTGAATTCGGGGGTCAGCTCGGGCGGGGCATCCCCATCGGCGGGGGTGAACTGATACTTGATGCTCCACACATCCACGATCGCCCGCCAGCCCAACAGATGACGCTGCTGGGCATCGAGCTGGTCAAACTTAAACACTGCAACCTGTTGGCCCTCGACCTCGCGCAGCTCAAACTCCCGACCGATCGGTTCAATTTGGCGAATATGCTGACGGTGCGTTTCGGAGGGCAGGGCGATGCGCCATTCAAAGTCCTTGATTTCAAAGGGGTCAAGGGGCGAAAGCTCCTCGACGTAGCTCATCTCGATCCGGTAGCCGTTGGAGAGGGCATAGTTCTGCTCGGGGTAATAGGCCACATAGAGGGGATGCACAAAGGCGCGATCGCGGTATTGCAACTCATGATTGGGGTGGGCGTTGGGGTTATCCCGAATGTAGGGTTCATCGTGGGCGTAGGCGATGTAGAGTTGCTCGTCCGCGAAGGCCAGCGCCGTGGGATTTTCAAACGGGGTCAAAACCGCAAAGTGGACTTCTCCCGTGGCGCGATCGAGGCAATAGACCGTTTGTTCGAGGTCATCACAGACCCAGAGTTCTTCGCCGCGTACCGCCAGGTTTTCCGTGCCAATGCCCGGTGCATAAAAATGGGTGATTTCTCGGCCGGTTTCGCGGTTCAAGACAAGAATCTTTTGTTGACGTGCACAGCTGAGATACAAAGTATTGCCCTGTACCGCAACGCCCTGGATGTCTTCAGCCAAGCTGGTGAAGCGTTCTGGCCGGGCATCCGGCTGGGCTAACGACCAACAGTACAGATCGCGGTAGCGACTAAACCAGAGGGTTGAGCCCTCTAAAGCTAAACCCGTTGCTCCCACAAAGTCTTGCCAATGGTGCGCGTTGATGATCCGGGTTGCGCCGCGATCGCGCTCGATCGCCAACAAATACCCTGTAGTGGGGTCAAGGGCGTAAAGTTCCTCGCCCACAAAAACCATGCCCTGGAGTCTAACAGCGGCGATCGGGTAGAGCGTCGCCCGTTGGCAGACTGTCCCTCGGGCGGCAGATGCGACGGAATTCGGAATCATACTCAACAGCGGTAAACGAAGGGGAAGATTAACCTCAGAACACCTTACCCGATCGCCTCCCATCCCATCCGTTCCAGCCAAACTTCAGAATACCTTACCCGATCGCTCATTAATTTGCAGCGACTGAATCTTTGGCGCAATCGTTACCGCTTGACAAGCAGCGAGAGATGAACCAACAGCTCGTGATCTAACTCACAACAATGGACAGTGCCAGCTATTTTTAGTTACAACAGAAGTGAGGGGAGGGAGCCCTCATTGCCGCCGAAAACCCAGCACAATACTTCTATACAGAAGTTTGAGTTGTAACCACTGCCAGTTAAGCATTACTGGGCTACGCAAATTATTCAGTATTCTTGGTCACGATCTAGGAGAACAGGACTTCATGCAATATTTTTCCCCGACCCCCAAAGGGTTCCGCCAGCTTGCCCTCTGGGGCAGTACGGCATTATTGACCGCCCTAGCGGCGCTCCCCCTGGCTCACCCCAGCTTTGCCCAGTCCTCGCTGCCCAACCTCGCCGATTGGCAAGAGGCTGGCTTTACGCCCAGTGTTGACACTTCCGCCGATCGCACCACATCCGGCGCAACTCGGAGCATTGTGACGGCGGTTGAAGTCGCCGCTTTGACTCCGCAGCACAATCTCTATGGTGTCACGGTTCGGCCTGACCCCAGTCTGATGCTCTATTTGACGGCAGCATCCAGTGAGCGGTTCGTCTACCTGGCTCTTGAAGATGCGGCAACAGGCGACATTATCCATGAGCAAGAGTTGCTGGTAGAAAGTCGATCCGGCTTTTTGCAGATTCAACTCCCCACCACCACCATGGGGGAATCGCTACTGGAGCCGGGTCAAGACTATCGCTGGGATGTAACGGTCTACGATGATGCAGAGGGTCGCTTTGTGGCGGGTACGGTGATGGGCTATATCAGCTATCTGCCGAGTGATGCGGTGGATTGGACTGACCCTGAAACCCTGACCAACCTCGAAGAACTGCCGTCCTACGAACAGGGAACGTATCTCTTTAGCAATTACATCTGGTATGACGGGGTGGCGGCGTTAACGCAAGCCTATCAAACCAACCCAGAGGCAGTGGTCGCTGACTTACAAACCGTGCTCTCCATCAGTGGGCTTGAGGAAACGGAAATTCAAAAGATTCTGAAAACCATGGCTGATGACCAGGCTTTCTTGGCCGCAGAGGTCGGGGAGTTTTAGGAACTCTCATCATTAAGACTTCTATCGGTTAACCAGAATAACGCGCCTTAATGATCACCGCGATCGCAGGGCCGGGGCTCAAGCCTCTCCTTAGGAAAGGGGCAACCAAACGGTGAAGGTTGTCCCTTTTGTTTGGCCGGGGTTCGGACTGGTTACTTCAATCTGTCCCTGCATTTGGGTGAGCAGATCTTGAACGATCGCCAGCCCCAGACCCGTACCGGGAATCTCGCCGTCTGCTTGCGCCCCCCGATAATGCCGCTCAAAAATATGGGTTTGGTCGGCCGTCGGAATTCCGCAGCCTGTATCTTGAATCAGAACCCCCAAAACATTTCCCGCTTCAATGCCCACTTCAACCGTAATTGAGCCGCCTGCGGGGGTGTATTTGATGGCATTCTCTAGGAGATTGCTGAACACTTCTCCCAGGGCGATCGCATCCCCTTGAATCGGCAACTGCTCAGGATGAATGAGGACCGAGAGGGTGAGATCTTGCTGGTGAGCCATTTCAGTCGCGGCGACTAACAATGGCTTGAGAAGTTCGGCAAGGTCAATTTCAGTGAGGTTCAGTCGGGCACTGGGCAGCAACGAGAGGGGCGCAGTCGGGGGCTGAGGGGCAGAGCCCGGTAGTAGGGGGGGGGATTGCTGGCCGGGCAAGGTATAGGTGCGCGCAGGGGGCTGTGAGAGCAGCGTTTCCAGTTGTTCGATGAGTAGTTTGAGGCGATCGCCCTCGCGCACCAGACTCTCTGCAACAGAATGGTTGCGATCGCCGGGCAAAAATCGCTTGAGCAGTAGCTTCCCTAGGGTTCGCAACGCGGTTAGGGGGCTACGGAGCTGATGCAGAACTAAGTCCAGACGCTCTTGACGGGCATTGGCATGACTCTGGTAATGCGTCAGGTCTTGGCGCAGTTGCTGGGACTGCTGATCCAGAAAACAAGATATCCCGAGCGTATGGGCAATGTAGCCCACCTGAGTCAGCTCGACCTCTTGCCAGGGGCGATCGGTGCGTCGACTTACCAGCAGCCCTAGCACCATCTCCTCATGGAGCAGGGGCAAAATAACCTGCCGCCGCCCCCACCGGCCACTGTCTTCCCAGGGCAGGGGTTGAGGGGCGATCGCTGTGGTTGTAGTGTCATTTCTGGGCGGGGCAGCAGCGGCTGGGTCTTCCCCCCTGCTCGTCTCTAGCAGGGGCTCCCACAGCGGTGGCCCAGCATGGGGATAACTCACCAGCGGATGCAATTGGGCCGGTGTAGGCTCCATGGGGTTCTCGGTGAGATAAATCGCGCTCCAGCTTGCCCCCATCACTTGAGCTAGCAATGTGACCTGAGACTCGCAAAGCGCAACAAAATCATGGCAGGGCGGCATGAGCATAGCGGCAGCAAACAGAAAAATCAATCCCGCTCAAAAAACAAGATCTCCTGATAAAAGACTGCTTTTTGAGCATATCTTGACTTCCAATATTAGATCGGATACTATATCTGCGGAGTTTTGTAGCTCACGCTACAATAAAATAGTCACCACAGGAGGTCGTTAGTTTGGCAAGGAAACGCAAACGCAAGAGCCGCCGTCGCCAAGAAGGGCGCAAAATCTTAGAGTTGGTTCCCCAGTACAATTTGGAGAGTGGGGAAGATAAACCAGTTACTGCCGCGCGGAAGTTTATCGCCGCTAATTCAATTGTTCCACCTGCCGTCTTAATCGTACGCCGTAACGAGCATACAACAGATCGGTATTTTTGGGCAGAGAAGGGTCTATTTGGTGCTCAATATGTCGAGGAGAATCATTTTCTCTTCCCCAGCTTGCGCTCGATTATCCCCCAAGAGACGGTCAACAAAACACCGGTTGCCTCTGCATCTGCACACTAGCCGTTGCTTGATTGCGCTCATATCCGCTAATTAGACTCACGTAATGATGTCTCGTTCAGCGGGCGTGTGAATTGGGTCAAGAGATCAGTCGCCTGATTGTAGGTGTGCTGCATCCCTTACAAAAGCAACCCCAGAGCTAATGTTTTACTGTGCCTCAGATCCGTTATTTTGAATTTAACGGCTGAGGCTCAGGAAACAGGCCCATGGGGTTGTTTTTGAGTTTCTATCGCAGTGATATTGCTGGGTAGGACATTTTGCAGAAGCTGAAATCCTCTCCTGGTGGGCATTGCCCACCCTACGCGATGTCCTAAACGGATTTCCCTTTGCTATATCTGTCTATTGCCTTCTCAGGATGCTGCAATTTGAGTCATGACCCTCCAGCTTGCCGAAGAAGCCATTGCTGTCTTACACGACCTCGCCAGCCGGGGTGAGATTGACCCCTGGGATGTGCAGGTCATTGAGGTCATCGATCGCTACTTGAGTCAATTACCGCTCAATATGGCGACGACCCAGCCCAACGATGCGGACAGTTCGCATCTCCCCCAATCGGGTCAGGCTTTCGTCTGGGCCTCTATGCTGGTGCTCCTGAAGGCCAATACCTTGGAGGCCCAAGATGAGGACGAGGCTGAGTTAGAGGACGAGCTAGATGCCCAACTGTGGACGCCGCCTGAACTGCCGCCTCGCCTAGAGCACCATATCCGTCGCCGCCCCAACGTGCCGCCCGTCCGGCGTCGCCGCGTTACCCTCAACGAACTCGTTGCCCAGATTCAGCAAATGGCCCGGTTGATGGAGACGCAACTGCCCCGGCAACGGCAGCGGCGGCTGGCCTATTCGCGGCGGGAAGCAACCCAACAGATCGCGCAGCTCGCCCACGATGAAAACCTCAATGAAACCGCCGATCGCCTTGAAGTTCTCCTGCGTGATCGCCTCTGGCCCACACCTGAGCAGCCCCAACCAATCGTTTCGCTCGATCAACTGGTGCAATGGTGGGCTGACGCCCAAGCCCACGCCCCCTCAACCCATGACCGAGTGGGGGTGTTTTGGGCTTTGCTCCTACTCTGCTCCCAATCGAAAGTAGAGCTGGTGCAAGACCATTTCTACGCCGATCTGGAAATAAAACCCCTGATTGTGACCGTTGACCCCTGAAGATTGGGATAAAATCAAAATCGTTGATCTTGACTCAACGCCAGTACTGCCGACGAGGATACAACCGACATGAAAGCCATGATTTTGGCAGCGGGCAAGGGGACTCGTGTTCGTCCCATCACCTACACCATTCCTAAGCCCTTGATCCCGATCTTGCAAAAGCCAGTGATGGAGTTCCTGCTTGAACTCTTGCGGCAGCATGGTTTCAACCAAGTGATGGTCAATGTCAGTCATCTGGCCAACGAGATTGAGGATTATTTTCGGGATGGCCAGCGGTTTGGGGTTGAACTCGGCTACTCCTTTGAGGGCAGTATCAAGGAGGACGGTGAACTCGTGGGTCAGGCTGTGGGCTCGGCGGGGGGAATGCGTAAAATTCAGGACTTTTATCCCTTTTTTGACGATACTTTTGTTGTGCTCTGTGGCGATGCCCTCATTGATCTGGATCTGACCGCAGCGATTGCCTGGCATAAGCAAAAAGGGGCGATCGCCACGATCGTCACCAAAACCGTGCCCAAAGAACAAGTCCCCAGTTATGGGGTGGTCGTGACGGATGACGAGGGGCGGGTTCAAGCCTTCCAAGAAAAACCCTCGGTGGCCGAAGCCCTCAGCACCAAGATCAATACGGGGATCTATATCTTTGAGCCAGAGATCATGGACTATATTCCCCCCAAGACCGTTTTTGATATTGGCGGTGATCTCTTCCCGCTCCTAGTGGAAAAAGGTGCGCCCTTCTACGCGGTGGCGATGGACTTTGAATGGGTCGATATTGGCAAAGTCCCCGACTATTGGCACGCAATTCGCGGCGTCCTCACGGGGGATATCAAAAATGTCGCGATTCCGGGTAAGGAAGTCCAGCCGGGGGTCTATACGGGGCTCAACGTGGTCGTGAATTGGGACAAGGTCGATATACGCGGCCCAGTCTATATTGGTGGCATGACCCACATTGAAGATGGGGCAACGATTATTGGCCCCACGATGATCGGCCCAAGTTGCCATATTTGTAAAGATGCAACCGTCGATAATAGCGTGATTTTTGAATATTCCCGCCTTGGTGAAGGGGTGCGCCTAATTGACAAGCTGGTCTTTGGGCGCTACTGCGTCGATAAAAATGGGGCGGCGATCGATGTTCGAGCGGCGGCCCTTGACTGGTTGATCACCGATACACGTCAAACCCCACCAATCCCTGATCACAGCGAACGCCAAGATATTCAAGCGATTCGTAGTGCAACCTAATAGAGTTCAGGGTTCAGAGCGTCTGAGTCCGCCAAAGGCGGACAGAAAAGCGGCAGAAACTTGCTCCAAGAAGTGAAGTGGGCCGACCCACCTCCCCCTGCGGGTACTCCTCCCAGGAGGAGATTTTAATCCAGAAATCCCCTCTCGGGAGGGGCGGTCTCGCGTAGCGATGACCGGGGTGGGTTCGGGGT
>JBMYQW010000263.1:0-7345 GCA_049601735.1 Spirulinaceae cyanobacterium
GCCCCCAACTGAGTCAGCCCGTGGCTGCCCTCGGCTATCTGCCGCCCCAAACCAGCGTTACTGCCGCCGGGACAGATTTGGCGCACCTCTGGCAACAGGTAGAAGCGGGCTTAGGGTCAGACAGTCCCATCTGGGAACTGCTTCAGGGCGCGATCGCCCGCAGCCAATCGGCCCTGGGCGTTGATCTGGCTAACGATATTTTTAGCTGGGTTGAAGGGGATTATGCCGTCTCACTCCTGCCCAATCGAGATTGGATTTTAGCGGCCCACAGCAGCGAGGCGGCCGAGACAGCGATCGCCGCACTCGATGAGTTAGCCCAAGCCCAGAATCTGAGTTTGGCGCAACTCTCGATTGCTGAAACACCCGTCACCGTCTGGACAGAATTGGTTGCTAAGGGCGGCCGGGTGGATGCCCAAGTCCAGGGCGTCCATGCCCAGGTAGGTGATTATCTCCTGCTCTCCAATTCCCTGAATGTGATCACCAACATGGTGCAGCCCCAGCGGGCTTCGCTGCTGGAAAATCAAGACTTTAAGGGGGCGATCGCTCAACTCCCCGTGCCAAACACGGGCTACTTTTACCTCGATTGGCCCAAAGTCCAGCCACTCCTAGAGCAGCAATTCCCCTTACTCAAAGTGTTCGATGTGGCCGCCCAACCCTTGCTAAAAAATCTGGAATCCCTGGTGCTTACCAGCCAAGGCACAGCCAATGGGGTCAGCCACGCAACGGTATTGCTCAAGAATCGTTAGAGCGTGTTATCCATTAACCTCAGAAGTATTAACCCAAAGGTCTTGCAGGACAAGCGATAACACGCGCACCCCAGCGGTCAGGACAGAGCTGTAAACCAGGTGTTATTCAGGTTGCACACTCGTGGCGGGCAAGATGCAGATTATTCCTCCGGGAGGCTATGCCAACGACAAGCTCACTGACCACCCGCGCTACGGACAATCCAAGCGGAAGAACCGTAGCGCAGCTGTCTCGGCTGCCTGCTGAATAATCCTGGCCAACCCGCCAGCTCATGCAAATATTGCACTTCAACTTGCGCATTCAGGAATGAGCTGGATCAACTGCAATCCATTGTGCGCCATAATACAAAGTTGCAAACTGAGCGGTTGATCACAGCAATCAAATTACCCCATTCGGGGTGCTTTATACCAAAACACAAAAGTCTGGCTACAGATGAAATCCAATCCTAAGCGCCGGACTTCGACAAGCTCAGTCCTCATGATTTTAGATCTGTAGCCTGAATTTATAGACTTGGTATTAGACGGCCGAAGTTCTCGTCTGGGCATGACCCTATTCTGCACGACGGCTCAAAAACAAGGTGGAGCACTCTCAACAAATTGTGAGCCATAATACATAGAGAGATTGCTCCATCTCCAAGCCCCTGAAAACTCCAACGGGCAGTTGCTTGTGTTGAAAAATTCCTATGATTCCCGCTGACTTACCTCCAAATGAAGAGAAGCGCCTCCAAAAACTCCAGGAACTCGACATTTTAGATACCTTGGGCGAGCAAGCCTACGATGACTTGACCCAACTCGCAGCAGAAATTTGCCAGACACCAATCGCTCTTGTGAGTTTAATTGACCGCGATCGCCAATGGTTCAAATCTCGCCATGGCTTAGAAGCGCAGGAAACACCCCGAGATTTAGCCTTTTGTGCCCATGCCATTCTCGATGATCAACTGTTTTTAGTAGAGGATGCTTTACGGGATCAGCGATTTCACGATAACCCCTTAGTCACAGGCGCACCGGAGGTTAAGTTCTATGCGGGTGTACCTTTGGTCATGGACAACGATGTCAAGGTAGGAACCCTCTGTGTGATTGCCAACGAGCCCCGCACCTTGTCCCCCAAGCAGCAAAGCGCCCTCCAAGCTCTCGCCCGTCAGGTGGTGGCGCAATTGGAGCTACGGCTGAAAGTCAAATCTTTGCAAAAAGCAGAACAGGCGAAAAATGAATTTATTGCCATGATCAGCCATGAATTGCGTACGCCCCTAACTGCAATTTATGGTGGTTTATCGATTTTGCTAAAAAGCGTTGGTAAAACGATTAAGCAAGAGAAACGCCAAGAAATCCTTAATATTGCCCATCGCAATAGCACCCGCCTGCTGGATTTAGTCAATGATATCCTTGACCTCTTTCATCTGGAGTCTAGCCAACTTGAACTCAATACCGAAGCATTTAGTTTAGATGCCTTACTTGAAGATGCCTTCAGGCTAAACCAGGTGTATTGTCAACAGTTTAAAGTCGAGCTGGTTGTTCAGAAATATACCTGCTGTGAATCCATTACCCTCAACGCTGATCCCAAGCGTTTATTGCAGGTTTTGAGTAATTTCGTCTCGAATGCGGCTAAGTTCACCCAATCTGGAGACTGCATTGAGCTGACGGCTGAATGCCAAGACGGTGAGGCGATCGTCAAAGTCACGGACCATGGCCCCGGCATCCCCCCTGAGAAACAGCATCTATTATTTAGCCGATTTCAGCAAATTGACCCCCAGGCACAGCAGAAATTACCCGGAACCGGTTTGGGCTTGAGTATTTGCAAGAAGATCATTGAACTGCATGGCGGCGAAATTGGCTGTCGTTCTGTGCCAAATGCGGCAACGACGTTTTACTTCAAGCTACCAATCGCCCAGAAGACCTCATCGCCGACCTTCCAGCCTGCTCAATCTGACGCACCGCCATCAGAGCCGAGTAACTCACCCCCGCCGTTCCCTCCCCTGGATGAACCGAATCTCCCACCAACCAAAAGTTCTGTAGCGGTGTGCGTGTCCCAAAGCTCAAGGGGCCGAACGTGGCCCGGCGTTGGGAAAGACCGCCCACATAGCCCCATTGGCGTGCCGTATATTGGGCAAACGTGCGGGGTGTGGCGGCCTCCTGGTGCAGGATCGTTTCGGCGGTGAGGTGGAAATAACGGCCGAGGTGGGCGATCGCAGTTTCCTGGTACGTCTGCTTCCGGGCGAAATATTCTTCCTCAGCCAAGCCAAACCAAGGTGTCGGGTCAACAAAGCTCGACGCCGTGATCGTCGCCTGACCCGCCGGAGCACGGCCATCCCCTGGCCGGCTCACCGAGACGAAGAGGGAGTTGTTTTCGCCGATCGGCCCCTCGGCATCATACAGAAACTGCAAATGGGGCGGACAGTTTTCCGGAATCGCCGCTGCGCTCACGCCGAGATAGACCACAAACGCACCGGAGGGTTCTGGCAGGGCCTCCACCCGCTGGCGATATTGACCCAGATTCAGCAGGCTGGTCGGTAAGGGCGAGCCTGTTGCTGGGGCGGGAAGTTCTGGGGTGAGCAACTCAATTAGATTGTGCGTCGTGAGGTTGCCGACAACATGGTCAGCGGCGAGCGTTTGGTATGTCTGCGTTCTCTGGTTAAACACCAACACTGTTTGTACATGGCCATCGGTGTGATGAATTTCTTTGACAGTATGGCGCAGATGGAGCTGACCGCTATGGTTGCGAAGGGCTTGGGTGAGGCGATCGCTCAACACCTGCATACTGCCCTCTAGGTGGAACAGACCCTGAGGGGCTTGAGAGACCCCAAGGGCTGGGGCGGCATAAAGCAGCGCGGTTTCTGAAGCGTCCACCTGGGAATAGAGCTTGAGTTGCAAATCCAAAAACGTTCTGAGGCGTTGGTCATTTGCTAATCCCAAAAGCTGAAGCAGATCGCCCACAGTCATCCGGGCAAAAGGGGCCGTAAGCAACGTATCGGGTCGCACCGCCTGCAAGAGTTGTCCCAGATCCCACAGGTTGCGTGGCGGCAGTACCGGATCACGGGACTGGAAGCGCCAGCTTATTGCAAATAGGGCGTTTAGGATCTGCCAGAAGCGATCGCTCCCCGGAAACTGCCGCTGTCGTTCTGTCTGCCATTTTTGTAGATCGCGCCAAACTTGAATCGGTTCCGTTTCTCCCGGCAAAAATACCGCACAGGCCGGATCACAATGGGTTGCCTCGGGCAGAGCTACCCCCAGTTCCGTAAAGATGCGGTGATGGATGCCTCCCGGTTCTAAGCCCGCAACTTGGGTGGCGCCCACATCAAACGTGAAGCCTCGCCGTTTAAAGGTAGAAGCACAACCACCAGGAACCGCCGCCTGCTCAAAAATCTCGACTTCAAAACCGCGTTTAGCCAGCAGCGCCCCTGCGGTCAGCCCACCAATCCCTGCACCAATGACAATAACTCGGGTCATTTGTAAAGTTTTGTAACGTCCTTTTCTCAGGATAGCTCTCTTTGATCGTTCTGGATTGATGACACGTCCTAAATTGTTTTCGAGGGGGGCAAGGGCAATACATCCACCACAGGTACGCTCAACTTAGGAAAGCGCAACGGTGCGATCGTGTCGCTCTCTTGAATTACCTGATGGGAGGCATAGCCGTCGGCACTTAACAGCTACGGATATAGTGGAATTGGGACTCAGACCACAATATTTGCCCCCAAAACGCTGTCCCAAAAACCCTGTGCATTTGCCCCCAACAGACCATGGTTCAAACCCCGATCAAATCCCAGACTCTCTACCCAGACTCAGACGGCAAAACCATGGCTGACAACACCGAGCAGTTTAATTGGATTGTCCTGATCGTTGAAAACCTCAAGCATCTGCTCAAAGACCAAAACGCATTTGTCGCGGGGGATTTGCTTTGGTATCCCGTGCAAGTTAAAAAAGACGAAACCCCACCGAGCCAAGCACCCGATGCGATGGTCGCCTTCGGTCGGCCCAAGGGGAGACGGGGGAGCTACAAGCAGTGGCAAGAAGGGGGCATCGCCCCTCAAGTGGTGTTTGAGGTGCTCTCCCCCAGCAACACACGCAAGGAAATGGCTCAGAAGCAAAAATTTTATGAAGACTACGGCGTTTTAGAGTCCTACTACTACGACCCGCAGCGCAAAGATTTCTGGGGCTATGTCCGCGAGTCCACCGATGAGGTTTGCACCTTGATTACCGCCCTCTACCTGCCCTGGACATCCCCCCTGCTGGGCATCCGGTTTGAATTGCCGGATGAGCTGGCGATCTTTCATCCCGATGGGGAGCCATTTGAGAAGCTAGAAGTCGTTCGCAGTGAGCGAGACCAGCTCCGTGCACAGATTGAACAGATGACTGCAAAGCTGCGGGAGGCCGGGCTTGATCCTGAGGACTTTTAACGCAGCTAGGAGCTGTCATCATTTGGGTTTCAAACCATTGCTATATCTCGCGCACAGCCCCTTTTCCTGTTTTTTGGGTCGGGCGCTCTATCCCTTGTCCCATAAGGCTTCTGAGTTTAATTGATGACGCGCCCTCAACAGACTGGCTATCCTCGATTGACTAGCAAAATTCCCGCCACTACGAGCAGGCCGCCGAGAGCGATCGCCCCCGTCAACGTCTCGCCTAAGAACAGTGCCGCCAGCAGCACCGCCACGACGGGCACAAACGTGATGTAGATTGCTGCTTTGGCCGTGCCGATCGCCTGCATCCCCTCGTAATACCACCAAAACGGCAACACCGTTCCCAAGGCGGCGAGATAGACAATACTCCCCCAAGCAGCGGCAGAAAACTGGGGCAGGGCGGTCAGTAATCCGGCTCTGAGCGCCGGAACTAGCAGGAGTGGTGTACCGATCAGGCAGGCATAGGTGGTGGCGGCCAGGGGGGAGAGCGATCGCATCACCACCTTGCCCAGCAGACTATAGGCCGTCCAGGTGGCAATACCGCCGAGGAGGTACAGATCACCCACCGTTAAGCCCTCAGACCAAATGAGCGTCAGATCGCCCCGACTGATCACGATCGCCGCCCCCGCCAAAGCCGAACCAATACCCAGAAGTTTGCGCCCAGAGAGGGATTCTTGATACAACCAGGCTGCCCCCAGGGCAATAAACGCCGGGTTGGTCGTAATCACCAAAGCGGCGCGGCTGGCAGACACCTGCTCCAGCGCCAGAAAAAACAGCACGTTGTAGCCAAAGACGCCCGTAAGTCCCAGTAGCAGAAGACCCGGAAGCTGCCGAGGCTTGAGGGCGGGTAAACCGCCTTCCACTTGCCAGGTCAAGAGCAGCAGCAAGAGCGTGGCCAGCCCGTAGCGACAAAACGCTACGTTCAGCGGGTCTACGGTTTGCACCGCCGCCCGCCCCGCCACGAATGCGCCGCCCCAACAGAAGGGCATTAGCCGCAGCTTCCAGGTGATCCAAGGTGAATGGGGGGGCGCAGGTGCGGCATTATTCGGCGTTGTATGTTCAGTCTGGGTCATCTCCTTATAATAGGCAGGTACGTTTCCCGCCGCTTGCCATGACCCCGCCCTATACCGTTGGAATGCTCAGTAGCTACAGTGGCTTGACCCAACGGGATTGGCTCTGGTCACAGTCGCCGGAACCCTTTGGTGTTTGGGGCCAGATCCAAATGCAAGCGCCCGAACCGGAGCCAGACTATCTGCTGCTCTACAATTTCCACGATTTTCCGGCTGACCCTGAACCCCTGCCCCTGCGCCAACGCTGGCGGCGCAGTGCGCGGGCTTGGTGGCAGCAGCAGCAGGCCCAAGCGGCGATCGTGCGGCAGCGCCTCGCGGCTGTGCCTAAGGAGCGGATTATCTTCCTCACCCGTGAGCCGCCTTTTGAGGAGAAGGAGCGCGATCGCGTCCGACAATATGCCCAAGCTCAAGTCCATTGTGGCTACGTTTCAGGCCCCGACGATTTTGCGCCCACCCCGGACTATATGCCCGCGATTTGGTACTACGATCGCTCGTTTCGAGAACTGGCCGACCTCGGCCCGCCACCCAAAACCGAACGCTGCTGCTGGATCACCTCCGGCATTACCCGCACGGCCCGCCATCGACTGCGGATGGACTTCTTAAATTTGTTGCGGGATCAAGAAACCCCCTTTGATCTCTACGGTCGCGGTTTGCCCGCTGGGTCAAACAGTCGCGGTGAACTGATTAACAAGGCCAACGCCATGGGCCCCTATTATTACAATCTGGCGATCGAGAACTATGCCAGTAATGACTGGTACGTAAGCGAAAAACTTTGGGATGCACTTTTGGCTTGGTGCTTGCCGATTTATTATGGCGGCGATGCGGCCGATCGCCTGCTCCCCCCAGGCAGCTTTTTACGCTTGCCGGGTTTAGATGACAATGGCGCGAAGTTTATTCAGGATGTCACCTCAAGTTTGGATGCTTGGCATGAGGCGCGGGAGGCGATCGCAGAAGCCCGGCAAATCATTTTGCATAAGCTGAATTTGCTCAATTGGCTTTCCGAGTTTGTGGGTAGGTGAGCTGCCTATGAATTCATACGGAACATCTGTAGTGGCTTTAGTTTTGAGATTTTTTTGACTGCATATGACTCGAACATCACAGGTGCAAAAAATTGTCGATCTGCTTAGAGTATTCCAAGGAA
>JBMYQW010000264.1:0-7345 GCA_049601735.1 Spirulinaceae cyanobacterium
TCAGATTCTACAATTTTCTTCAATGTCTATGAGCATCAAGAGCTTTATTAGCCTTTTTCTACTCACCACGTTCTTAGTTTGTGCTTCTATGCTGTTCTCGATGGAAGCATCTCATGCTAGTGCAGGTGCGGGCATGGGAAAACCCTTTCAATGTAATGTTTGTTAGTGTGTAGAATGTGCTTCTTCAGCACATTCTACACACTACCCAAACACCACCGTGCGGTTGCCGTAGACCAAAATCCGGTTCTGGAGATGCAGCCGCACCGCCCGAGCCAACACTACCCGCTCTAAATCCTTGCCCTTGCGGATCAGATCCTTCACCCCATCCCGGTGACTGACCCGCACCACATCCTGCTCAATGATCGGCCCCTCATCCAGATCCTGAGTCGCATAATGGGCCGTCGCGCCGATGATTTTGACGCCGCGATCGTAGGCGCGGTGATACGGCTTCGCCCCCGCAAACGCTGGCAAAAACGAATGGTGAATATTAATGATCGGCGGCGCTTGGGCCAGCAGATCAGCCGTCAGCACCTGCATATATTTCGCCAGCACGACCAAATCAATCCGGTACTGCTGCAACAGTTCTAATTGCCGAGCCTCCTGGTCAGCCTTGGTTGCCGCTGTCATCGGCAGATGGTGGTAATCAATGCCAAACTGCTGGGCAACTCCCGCCAACGCCTCATGATTGCTGATGATCAGGGGAATCTCTGCTAAGAACTCCTTTGCCTGCCAGCGCCAGAGCAGATCCAGAAGGCAATGGTCTTGCTTGGTGACCCAGAGCGCGATCCGGGGCACGGTATCGGAAAAATGAATCTGCCATTGAGCATTGAGGGGTTGGGCGATCGCGCCCTGCGCAATGCCAGAGGCGATCGCCCCAAACGCCGGCCGAATCAAATCCCGCGCCAATTGAAACCCCTCAAGTTGCCATTCGAGACGCGTCAGAAACAGCCCCGCCCCCAAATCCGTATGGTGGTCGGCATGAAGAATATTGCCGCCATTGGCATAGATGAAGTTGGCGATCTTGGCGACGAGGCCCTGTTGGTCAGGGCAGGAGAAGAGGAGCGTGGCGGTGGGGCCGGTCATAGAACGGGTAAAAACGATCTGGATTCGATTTTAGACGGTCTCACGCCAACCGCGGCCCGCCCCCCGGCGGTACATCCTGCCACCGCCCTAGCCCCACCGCTTGCACCGCTTCCGAGAGCACCACATCCCCCGTGTAGATCGCCCGCCCAATAATCATGCCGCTTACCCCGATCGGCTCTAGGGCCAGCAAACTCAGCACATCCGTCAGCGAACTCACACCGCCCGAGGCAATCACTGGAATCGGCACGGTCTGGGCCAGCTCCCGCAGCGCCTCCATATTCGGGCCCGCCATTGTGCCGTCGCGGTGGATATCGGTGTAGATAATCGCCGCTGCACCGTAGTCCGCCATCTGCTTGGCTAAATCCGTGGCTTGAACCGTGGAGGTTTCAAGCCAGCCCTTCGTGGCCACCTTGCCAGCGCGGGCATCAATGCCGACAATAATCCGCCCCGGAAACTGCTGACACCATTGCCGCACCAAATCGGGCTGTTCCACCGCCACCGTGCCCACGATCGCCCATTGCACTCCCAACTCAAACATCCGCCCCACGCTCTCTAAGCTGCGCAGCCCACCGCCCACTTCCACGGGGATCGAAACGGCTTGGACGATCGCAGCGATCGCCGCATGATTCACCGTCGTGCCCTGTTTTGCGCCATCGAGATCAACCAGATGGAGCCGCGTGGCCCCCTCCTGTTGCCACCGCTGGGCGATCGCCACCGGGTCAGAGCTAAACACTTCAGATTGTGCGTAGTCGCCTTGGTAGAGTCGGACACATTCGCCGTTGAGCAGATCGATTGCAGGGATAACGTCCATAGAATTAATCTCAGGTTATGTAAGGTGGGCAATGCCCACCAAATCAGGGTTTGTGGCATTCTCGACCAGCCATACCGTTACGTTGGCTCATGATGGGCCAGTCGCAAACACAACTCCCGGAAATGATCGCCTCGGACTTCAAAGTTAGCGTATTGGTCAAAACTGGCGCAGGCGGGCGAGAGGAGCACCGTCGGGAGGTTTTGGGACTGGGCGATCGCCAAACCTTCCTGCACCGCACGTTCCATTGTCTCGACCACAGTGTAGGTTTTATAGCCCACCGCCTTCAGACGCTGGGCAAAAACCTCGGCTGCCGCGCCGATCAGCAGCACATGAGCCGCCTGGGTCTGGATCGCCGCAAGCCAAGCTCCATCCTCACCCTGCTTGGGCTCACCGCCCGCGATTAACACCGTGGGGGCAGTCATCGAACCGAGGCCTACTTGGGCCGCATCGTAGTTGGTCGCCTTGCTGTCGTTGATGAAGGTCACACCCTGATGGGTGCAAATCGTTTCGAGGCGGTGGGGCACACCGGGGAAGGTTTTGAGGGCGGTGATAATCGCCTCGGAACCAATGCCCGCCAAATAGGCCGCGCCGACGGCCAGGAGCAGGTTCTGCTGGTTATGCTCTCCGGGCATGGCCAGGGCAGATGCCGGAGCAATTTTGCGTCCGGCGGTCATAATCTGGCCCTGCTCCAGGTAAAAGCCCCGCCCATGGGGAAGGTGCTCCGCGCCTTGGGTGCTCGTCCAGAAGGCATCGGGCCAAGCGTCAGCGTGTTCGCGTAAATAGGGATCATCGCCATTCAAAATCTGCTGCTGGCTGCGCTGGAGCAGGCTGGCCTTGATCGCCGCATAGTTTTCTAGGGTGTAGTGACGCGCTAGGTGATCGGGCGTCAGCGTTGTCCAAATGCCAATGTGGGGGCTGAGGGTACTGGAAGACTCGATTTGGTAGCTGCTGATCTCCGCGACAATCCAGTCGTATTCAAAGACATCATTTTCACCCTTGGCTTCAGCCGCAGGCTCCGGCGACTTCAGAGCCAACTCACAGGCCGCATAGCCGATGTTGCCACAGGTGGGGGCACGGAGCCCGGCAGCTTGGAAGATCGCCCCCACCAGGGCCGTGGTCGTGGTTTTGCCGTTTGTGCCCGTAATGCCGACCCAGGGGAGCGGTTGCAACTGTTGCCAGGCCAGTTCCATCTCACCGATCGTGGGGATGCCCAATTCCCGCGCCTGCTGCAAGAGGGGAATGTCCCAGGGCACACCGGGACTAACGACAATCAGATCCGGATGGGCGTCTTGATCTAGATCCAAACTGTAGCCGAGCTTGACGGCGATGCCCTCGGTCTGGAGACGATCGCGCAGTTCATGCAGCGTTGTGGCGGTGGCGCGATCGCCAATTTCCACCCGATAGCCCCGCTGCTGCAACACCCGTGCCGCCGCAGCGCCTGACCGGCCCAAACCAATAATGTGCGCTTGTTGCATCAGAGCACCTCAATTTCTGGGGTTCCATCCAGGTTCACCCAAGCCAGCCGCCGGATGCCACTGGTACGGGCATAGTCGCGGACAGCTTCCGGAGCGCGGCGATCGAGGAGCATTTCCACCCGCACCAAATGTTCCGACTGGCGCAGTTGCTGGCCGTAGGTGAAGGCCGCCGCTTCTGCCTCAGGCGTTTGGGGCACAACCAACCAGTCATTAATCGGTTTGGTCTGGGGCAGTTGGGGGCTCTTGAGCAGCGCCGCGTGAAGCTCTTCAATATTGAGGGCAAAGCCAATGCCAGGATTGGCCTGACCCTTCGGGTCGTAAAGCTCAAGCAAGGCATCGTAGCGCCCGCCCTTGCCCAGAACGCGATATTGGCGCTGATGGGCGGAAACCACTTCAAAGACAATGCCGGTGTAATAGTCGATCGCTTCCAGGAGCGTCAGATCTAAGGTGATCGGTAACGTTTCCGGTGTGGATTGACGCAGGCGCTCGATCAGGGTTTTGAGCCCTTGGACAATCTGCTGGCTGGTGGGGTCAAGCTCAATTTGACTCAGGCGGGCCAGTACCGCTTCGGGTTCGCCGCGCAGCTCAAAGAGAAATTGTGCCCGTTCTTGCAAGGCATCGTCTAGAGGGAGGGCTTTGAGGGCGAGGCGATCGAGGGTGACGATCGCCTGTCGCACCGCCATTCGGTGTTCCGCCGGGAAGGGAGCCAGCAGCGCCCGCGTCAGGCTGGCTTCCCCCAGGAGAATATGCCAGTCGCTCACGCCCAACTGAGTCACGCAATCCATGAGCAACAGCAGAATTTCGGTATCCGCTAGCGAACCACTGGCCGCGAGCAATTCCACCCCGGTCTGGTAAAACTCCACCTGACGCCCGTGGTAGCCCTGCATCGCCCGTCGAAAGACATTGGCGCTGTAGTAGAGGCGCAGAGGCGGGGTATCACTGGCCATCCGGGTCACGGCAGCGCGGGCGATCGAAGCGGTCAGCTCCGGTCGCAAGCCCAAGCGGCCCTGGTTGGCATCTTCAACCTGAATCACGGTTTCCGGTTGAATCGCCCCCCCAGCGGTGAGCGTATCGAGCCATTCTAGGGTAGACGTGATGATGCGCTGATACCCCCAGCGGTTAAACACATCCCGGAGGCGATCGGCAATCCAGCGTTTTTGGAGCACCTCTAGGGGCAAAAGATCTTTACTGCCAGCGGGAGGTTGATGAATCATGAAGAGGAAAATGAGTCCGCAACGCTTATTTTAGGCGGAAGGGGGATCATTTCAGGAGACAACCGACAAACCGAATCCCCTCCTCACTTTTTGCCAAAGAGACCGCCAAAGCGACCGCTGTTTTGGGACTTGCTGGGCTTGCTAGATTTGTTGCTGGACTTACTAGACTTGCTGGTATTACTCCCAGCACTGCCGCCCATGGGCTTGCCGAGCTTTTTCTCGATGAAGGCTTTGCACTGGAGGGCAACGGGCTCCTTCGGGTTCGATTGCAATGCCTTGGTCACATGAACCTTGGCCATACTCACTTGATCCTGCTTGAGGTAGGCCATGCCCAAAAGCGCATGGCAGGTGCTGTTTTGGGGATCGAGCTTCAGACCATCCCGGAGTTCTAGTACCGCCTTGGCAAAGTTGTTTTTCTGAATATATTCCTGAGCCCGAGCCACATAGCGTTCAACGGGTGAAGCCGCAGCGGGTGGAGGCGGGGGAGCCGCGCCGGGCCGGCCAGCCGTCTGACCTGCCGCTGGCCGTCCTGCGGTACTCGGCCCTGATGCGGTACTACTGGCTGTGGCTTTGGGCGCAGCAGCATTACGCACCCCTTTACCGCCCTGCTTCATCAGGTAGACCAGGTTGAGTTCGCTGAGGGTCTCAATCGTGGCGATCGCCTCTTTAATGGACTTGTACTGTTGCTTCGCCACCGCTTGGAGTGCCTTGTTATAGTTACTACCCGGATCGCCACCAGACTTGAGATAAGACTGGGCAATCTCACTATTCAGGCTCGGTGTCCCTCCCTCGCTCGCCAGGCGCTTGCCAGTTTGCTCCAGAATGATTTGATGTTCATTGCGGGTTTTACCCTTGAGCACCTCGTAAGCCGGGTTGACCAATTTTGAGAGCAGCTCATTGGCTTGGCGTTTTTCTGCCTCACTGGCATCGCGGAGGCTATCCGGGTGCAGCAGCCGCGCTAACTTGAGGTAGCGTTTGCGCACCGCGCCAGGGTCTGATGTAACCGCAACCCCAAGTATGGCATGGTGATCGGTGAGGTCATATTGAAAAAGCCCGTGTTTCATTGAAAAAGCCATAGTCTGCGTTCGGTGAGGAGGAGCATTAGGGGGCAGCCGTAAGACGACATCACCTCATCCTTATGATAGAGGGGGATAGCCTCAGCGCATATTATTCCGCTGGGTAAAACGGAATTCATCATGATTGAACGCCAGTCCTTCAAGCACCCTTGAGACGATCGCCCCTAACCAATGCCCAAAATATAGCGAAACTTGCCCCGACCCACATGGGTTTCTAGGGACTTAATGACCTGCCGGGCATTGTCGTAGGGGCCATTGATATAGAAGGGCTGACCCTGATAGCCAAACTCAAGCTGGGGCTGACCCGACCCATCGCCGAGATGATAGACCGTCTCGGTAAACCCAGCGGCGGGCTCAAACCCTGCCTTGGCCCCATATTCCACGGCCCCGAAGACCAGGGCCTGGGCTTGGGCCAGGGAAATCTCGCAATAGCCTTCGGCAAAGGCCTGGTAACAATTAGCAATGAAGGCGTCGTAGCGATCGCGCTCCAAGGGTCTGGGCCCGAGCGTATCCTTGAGCCCCAGGCAGAGATAGTCAATCAGATAGGTGCAAACCCAAAAATGGTTGTAGCCCTTGAGCCGGGTAATGGTCACGAGCCCTAAACTGCTGACCGGAACCTGTTCACGGTTTTGACCCGCTAGCAGATAATCAGCGCAGCGCCGACTCACCAGACATTGATGCACCGGGGGCAGATCGCCCACCGTCGGCAGCGGGGGCACAGATTCTAAACCGTGGCTGCGTAGAATTTGCTGCACTAATGCTAGGGGCACAGCCAAAAACTGGGCAATATGCCGAGGCGAGAGCGCCTGGGCGTATAGGTCGAGTACATCTTGTTCGAGGTCAGGGGCAGCCACCGATCGCGCTCTCCAGTCAATTGCCAGTTCAGGGGACATTGCTCAAATTAAACCGCAATTTTAAACATCAAACTGCTCAAACAACCGTGCAATAATCTGGTTCGAGAACAGAAACCCCTCGGGATCAGCGAGGGTTAAGCGATCGCCCTGCACCCGAACCCATCCAGCGTCTAGTTCAGGGGCGAGCGTCATCTGAATCTGTTGCCGGATGGGGGCAGTAAAGCCTGTGAGATCAACGCCCTGGGCTAGCCGCAGCCCCAGCATCAAGGTTTCGAGCAGTTGATCGGTCTCACTCAAGGGCGATGTTTCGATGGGGCAACCCTGGGCCACCCAAGGGAAATATTCAGCCCGTTTGCGGGGGCGGGTAAAGCGTTGGTTCTGAGTATAGCTGGCCGCACCCATGCCAAAGCCGTAGTAGGACTGGTTCCGCCAATAGACCTGGTTGTGGCGACAGGCATATCCCGGTTTCGCGTAGTTCGACACTTCGTAATGCGCATATCCCGCATTGGTGAGAATCTGGCGGGTGAGTCGATATATCGCTGCCGTGGCGTCATCCGAAGGCAAGGGATTCTCGCCTGGTTCGTACCATCGGTCAAAGGCCGTGCCGGACTCAATGGTGAGGTCATACACCGAAATGTGAGGCGGAGCCAGGGCGATCGCCCGCTCTAGAGAATCGTGCCAGTCGTCTAGGGTTTGATGGGGCAACCCCGAAATCAGATCGATGCTGTAATTGGTCACGCCCGCCTGATGCAGCATGGCGATCGCCCGCTCAATATCCTCGGAAGTATGGGTGCGTCCACACCGTTCAAGTAGATGATTCTGAAAGGCTTGA
>JBMYQW010000265.1:0-7237 GCA_049601735.1 Spirulinaceae cyanobacterium
AACAAGCAAAATTAAACTCAGAAGCCTTATGGGACAAGGGATTGAACGCCCGACCCAAACAACAAGCAAAGGGGCTGTAAGTCAGTCCCCGTCAGAGTTTGTAATCTAAATGGCGACAGCCCCTAGAAACGCATCAATTTATAACGATTGTGTGATCAAGTGGCGCTGCGACAGAAAACCGATGCTAGCTTGAAAGGTCAAGGGAACTCACACCAAGCCTACATCTTAGCTCAAGCTCAATCCTGGTTTCGATCCCTAAAACTGCATCTCATCACTTCACACTGTTTCCCCCCGTCAATCTGTAAACCCAACGCGACCCTTCCATCATGATCACTTGTCCCAATTGCCAGCACCAAAATGCCGATACGGCCAGCTTTTGTAGCAACTGCGGCAACACCCTCTCGGTGAACACAACTGCTACGAGTGATGCGATGCCACAGCCGGGCCGTCCAACCACGGAGGAGGCTCCCACTGCGGTAGTATCGCCCCAATCTCCCCCGCCGCAAGCACCGTCGACGCCAGTAGTCGCTGCTGCTACTCCTGCGCTAGACACTCCGGCATCAACCCGTAGCAATAATACGAATTGGGCTTTGGTAGCGGGTATTGCGGGGGCCTGTGTGGTGGCTTCGGTGGGTATTATTGCCGTTGCCTTGACGCGATCGCCCGCTCCTGCACCGACCAATGTAGAATCCGACGAAGCTCCTGAACCAGCCGCCGCCGAGGAAGAGGCAACGGCTACCATCGAAGTAGAGAAAAACGCTGAAGCTGGGGTTGAGGTGGAGAAAACGACGACTGCACCCACCAGCCAGCCAGATATCACCAGCGTCAATGCCAGCGTCTGGAAAGTGGTGGATACTGAGGGGCTCAACTGTCGCCAAGGTGCGGGCTCCAACTATGGTGTCAGCACGACCCTGAACCCGGGCAAAGAATTTCAAGTGGACCCCGGTTACGATAACCCCCTAGTCTACGACAATCAGGGCGCACCCTGGCTAGCGATCGTGCTACCGGGTGTGAACTGCTTTGTCCGTGCCAATACCGCATATCTTCAAGCCCTGCCTAATAAAAACGCCCCTGCCGGAACCCAAGCTCCCGAAGGCATTTGCCCCGACTCAACCGTGGCGCTCAACCAGCTTGAGTCGGCCAATTTTGATGTTTATATCTGCGGCAATCCCAGTAACGGTTTACCGACCCATTATTCCGGCTTTGCGAAAAATGGGAGTGGCGGTATTACCGTTCCGTTTTCGGGTCTAGACGAGGGAGGCTACTATGCCAGGAATGGGGATGTGCTCTATCACATCGACACGGTTGATATGAAGCTGCATGTAGAAGTACCGGGTCAGGAGCGGGTAACGGAGTCTCTGGCTTGGGTGTATTGAATAAACGTGATGGACAATGCCTAGGCTGTTGGTTCTGTCGCCTTTAAGACGGTTCAAATTCATGGGCAAACCGTGGCAGGCGGGACGCCTGCCAGCATGAAATCTGCGTGCCCTAACTGGCTTGGCCCAGAGCCAGGGGAACCAGGTGCTGACGTTCCGGATGCCCGATCACCCATTCTAGGGGGCAGGGCAGGGCGACGCCGTAGCCCTGGACATGGCTCACGCCGAGATCCCAGAGTTGGCCAAGCAGGCGGCGATGTTCAACGCATTCCGCGATCGCTTTGAGGCCCATAACCTGGCAGATTTGGCTAATGGCGCTGACCATGGTTGCGCTAACCGGGTCGCTGATGAGGTTGCGGATAAACTGACCGTCAATTTTGACGTAGTCCACGGGCAAGGTCTTGAGATAGGTCAGCGACGACATTCCAGTCCCAAAGTCATCGAGCGAAAACTTACAGCCAAGTTGACGGAGATGCTGGATAATCTGCACCGCATTGTCAAGGTTGGCGATCGCCACCGTTTCCGTGATTTCAAAGCAAATCATCTCCGGTGGAATCTGATATTGTTCGAGCTGCCCTTGCAGGAAGGCGAGGAACGTATCGTCATTGAAGCTCGCGCCCGAGAGATTGATGGCGTAGATATGCTCTGCAATTGCAGCAGGCTGGCGCGCGAGTTGAGCAAAGAGAGTGCGAATCACCCAGCGATCGAGCTGTGGCATCAGGGCAAAGCGTTCAGCAGCGGGCATGAATTGACCCGGACGAATCAGGCCCCCATGGGGATCTTGGAGACGCAATAAAATCTCGTAATGGGGTTGATCGGTTGTGCCGGGAGCGATGGGCTCAATGCGCTGGGCGTAGAGCCGGAAGCCATCTTCGGCTAGGGCATGGGTAATGCGATTGACCCATTGCATTTCGCCTTGGTGCTTTTGAAAGTCGGGATCATCCGGACGATAGACCTGCACTCGGTTGCGTCCGGCGGCTTTAGCCACATACATGGCGGTATCCGCTGTTTGTAGGAGCAATGTGACATCGGCTAGCTGACCATCAACGGCCATCACGCCAACACTCGCGCCAATCTGAAAGGTGCGATCGCCCCAGGTAAAGCGCAGAGCGCGAATTCGCTCCACAATTTGTTGGGCAAACGTTTCGCCCTGCTTGAGGGAGCAGCCTTGCAGCAGGATCCCAAATTCATCACCGCCCAAGCGAGCCAGACAGTCGTTGGAACCCAAGTCGTGCTGGAGCAGTATCGCCACCCGGCGCAGCAGCTCATCCCCAGCAGCGTGGCCGCAGGTATCGTTCACAATCTTGAATTGATCCAGGTCGAGGTAGCACAACACATGAGTCTGACTCCCATGAGCCTGAGCCAGATGATGCTGGCCGCCATGGCTCTGAGCGCAACCGTTACGCTTGAGACCTTGCAATGCGCCATCCACACGACGCTTAAATTCGCGGCGGTTAATCAATTGGGTCAGAGTGTCGTGGCTCGCCTGCCATTGGAGCTGTCGGGTTAGGGTGCGGGTCGGGGTTACATTGCGCCCCACCAATACCAGTCCTTGGAGAGTCTGATCCGCTGTCTGAATCGGTGAGAGCGAGACCTCCACTGCAATTTCCGGCTGACCGTCCCGGTGTTGGAGCAGGAGCTGGTCATAGTCCTGGGACGCTCCCGCTGCAAAGGCCGTCGAGAGTAGATCCTGCCGAAGCTGTCGAGTTTGTTCATCCCGCACTTGGAACACCTCGGTCAGGGGACGACCCTTAGCTTGGTTGAGATCCCAACCCGTCAGGCGCACCGCAACCGGGTTCATCATTTCTACCCGACCCTGGGCATCGGTGGTGATAACCGCTTCCCCGATCGACTGCAAGGTGGTTTGGGCCAGCTCTTTAGCATGGCGCAGTTGGGCGGTTCGCATTTCTACCTGCTGCTCGAGTCCTGCTTTGACCCGGTAGAGCGAATCGGCAACTTGGGTGCGCTCGATCGCGTAGTAGATCGCCCGGCTGAGGAGTTCCGGTTGCAGATTCCGCTTCACCAGATAGTCTTGCGCACCATGACGGACGGTTTCGCGGGCTAAATGCTCATCATTGGTGTTGGTGAGCACAATCACCGGGCTGTGGGGTGCAGCTTGCAAGAGGCGATCGAGAGAGGTCAGCCCAATGCTATCGGGCAGCGTTAAATCTAAGAGAATAACGTCAAAGGTAGCTTGGTCGAGGTGTTCAAGAGCTGCCTTTAAACGTGGGGTATGAACAACCTGGGTATTGAGGCCGGGTGATCCCTTCAGTAGTTCTTTGAGGAGGCGCGCCTCTGCGCCATTATCTTCAATCAGCAAAATTTTCAAGGACTCGTCGCACATAAGAGACTCCAGACAATGCCAGCTATCCCCTCAGCGTGAGTATTTCTTAGACTTCCCTGCAGCAGAACTTCAGCGTCAATGCGGCGCGACTGGCCGCAACGCGATAGATTCCAACAGCAGTGAGATGATGCAACCCCGGTCAATACTCACGGTTCAGTTCACACGGCTCGGTTGGCAATTTATAAAAGGTAAGTTTGTTAAGTAATCCCTGAAATATCGCATGATTTCTTAGCAGAAAGCTACATCAATCAACAAAACTTTACCTGTGCCGCAATAACAACAGCGACTTTCGAGGCGTTTTCCAGAGGGGATTTACTTGGGTTGCAAGGTCACGGTATTAAACCAAAAATCTTCGATTTGTTGGATCAGGTGCGAGAGTTCTTGAAAATTCCGCGACTTGCGAATGTAGCAGTTGGCGTGCAGATCATAACTCTGCTGGATATCGGCAGCATAGTTGGAGGTGGACAACACCACGATCGGAATACACCGGAGTTGGGGGTCTTCTTTGACCTCGGCCAACACTTGATGCCCGTTTTTGCGCGGCAGGTTGAGATCAAGCAAAATCAAGTCTGGGCGGTTGGTCGGGGCAGAGACATCCATCTGCTGGAGGTAAGTAATCGCTTCGACCCCATCGCGGGCGATCGCCAGGTCGTAGGCTTGCTGATGCAGCTTAAAGGCTTCCTGAATTAAGCGAATATGGGCCAGATTGTCTTCCACAATCAGAATATGCCTAACAGTTTGGGAGATGGCCATAGGGGTTTCAGAGTTGAGCTGCGGGCATTTTGTTTGACCCCAATGAGCGGGCTATTGCTATCGAGGCTCAACACAGGGCAGGGTTATCTCGAGCTCCTGTATTCAACCCATTACAGTCACGCAATGCGGCGAGAAAAATATTGTTCTCTTGAGTGAGCAATCACTTTACACAAAAAAACTTTCTGCAAACAACCTTAATCTTCCGTCAGAATGAACACAGTTGCGCTAGACGCATCTTAGCGGTGATCTCCGTCACGCCGTCCTATCACGCCGCGTCATCGCGCGGCAGGGTGAAGTGGAAGCAAGCCCCTTGACCCAATGCCGACTCGACCCAAATGCGCCCTCCGTGCCGCTCAACAATTTTCTTGCAGATTGCTAGCCCAATGCCCGTGCCCGTGTATTCATCCCGCGTATGGAGGCGCTGGAAAATCAAGAAAATGCGCTCATGAAATTCCGGGTCAATGCCAATGCCATTGTCTTGGAGTGAGAATTGCCATGCTGTGGCCAGGGCTTGAACGGAGAGTTGAATCTGCGGCGGGTCGGGCTGGCAAAACTTGAGGGCATTGGTGAGCAAGTTTTGCAGAAGCTGACCCAACTGAATCACATCGCCCCAGACGGTGGGCAGGGGATCTGCCCCAATTTGGGCATCACGTTGATCCAGCTTGAGCTGCAATTGCTCCAGCACCCGCTCGAACACTGTTTGCAGGGGAACGGAGCGAAAGGCCTGCCCCTGGGTTTCTACCCGAGAATAGGCCAACAGGTCATCGATCAGCGCCTGCATATGGGTCACGCCCTCAACTGCAAAGTTGATAAAGTCTCGGGCATCATCATCAAGCTGGTCTAGATAGCGAATTTCTAAGAGCTGGACATAACTACTCACCAGATTGAGGGGTTCTTGGAGATCATGGGAGGCAATGTAGGCAAACTTTTCGAGTTCAGCATTGGAGCGAGCGAGTTTTTGCGTGAGTTGCTGGAGTATTGTGGCCTGATCGGCTAACAGCTTGACAATCGCCTGCCCGAAGGTTTGAGCAATGGCCATTTCATGGGGTTGCCAGGGCAGGGACTGGCCACGCACCTGCTCTTGCCAGAGGGCGAAGGAATGGCGGGGGGAGAGTCGGGGTTGCCCGGTGGCATCGTGCGTCACGGCGATTTCATGGGGATTCCCCGCCCAGTTGACGGTTTGAACCTGTTCGGGGCGAAACCAGAGCAGGTAATACTCCGGGGCAATGTTGATGGCTAGCAGGCCACTGGCTAGATCGGAGAAGGCGGTGGCATTGGGGTAGACCTGGCTCAGGTGTGCAGTAGCAAACAGGGGTTCGGCGGTATGGGTCGCCAGCCAACTTACTAAGTCGGCGATCGCCCCCTCCTCAGGAACCTGACCCTGAGTCTGTACCCGCTCCGACTCAACCACTGCAACCCCCGTCGCTCGGAACAAGTCCAGCAAGCTGGGGTCGCTGGTCAGCAGGGTTCCCAAGGGGTTCTCGGCCGTCAGTTGGGCCACCAGTTGCGCTTGCACATCCCGGAGGTGAATCTGATCAGCATGATCCTGCTGCTGGTGCTTCGAGCTGAGTTCCACGGCAAAGACCTGGACCAAAAACTCGCAAGCCTGCTGGAGTTCGTAGGAAAAGTAGCAGGGCGCGGCATGGTGACAGGAGACCAGACCCCAGAGTTGCTGATCGTGGATAATCGACAAGACCAGCGTTGCCTGAACCTGCATATTCTGGAGATAGTCTTGGTGACAAGGCGACACGCTGCGCAAAATCGCATGGCTGAGATCCAGAGGTTGAGCCGTCTCGACATGACAGTCTGGAATAATGGCAACGGCTGCGGCTTGCACATCGGGAATCAGTCGCGACCAATGCTGCTGATAGAGGGGGCGGCAGGCACGGGTATCGGTATCCGGAAAATGGAGCCCGAGCAGGGAATCCAGGTTCGATTGGTTGGTTTCGGCAATCACCGCGCCATGCCATTGGGCGTCATATTGATAGATCAAAATGCGATCGAACCCGGTTAAGCTCGCAATCTCCTGGGTCATCTGCTGACAGAGGGCTTCAAAGTTGGGTGCATCTTGAAGGGCGCGAGCCGCATCCCGAACCGTTTGGTAGAAGTCCATGAAGGCGTTGGGTTGGCTGGCCAGGCTGGGCACGATCTCCAGCAAAATGAGACCGTCGGCATTGCAATGGATCACAATATGCAGGGCGATCGCCTCCTCTCCCTCTCGCTCCAGCGTCCATTCCACCAGGCGATTGCTCCCCCCGCGCAGTTTGTCCCCGGCACTTTGCAAGAGGTTGGTGATCTGGACCCATTGGGGCGCGGGAAAAACCTGACTCAGGGGCAGGCCGAGCAACGCCTGGGGCGATCGCCCCAAAAACGCTTCACTATTATTGCTGACATGACAGAGGGTTAAATGGTCTGGCTCACAGGCCAGCAGCACCCCATGGGGTTGGATCGAACCCGGCAGACGAATGGCGGTTTCAAGGTGGGCCAGATCTGCCTCAAGCGCAGCGGCCGAGAGCCGAGAGCCCGCTTGCGGGTTGTTGGGGTGGAGACTATGGGTCTGTTGTCCTTGAGACTCACTCGATTCAACATCTTTTTTGGTCATGTAACAGTCCCTTGCTCGTGATCCCCATCCTGTGTCAGCTTACTTTTCAGCATAGCGGAATCTTGAGGCAGCCTAAAAGCAACCGTTGGCTTGCATTATTTATCAGGCAGCCGTCCCGGCTGCGCTACGGTTTTTTCATCGTTACAGCCCGGTGGCGGGCAA
>JBMYQW010000266.1:0-7237 GCA_049601735.1 Spirulinaceae cyanobacterium
AACGGCGAAGCGGCGACGCTGCTCACCGGGCAGGTCGACTTCGGCCGCAAGGGCGACAACCGCTGGGGCGACCCGGTCATCGAAAACCGAGGGAATGATCTGTTCGGCGCTGAGGTTCTGGGGATCGACGAGGGTTGCGATCGCCTCCGCCGCCTTGAGGCACATCTGCTGGGTGATTTCCTTGGCGCGACAGTCGAGCGCCCCCCGGAAGATGCCGGGGAAAGCCAGCACATTGTTGATCTGATTGGCATAGTCGCTGCGTCCGGTGGCCATGACGGCAACTTGCCCCTGTACCAGTTCTGGTTGAATTTCCGGGATCGGATTGGCCATGGCAAAGACGACGGGGCGATCGCGCATTGTGCCCACCATCTCGGGTGTGAGCACACCGGGCACACTCAAGCCCACAAAGACATCAGCATCTTGAACCGCATCCGCGAGTGTCCCCTGGGCCGCGACCGCAAACTCCCGTTTTTCTGGCGTGAGGGTATCGCGCTGGGTGGAGATAATGCCTTGGGAGTCACACATCCAGAGGGTTTTTGCCCCGGCCAGGCGCAGCAGTTTGGCCACGGCAATGCCCGCCGCCCCTGCACCATTAAAGACAATCTTGACCTCATCAATTGCTTTTTCCACCACCTTGAGGGCATTGAGCAAGGCCGCGAGGGTGACGATCGCCGTACCATGCTGATCATCATGAAATACAGGAATATCCAGCTCTTGGCGCAGCCGCCGTTCGATTTCAAAACAACGGGGGGCGCTGATATCTTCCAAGTTGATGCCACCGAAGACGGGCGCGAGATATTTGACGGTTTTGACAATTTCGTCCGCGTCCTGGGTGGCAAGGCAAATGGGGAAGGCGTCTACCTCAGCAAACTCCTTGAGCAAAAGGGCTTTGCCCTCCATCACAGGCATCGCGGCCTCGGGGCCAAGATTACCCAAGCCCAAGATGGCACTACCATCGCTGACGATCGCCACCATGTTGCCTTTAATGGTTAAATCAAACACGGATTCGGGTTGCTCGGCGATCGCCTTGGAAATCCGCCCCACACCGGGCGTGTAGGCCATGGCGAGGCTCGACTGTTCCTTGAGGCTAATCGTGCTATAAATCTCGATTTTGCCGCCCTGGTGCATCGCAAAGGTGCGATCGTTGGCCGCGAGCAGTTCCACACCGGGCGTAGCTTTAATCGCACCGATGATCTGCTCGGCGTGGTCTTGGCTGGCTGCGTCCACCACCATTGCCCGAATCGAACGGTGACGATCCTGCGCGATCAGGTCAATCTGACCCACATTGCCCCCTTGCTCGGCGATCGCCCCAATCACCGCCGCGAGGTTTCCGGGTTGATTGGCGAGTTGGAGATGCAGGGCTAGGCTATAGCTGGGGGTGGGGGTCAGTTGGGTCATGGTCATGGTGGAGAAATAGCTTCAGGCAATTCATTATCGGGGAAACAGACCGCCAGCGGTGATGCAACTGCTGCAAAATCCTCAAGATGCAACGTCAGGAGATTCAAACTAACCCAAACTCAATCCCGGACGCCTAATCATCTCCTACAGCAAGAGATTCTCTAAATCATTACCGCCCACCAACGCCGTGTAATGGAAATTTCCTGAACCGACGTTTTTCTCTAGCGTTGCGATAATCGCTTGGGAATCATCGTAAGGGCCGCTGAAAAAGTGCGGTTGACCGTCTTTGCCACCAAAGGAGAGCTGGGGTGTGCCATCCCATTCGCCCAAGTGAGCTTTGCCCTGTTCAAAATCAGCATGGGGCTCAAACCCCAGGCCCTTGGCGTATTCCACTGCACCAAAAACAATCGCCTGAGCCGCTTGGAGTGGAATGGTTTGATGGCCCTCTGGGTTTTCGCTATAGCAAGTTTGTAAAAGGTTTTGATATTGCTCACCATTACATTTACGGGGGGGCATGACATTTTTGACCCCCAAACACCAATAGTCCACCAGATAGATAGCGACCATAACTTGGCGATCGCACGACCATCACCTGACCCAACCCGCTCCCATGCCGTTGGTCACGGTTCTCCGAGGCATTGAGTAAATATTGGGCAGTGTGGCGATTGACATAGCAATCGACCACCGGGTCAAGCAATCCACCCTCGGCGCGGGCGATCGCCGTTTCCTCGGCCTGGTCTTGCAGAAAACTCTTCACCTGCGATACTTTCAAGCCCAGCTTACGAGCGATCTGCTTAGGCGTGAGTTTTTTACTGCGTAAATCAAGAATGTCTTGATGTTGTTCTGGGGTCATCACTGTAAAAATATCGTTTTAGGATTTAGCCAAATAGCTCACGCTCAACTCCACCTGTGCCGTTTGGGATGCTCCCGGCTCCAGATAGGTGAGAAACTCCTTGCTGTTGAGGGCATTGCGGGGGGCACTCCAGGGCTCCAGACAGCAATAGTCTTTGCCGTTGACCGTCCAAAACACAATCCCTTTATACAGCTCAGAACTGGTGAGAGTAATTTTGTGGTTGCGGCGATCGCTGACCAAGCTCGCCGGACGGGTCACAGGGAAAAAGGCCGCATCAATTTCCTCGGTCTCAAAGTCAAAATGCCCATTAAACGAATGCATTGTCTGATCAATTTGACTACGCCATTGCTTGGCAGCAATTTCAAACGAGATTTGGCTTTTATCACTCGTTAAAAAATAGGGGTGCAGACCCGTACTAAAGGGCATGGTTTCACTGGACTGGTTCGTGAACACCTGGTCAATCGTGAGGGTGTTGCCCTTGAGCCGATAGGTGAATTGCAATTCAAAGTCAAAGGGATAGCTCGCCCGGGTTTGTTCACTGCTCTTCAGCTCTAGGGTGATGCTGGCCGCATTGGTAGTGCTGCGATCGCACACTGTCCAGGGCAGATCGCGGGCAAAACCATGCTGCTTGAGCTTATACGACTTGCTCTGATGGACGTAAAGGTTATTGGGCAAATTGCCGCAAATGGGAAACAGAATCGGAATGCCGCCCCGAATACTCTGGCTCGGATCAGCAAAACGTTCGGCGTCAAGATAAAGCAGGTTCTGCCCCTGGAGCCGCCAAGCGGTAATGATTCCCCCTCGCTCGGGCACGACTTCAATCCGGGCATTCACCGATTTGTCGGAGAGAATATAGGTGGGGTAGTCGTTTTGCTTTAGGGCGATCTCAAACACAATAGGGTCCTCTGCATCTTCTGAAGTGTAGCGCGGCATTGGAGCGTGAGAGCTTGCCAGAATCCATCCGTCTGACCCGATTCACCGCCCTAGCCCTCAGCTCGCGGCTACCGAAAAATCTGATACCTTGGGAACGATGAGAAATCACCTGCCCAACCCAGCAAGCTATAGAAGTCAACCTGATTGGGGCAAGTCTAGAATCGACTCTATATCCCATCGATAACGCCCCCAGCCTAGCGTCCGCATCCTCCGCTAAAAATTGTTACTCAACCAAACTTAATTTAATGCTACGACTGCGTACTGCGATTCCGGTTTTATTGCCTTGGCTTGATATCCTAGCCATGCTGAGTTGGGGCTCACTGATGCTGAAGTATTATGCCACCGGACAGTTGCGGTTGTTAATTCACCCCAACTACATTCCGTTGACCTTGGCCGCCGGTTTTGTGTTGCTGATGATGGGCTTTTTGCGACTGCTGCGTTTGTTGCGTCAATGGCGTCAGTCCATGATCGCACAAGCACTGCCCCACTTCACCTTGCTCCCCCCGGGGTTGGGTATGGGCCTGCTCACTGGGGTGGCGATCGCCGGGTTACTGATTCCGCCCACGGTGCTGGCTAGCGACACGGCGTTGCAACGGGGCATTAGCGATACGTTGCCCGTCACTCAAACCCAGGTGCAGTCCTTTTATAATCCAACGCCGCCGGAGGAGCGATCGCTCATTGAATGGGTGCGGACACTCAATGCTTACCCCGAGCCCGATGCCTATACCGACCAAGCCGTTGATGTGACGGGCTTTGTGGTGCATCCACCAGAGCTACCCGAAGACTACGTACTCGTATCGCGGTTTGTGATTACCTGCTGTGCGGTGGATGCCTATCCGGTGGGGTTGCCCGTGAAGGTGAGCGATCGCGATGACTATCCCGCTGACAGTTGGCTGCGGGTGCAGGGCGTGATGGCAACCGAGACCTTTGAGTCCCGGCGTCAGTTGATCATTGACCCCCAGGATCTCGAAACCATCCCCACCCCGGATGATCCCTATGAGTTTTAGGATTAACCGATGACCCGCTCCGCTACTTAACCGATGGCTCGCTCCACTCCACGCCCAATCACAATCCACACCATTGACTTGGTGTCCATCATTTCCTGCTCAATTTTGCTGGTACTGCTGGGTCTGCTGCTCCTGAGTGGCGTCTGGTGCTCAGGGCATGAATGTTGGTTTGACACCCGCCCCAAAGTCCGGGAGTTTACCTGGCAAGATCAAGTCGTTCGCGCTCAAGATCAAGCCTTCATTGTGCAGTTTGATCGCCCGATGAACCACGAGGGTGTGGAAGAGAATCTCCAACTGGTTGTGCCGGATCAGCCCGATGTGGCTGATCCACTGCCAGGAAAGGTCAGTTGGTCCGGACGACGGTTGGCCTATACTCTCGACTTTCCTGCCCCCTACGGCAACCAATATCGCCTTGAACTCGAAGGTGCGCGGGAGCAGTTTCAGGGTCAAGAGCGCCAGGGTCAGGAAATGCAGCCCTTCACGGCCGAGTTTCAGACCCCCGATCGCGTCTTGGCCTACATTGGCATCACCGGGGAGGAGCAGGGTCGCCTCGTGCTGTTTAACCTCAGTGAGCAGACCAAGGAAATCCTCACTGAGCGAGACTTGATCGTCACCGAGTTTGAGCCCTACGCTGACGGGCGTCAGATTCTGTTTACGGCGGTAGAGCGCAGCCAGACGCGGGGGATTTTGGAGCAACAGCTCTATCGAGTCACGACCGGCTTGCGCCCCGATGGTGAAGCGCCCCAGAGTGAGACCGTGGCTGGACAGGTGGAGAAGGTGCTCGACAACCGCGACTATCAACTGCTCAAGTTTGATCTCTCGGCAGATGGGGAGCTGATCGTGGTGCAGCGGGTCGGCCGCGATGACCCCACGGATATTGGTCTCTGGTTGCTAGAAGAGAACCAGGAACCGATCGCCCTCCAAAATCCCCCCGGCGGCGTCTTTGAAATCGCCCCAGACAATCAACTCATTGCCAGTGCCCAGGGCGAGGGCATTGCCCTGCTCTCCCTGGAGCCGGAGGCTGATCCTTTGGACTTTTTGGGGCAATTTGGCATGATTCTCGGCTTCTCACCCGATGGTCGCCAAGCGGCGCTGGTGGACTTCAACCGCGCCAACCCGGATCAGCAATATGTGCGATCGCTCTACCTGGTCAATAATCAGGGCGTCAGCGAGAAGGTCTTTGATACGGAGGGCTCGATCATTGATTGTCAGTTTACGCCCACGGGTCAGGAACTCTACTGTCTGCTCACCCGCCGCCTGCCCGAAGCGGACTACAATGAACAGCCCTATCTGGCCTTTATCGATCGCGTCACGCAAATCGTTGTGCCCCTGACCCAGTTTCCACCGGGGCAAGAGGTACATTGGCATATCGCACCCGATGGCTTAATTGTGGTCTTTGATCAGGTGGAAATCGACCCCAATGAGCGCACCGAGACCGTGCTCAAAACCGACTCCAGTGAGGTAATTGTCGGCGGCAAGCTCTGGGTAATGTTTCCGGCCACCCAGCCCGATGCCGAACCTGTTTTGGAGGAGCTACCCTTTGCTGGCATTCGCCCCCAATGGTTGCCCTAGCATCAGCAGTTCAGGACAGGCTCACGGCTCGGGTTTTTGTCCCAACCCAAGACCTGGGCAATCTCAGCACTCAGCGTCGTGGGGTTGAAGGGTTTGGTGAAAATAGCGGCCGCACCCACCTCATCTAAGACCAGCTGTTCGGGAGCCTGCACCTTGGCCGTCAAGAAGATCACCGGGATACCTTGAGTCGCCGGATCTGCCTTGAGTTGGGCACAGGTGCCAGGGCCATCCAACTCCGGCATCATCAGATCGAGCAAGACCAGATCCGGTCGGCGATCGCGTGCTATCGTCAGTCCCTCTCGACCGGAAGCAGCGGTTTGAACCTCCCAATCTGTGGTCACCTTGAGTGCCAGTTGGGTAATTTCGCGAATATCTGCTTCATCATCAATGACGAGAACTTTCTTTGTCATTGCGGTTGACCTCCGTTAAGTCATCAATACGCTGGTTGTTTGACTGTTACCAGAGCCACCCTAATGCAGGGTTGTGAAAATCCTGTGAAGATGACCCATAATTACGTCCCGATGGTGAAAGTATAGAAGAAGACCATGGCATACTGACCTAACCAAGCCCCTTGATGGCTTAACCTCAGCATTTACCTCAACAGCAGGACAATCTCACTTATGAGCGGTGGCACACTCCATATTGTGGGAACCCCCATTGGTAATCTCGGCGACATGACCTTCCGAGCCGTCGAAACGCTCAAAGCTGTTGACCTGATCGCCGCTGAAGATACCCGCCACACGGGTAAGCTCCTCAAGCATTTTGGCATTGGCACACCCCAAATTAGCTACCATCACCATAATCGCGCTCAACGCACCCCCGAGCTGTGCGATCGCCTCCGCCAAGGCAAGCAGATCGCCTTGGTCAGTGATGCGGGAATGCCGGGCATTGCTGATCCGGGTTATGAGCTCGTCTGTGCCTGCGTGGCAGAGCAAATTCCGGTATTGCCCATTCCGGGCGTGACCGCAGCCATGACCGCCCTGGCCGTATCGGGGTTGCCCAGCGATCGCTTTTTGTTTGTGGGTTTTTTGCCTGCCAAAGCCAAGGCGCGTTTAGCCCAGGTGCAAGACCTGGCCCAGCAACCGGCCACGCTTATTTTCTACGCAGCACCCCATCGCTTGCCAGCGACATTACAAGATCTGGCCACGGGGTTGGGGGGCGATCGGCCCCTTTTGATCGCCCGCGAGCTGACTAAACTCCACGAAACTCTCTGGCGAGGAACCCTCACCGCAGCCATCGACCATTACCAAACCCAGTCGCCGAAGGGGGAATTCACGCTGGTTGTGGGGGGGGCAACTGTGGAGCCACTCCTGCCCCTCACCGCTGACCAGCTCAAGGCCCGGTTGCAGGCTCTCCTGGCCCAGGGACTGACGCGATCGCAGGCCAGCCGAGAACTGGCCGAGCAGACCCAACAGCCCCGCCGCCAACTCTATCAACTGAGCCTGACCCTCCCGGAACCCGATGCCCATCTGGG
>JBMYQW010000267.1:0-7223 GCA_049601735.1 Spirulinaceae cyanobacterium
CGCTACGTGTAGGCGTTCGCGCAGCGTCCCGCAGAGAAGCCAGCCTTTGGGCTTACGACTTCGTTTTGGACTGAGCGGGGTCGTTGGCGAAGCCTCCCAGAGGGAAAAGTCTTATTCCTCACCTACACTACGCAGCGAAAGCCCACAAAAATTTCCCGCACCCAGGGGTGATACCAATTCCGAAAACTGCCACGCAGTCCCCAAGGGCGGGTTGCCCAACTGCCCCCTCGCATCACATAATGCTGCTGGTCAAAATACACCGCCGAATAACCCCGGTAGGGATAGGCTTGAAACCCGTCGTAGCTGGCAAAAATACTTGCTGTCCATTCCCAAACATTGCCCAGCAGATCCCAGCAGCCCGAGGGGCTTTGACCTTGGGGGTAGGCATTCACGGGCGTGGTGTAGCCTATCTGATGGCGATAGTTGCAATGCCGGGAACTGGGCGGTTCATCACCCCAGGGGTAGGGGAAGGATTCACCCGCCGCCGCTTTCCAGCAAGCGGCTTTCTCCCATTCCAGTTCCGTCGGCAGGCGTTTTCCAGCCCAAGTTGCGTAAGCTGAGGCTTCATAGTGGCTCACACCGTAAACAGGATGATGGGGATGTGATTCGAGATTCTGCCCATAGAGCGGCTGAGTGATCTGGTGTTGCTGCCGCCAGTCCCAGCCCGCCGCTGACCAATAATCGGCCACCTTGTAGCCGCCCGCTGCGATAAACTCCTGATATTGGGCACGGGTGACGGGGTAGCGATCGATCGCAAATTCCTGCACGTCCACCACTTGAGCGGGTCGTTCATTGTCTTGAGCTTCCAGGCGATCGCTCCCCCGCCAAAATGACCCCACCGGAATGGTAATCATGCCGTGCTCCGGTTCGGGTAAATCCCAAGTCTGCGATCGGCTCGGTTGACCCCGCTGCAATTGCAGCAAAAAAGAAATTGTTTCATTATGCTGGCTCTCGTGTTGCAGTAGCCAACACCAGAGGCGGGCTTGCTCGGCGAGGGGCGCAGTGGCGAGATAGGCCAAGACGCGCGATCGCACCGTCGCTAAATAGTCCAGCACCCCAGCCCGATCGGGTAAATGCTGCCGCTCGGCCTTGGGCAGCCCATCGGCGGCAAACAAGCGGCGGTATTGGGCAGGAATAACCTTCTGCTGGCCCGCGCAATGCTCTAAAATCCACAGGGCTTCGGTAAAGGCAATATGCCCAAGATGCCAACCCACGGGGCTAAAGTCCGGATGCACTTGCTGGCAAAAGGTTGCCGCATCCATGTCTGCAAAGAGTTGCAAGGTCTGCGATCGGCATTCTTGGAGTTGCTCTTGCAAATGAAGGTGCAGATCGTCTCGTTCAGAGGGGAAGGGTTTGGACATCAAAATCAGGGTCAACCGTGAGAATGCTATCGGGAGGGCAAGGCGTCCAACTGCCGGGGAACAGGGGCTCGGAGGCCAAAATTACGCTCTGGGGATAACCGGGGGCATTGGCAGTCCAGTAGAGCGTCGGGTAATTGTCAAAGTTAGCGTAGCGGCAGGCCACCAGACGCTCGGGCTCGCTGATGATCAGCGTGGCCGCAAACTTGCAAAAGGGCGATTGGGCCAGTTCCGTCACCGTTTGCAGGGCTTTGGTGAGGGCGGCCACGAGGGGCACGTCTTCGAGGTAGGTCAAAATCAGGGCGCTGAGATATTCTGAATCGGTCACGCCTTGAATCCAGCGATCGCTTGCTTCACTCAACAAGTCGCGCATTGGACGGCGCAGGGTTTGGCGGAAGTTCTCGATGTAGCCGTTGTGGCTAAAGAGCATCTGGTCATGGACGAACGGTTGGCAGTTGCCTAGGTCTACGGGCAGTCCAGGCGTGGCACTACGCACATAGGCCAGAATTTGTTCGGATTTAATGTACCGCGCCAGCTCGGGCAGATTAACATCATTCCAGATGGGCAGGGTGTGGCGGTAGCGGTGGGGCGGCGCGTCGGGGTCGGCGTTGTACCAGCCCAGGCCAAAGCCATCGGCATTGAGCAGCGCCTCTTGCATTTTGCGGGGTTGGTAGCTCTGGACGATCAGGGAATGTTCGGGCTCAATCAAGACGCGATCGAGTTGGATCGGACGGCCCATATAGGCCAGCAAACGACACATGAAAAATGCCCCAGCGGAAAATCATGCTGCATTATAGGGGAGTTTGGGGTGTGGTGACGAGGCGGGGCGATCGCCGCCTTGTTCAGTGGGTTCAACCGACGCTGACTTGGGTTCATCGGGTTGAAGATTAACGCTGAGGACAGGTTTCAAACCTGTCCCTACAGTAACCCACCCCAAAACACCCCAACCCCGGTAGGGGAGGGTTTCAAACCCTCCCGCCTCCGGATGCCAGCCCTTAACCCCGATTCTGTTCAATCCGAGCCATAATCTCCCGAACTGTCTGAGCACTGGGAGATTTGAGATGAACCAAAATCTGTAACGACTCTGCCAAATACGCTAACCCCTGACTATATTCCTGTCGCGCATCCGCCAATAATTGCCCCATCATCGCTAAGGTGGCGGCTTTGCCCTGCACATTCCCGATTTTTTCATCGATTTCCAAGACCTGCTGATAGAGGGCGATCGCCTCATCCACTTCTCCCTGCTGCGCGTAGATGCCTGCCATTTGGTGCAAGGTGGCGGCTTTGGTCTGCACGTTACCGATTTTCTCTGTGATTTCGAGGGACTGCTGATAGAGGGCGATCGCCTCATCCACTTGTCCCTGATGCGCGTAGATAATGGCCATCTCATGCAGAATGCTTGCGCGATCACTTTCCGCATCTTCAGTGCAGACATTCAGGGCTTTCTCAAAGTTGCGGAGAGCTGGCTCCGGTTCGCCTAATTCTCGTTGCGATCGAGCTAGAGAATTGAAGATTTGAGCATTTTCTACAATGCTGATTGTTTTTTCGCAGAGGTTTACGACATCTCGATAGCCACTTCGATTGATCCAGTTTTTGTTTAAAGCATTGGCGATCGTCGCTGCGATTTCACCTTCTTTCCCCTCAATGGCCAACCGATGAACCTCCAACCGCTGCGCTTCCGTTGAACTCTCCGCCTCTTCCCACCACAACCCATACAACACCCGCGCCGCCGCAGCCGCCAACGCCTCATCCTCCGGCACGTCCAACGGCAACACCCTCGGCACACGCAAGCCCCCATCCGGACTCACCTCCAGCAACCCCAACGCCACCGCCCGGTCAATCAACCCCTCAGCATTCTCATCCTCCGCAATGGCCAACAACGCCGCCTTCGGCACAGGCAACTCAAAAATTAAGCCCCGTGAGAGCAACACCCGCAACGGCCCCGCCACCCGCGCCAAAAGCTCTGCCGCCAGAACACGCTCCATCAGGTCACTCTTGTCCGTTTCCAGTCGCCGAATTACCGCCACCGCATCCACCGACTCCGCCACCAGCACCTTATCCAACCATTCCAACAACCTCGGATTCCCATCCGCCAACCCTTGCGCCCGTGCCTGCAACCCCTCTTCCACCTTTGAATCCGGCTTAAACGCCTCAAGCTGCTGACACTTCTTGAACAGATCCGACCCCTTGAGGCTAGCCAACGGCTGCTCAAACAACCCCGCCATCCGCACCTGGTAGCGACAAGTCACAATCACGCGATGGGGCGCACCCGTCTCCTCAATTGCCCACTGCACTGCTCCCCAGAGCTGCCGCGCCTCTGGCGTCAGCCGATAGCCACCACCCTGCGGCTCCACATTGCCCGCCTCAAAATCATCCCAAACCAACAACCACTGCTCATCATCCGGCAACTGCTCAAACAACCGCCGCAACCGATACTTCAGCGCCTCACCAGACCTTGGCTCATCTAGAACCATATCGCGTAAGGCTTTATCATCCACCTGTTTAGCTATCTCACTCACTAACCGCGCTTCATTCAGCGTTCCCTCCCAGAAGATCAACTTGTAATCTCGATCTTGTAATCGATCACATAATCGCCTGGCCACCGTGCTCTTACCGAGGCCACCCATACCGTGGAGTAGAATCCCCACCTCGTCCCCAAGCTGCAACAACACTCGCAAACAAGCCTGCAATACTCGCCGCCGTCCAACAAAACTTTCCCGCCCGGCCACTTTGCTCTTTCGAGTTTGCGGATCGAGAAATTGCTCTTTCGTTTTCCGCCGCCGTAACCGCTGCCGCCCTCGGGTGCGCGACGGCGTCACCAACGCCCCCGGCAAACTGCCTCGCACGTAGAGCCGCAACAAATGCCAATCTCGCGCCTCAGCGGTCAACAACCGTTCATACACCTGCCCCAGAGCCGTCACCACGGTCTCCCCCGCCGCCAACTCCCGGTAAAGAGCCGCCGCTGCCAGGGTCGCATCGTCATCCTGCACCTTTTGCCCCCAGCCCAAAACCGCCCCCGCACCCCAGCCGAGCAATTCTTCCGCCAGGGAAGGCAAGGCCACGTCCTGCCCTTCTCCCTGAGTCGTCGCACTCTGCCCCGTCTTGCATCCCGACACAAACACCAAACGCGGCAAAGCGGACTGATAACGAATGGCTTGGGCAATGTCTGCTGCACTGGCGAGCTGTAGGTCTCCCGTTTCCGTCTCCGTGGCAAACCGCGCCCCCGCCTCCGTAATCGTCGCGTGCCCCGTCAGATGGAAGACATCAAACGCCGCTGCGGCCGCCTGTACCGTGTAGCGCAACTCCGTGAGGCAGCCGCTCTCTTCCACATCCAGTTGCAACGGAAACTGTGCCGTCGCCTGCAAGATGCGCCCCTCTTCTGCTTCAAACTGAAGCGAGGCCTGTCCCTCCGGATCAGTCGCCATGAACAGCACATTCAGCGGTCGGTTTTCGGGTTCCTCCGTTCGGCTCAGGGCATTCTCAGCCCCGCGCACCCAGCGCACGGGAACCACCCGCTGCTTCACCAGAAAATCCGCGCCATCGTGCAGCACTTCCCAGGGCAAATTCGCCAACCGCTCCCCCGCCGCAATGGCCAACACTGTCCCGCTGCTGCATCGCGCCAACACCTGCCGTAAAAACCCGTCTTCGCCATCGAGCCAGTCAAACAACTTCCGACCCATTGCTTCATGATCGGGCAAATAGGTGTAATAGTGTGTTTCTGCCCGTTTCAGCAGTTCCGCAATCTCGCCCAAGTCCAAGCGTCGCGGGTCGTACTCATTCGGATTGGACTCAAAACACCGCAGCGCATAGGTGCTGTCTTGGATGAGGCGCAAATCAAGATGGAGAAGTTGCATCGGCGCAGACAAGATTCACTACCCGCTATTGTAGTCAGGGTTTTAGCCTGATGAATCATCAAGCAGCCGAGACGGCTGCGCTACGGTTTTTCTCGCTCAATACTCGTAGCGCGGGCATCTTGCCCGCCACTGGTTTAACGTTTTGCGTTCAGGGAATCTGGGGTGAATGTTATGAATAATCCAGCTTCGAGGATGTCTGGTACGAATTGAGCTTGCGTTAGCATGAACCAATGGTCACGATCGCGGCCCATCCACACATCATGAAAACACGCCAATTCACGGTCATTGTTTACCAAGAAGATGAGCTGTATATCGCCCAATGCCCGGAAGTAGGCACGGTGGATCAGGGTGAAACGCCTGAAGCTGCGATCGCGGGCTTGCAAGAAGCCACAAAACTCTATCTTGAAGCCTTCACAGAATAGAGGCTCAATTACCAATTTCTACAATTGCTTCTCCCTGCTGTAAATGCTCAAGTGCATCCGGCAGAGTAGCCGTCAGTAATTGACGCAAGTTTCGATTCGTCATGTTGCCACAGGTTAACCAGAGAATCTGTGGTGGTGAACCCAACCGACAAACAAGGTCAATGAAATCACTATCTTTGGTCATAATTACTGCATTTTGAGTCTTAGCCGCTTCAAAAATTGCGATGTCTTGCGCATCTCGCAATGCAAGTTCTCGCAGAGCAAACGCATCTAAATGAAAGGTTGTTCTCAGCCAAGGTGCAAGATTAGGAGGGAGTTGAGCATCAAGCCAAACCTTCATGCTGTCAACTTAGGGAAATCAGCTCGACGGGCCGCAAACAACAAACAAGCCTGAATATCCGCAGGTTCCAAATCCGGAAAATCCTCCAGAATTTCTTGAGCGGTCACATTCTCAGCCAGCATTTCCAAAATATCAACCACACGAATCCGCATTCCCCGAATGCAGGGACGGCCGCCACATTGACCAGGGGTTTGGGTGATACGAGTCAGGAGGGTTGTAGTTGAATTCATAAAATTAAGCGATCGCCTCTCAATTGGCTTCTATATTTATTGACTGGTTGCAATCAACTCTCCAAAATTGCCTTGATCTGCTCAATCGTCGCATCCTTGAGCAGCACCCGCTGCCCGTTCTTACCCACCAGCAGCACCTTCTCGATCCGCTTCTCGGCTTTATTCTTCTTGAACCAACCGTAGAGCTTTTCTGCGATCGCGATCGTCCCGCCCGTAATCGCCACGATCGTGGCAATGGTCGTTAACACGCCCTCCCGCTCATCTTTGCCAACAGTCTGCCAATCGCCCTTTAAGCCATCGCTCTGGAAAAGCTCTTGGGTCGCTGTCGGGGCCGATTCGCCTTGGATTTCCAATTGCCAAGACATTCTACAGCCGCACCCCATTTAAATGACTGCGGGGGCTGGTCGTGCGAGTATTGCGGATCTTCTCGTAATAGTCTCGCTCCAGAGAGCTGAGGTTCGTCGGGGTGGTAATGCAGACTTTCACCAGTTGGTCGGTGCGACCGCCGCGCGGCGTGACCCAGCCCTTGCCCCGTAGCCGGAGGGTTTGACCCGTCCGAATGCCCGCCGGAATTTTCATTGTTACTGCGCCATCGGGGGTGGGCACGTCCACCGACGCCCCAAGTACCGCTTCATCCGGGCTAATCGGTAGCTCACAGGTCAAGTTCTCGCCATCAAAGGTGAAGAAGTTATGGGGGTTAAGGCTGACATTGAGATACAAGTCGCCCCGCTGCTGCGTGAAGGGGTCGAAATTGCCCTTGCCCCGGACGCGCACCCGACTACCGGGCTTCGCGCCGGGAGGAATCCGGACATCGATAATTTCACCATTGATATTGAGGCGCTTTTGAATGCCGCGAAAGGCTTCTGCTAGCGAGAGCTTGAGCGTGGCTTCCTTGTCTTTGGCAACGTCATCCTTGAAGCCCGGACGCGTTTGACCCGTACGGGTTTGGGTCTGGCTGCGGTAGCTGGTGCGGGGGTCGGTCGTGGTGCGGTAGCGACTGCGCGAACTGCCGCCCATGC
>JBMYQW010000268.1:0-7203 GCA_049601735.1 Spirulinaceae cyanobacterium
TTCACGCTTAAGTTCACGCTGATGGCAAGCATTGCGCCCCTACGAAACCTTTTTGAAAACCGGGAACCGTAGGGGCAGCTCGCATCCGCCCAAACCCATTTCATGAATCAGGCAGGTTAGACCTTACCAACATTGCACAATGCAAAGAACCGATGCAAAACCTTAAGAATCCCCCCGCATCTCAGATCCCTGCGTTTCACTAGACCGTGAGTGTCCACTCACCTGACCCCAATCATTCCTCACCTGAAGCGGGGATTCTGCACCATGAACCCATTGTCCACAGCCACTGCCGTTCCGTCTCCCACTGATTTGCCTGCCGTCCATGCGCGTTCCCTACCCGAAGCGTTGCCCTCCGTTACTGCCGAAGGGGTGTACATCACGGTTCATGGGCATTTCTACCAGCCCCCCCGCGAGAACCCTTATCTGGATGTGATCGAGCGGCAACCCAGCGCCTATCCGTTTCATGACTGGAACGAGCGGATTTTGTATGAATGCTATCGCCCCAACGTGTTTGCCCGCATTTTGGGGGAGCAGGGCGAAGTGGTCAAGGTAGTGAATAACTTTGAATATATGAGCTTCAATGTGGGGCCGACCTTGATGTCTTGGCTCAAGCGCCACGATGAGGAAGTGTATCAGGGCATTATCGACGCCGATCGCCGCTCGGCTGAACGTCTGAATGGGCATGGCAACGCGATCGCCCAAGCCTACAACCACATTATTTTGCCCCTGGCCAACGAGCGGGACAAATATACCCAGGTGCGTTGGGCCAAAGCTGATTTCCGCAGCCACTTCGGCCGCGATCCCGAAGGGATGTGGCTAGCCGAAACCGCTGTGGACTACCCCACGCTCCAGGTCTTGATTGATGAGGGGATCCAGTTTATTATCCTCGCCCCCTCCCAAGCCGAACGCTGTCGCCCCCTGCCCACCCAAGCGAATCCTGACCCCGACTGGCTCGGCGTCGGCGGCGGTCAGATTGACCCGACCCAACCCTATCGCTGCACGATCGCGGACGGACGAAACATTGATATTCTCTTTTACGACGGGCCGATCTCGCGGGGGATGGGCTTTGACGATGTGCTCAGTAGTTCCGGGAACTTGAGCGATCGCCTCGGCCAGGCCGTTCGCGTCGATGGTCGCCCAGCGCAGCTCATCTGTGTCGCCACCGATGGCGAAACCTTTGGCCACCATAAAAAAGGCACGGAAAAATGCCTCACCTACGCCTTCACCCATGAGTTTGCCCAGCGCGGCTGGCAGGTGACGAATGTGGCCCATTACCTCAGCCTCAGCCCGCCCCAATGGGAGGTGGAACTCAAGCCTGTCACGGCTTGGAGCTGTATGCATGGCGTCGATCGCTGGCAGGCCGACTGCGGTTGTGGTGGCGGCGGCACCTGGCAGCAGAAATGGCGTAAACCCCTGCGCGAAAGCCTCAATTGGCTGCGCGATCGCCTCGCCGGGATCTACGAAACCCATGCCCGCAAATATCTCCACGACCCCTGGCAGGTGCGGGATGACTATATTCAGCTCATCCACGATCGCCACCCCGAGCGGGTGATGCAGTTCCTCTATCGTCACCAGAATCATCCCCTGACGGAGCAGGAACAGATTGATGTACTGCGGCTGCTGGCCATGCAGCACCAGGCGCTGTTGATGTTTACCAGTTGTGGTTGGTTTTTTGATGAGCTTTCGCGCCCCGAAGGCGTGCAAATTCTCCGCTACGCCGCCCGCGCGATCGAACTGGCGGGCGAGGTTTCCGGGGAGCATTTAGAACCCGAGTTCCGCGATCGCCTCCAGGCGGCCCCGAGCAATGTCGAGGAATTCCGTCATGGTGCCCAGGTCTACGATGAACTGGTGGTGTCTTCCCGGATTACCTTTGAGCGGGTGGCAGCCCATTACGCGATCACCTCCCTGTTTCAGCATTATCAGCCCCGCGATCGCGTCTATTGCTACGAAGCCCAGCAACTGGACTACCATCGCCAGAAGATCGGCACCCAAACCCTGGCCGTGGTGCATCTCCAGCTCACCTCCGAAATCACCCGCGAAACCCAGTCCTTTATTACCGCAGTGCTACACCTGGGCGGCTGGGACTTCCACTGCTGCACCCAGCCCTTTATCGGGCGGTTGGCCTATGCTCAAGTCAAAGATCAGCTTTTTGAGGTGCTGGGCCAAGCCAGTGTTGCGAAGACGATGTTTGCGATGACCCAAGTCTTTGGCGATCGCGTCTTCAGTCTCGAAACCCTCTTTGCCGAGGAGCGCCAATGGATCATCCAACAAGTTGCCGACCAAAGCAAAGCCACCCTGGACCAGCTCTACAGCCAGGCTTACCGGGACAACTACAGCATCCTGCGGGCGTTTCAGCGGGAAGAAATGCCTGTGCCCCAAGAGCTGCGAGTTGCCGCCGATATTGCCCTCTCCTACCGCTGTTTGAATAGTATTGACCAGCTCTGCGTCACCACCGAGCCGGAGCAGCAGAATCGCTGGCTCACCGAACTCGATGAAGTCCTCACCGAAGCCGAAAGCCTGAGCTGCACTCTCGACTTGCCGGGTGCGAAGCAGCAGATGGAAGCCCTGATCGTCGATACGCTCAAGGCGATCGTGCTCGAACCCCATGCCGCCACGGTGGAGGCAGATAATGCCCGCCTCGATCGCATGATTACCCTCGGCGATCGCCTCCAGGTGGGCCTCTCCCTCGATCGTGCCCAGGAACTCTATTTCCGCTGCTTGCACCATACGTTGCTACCGCGCTGCATTGCCACCGAAACAACGACCGAAACCTGTCCCTGGCAGCCCAAGCAAGTGCCGTTGCTTTTGGCGTTGGGTCAACGGCTGGCAGTGGATGTATCGCGGTGGATTTAGCATCATTGTTTATGCCCCGCATCCTTAAAACTGGCCCCGGCTGGCGCGTCGGCTGGCATTCGGAGCAACGCCCCTACTGTGCGCTGGTCGGCGCTGAGGATTGGGCGATCGAGCTTACCGAGTCTGAGTTTGCCGATTTTTGCCGATTGTTGAACCAACTGGCAGAAACGATGAGCCAAATGGCGGCGGAACTAATGGTGGCAGAACGAATCGCCTGCGAAGCCGAGAGCGATCGGCTCTGGCTAGAGGTGGAGGGCTTTCCCGACGCCTACGATTTGCGGCTGATAGTCAAGGGCGAGCGCGGCTGCGAGGGCAATTGGGCGGCGGCGGCGCTGCCGGGGCTCCTCCAGGGCCTCAAGATGTTGTCTGTATTCTAGAGCGGATTTCTAAAACCAGCGGCGGAATCCTGTGCTAGGATGAATAACCGTTGCAAACGGACGTTTGCAAATTCGGGGCGTAGCGCAGCTTGGTAGCGCACCACTTTGGGGTAGTGGGGGTCGTGGGTTCAAATCCCGCCGCTCCGATTGAAAAGAGAAAAGCCTGTAATCCAATCGCACCAAGGGATTACAGGCTTTTCTAATGGCAATGCCCACAAGCTATCCCTTGCGCACAAGTCGGTATAATCCTTGCGGTCAAAGGTTTTGACCAATCACTTACAGACGAAAAAAGCCGGCTTTATGGAACTTAAGAAAATAATCCGGTAATACGCGATCGCCAAAACTGGCTTGGGGTGGGCATTGCCCACCCTACGCAATTACTGTTAACGATCCTCGTTTGTTCTGCACGGGGTTGGGGCTATGGATGGCATCGCGCGATCGCAGAGATAGAACCGCGCTCGCCCTCTGCTGAGGCGAGCGCAGCTTGGCTTCAGGGGCGTCTACACGGAGAATCTGCCGGCTTCTCCCTAGAGCTGATAATCCGACGCCACAATCATCGAGCCAATGCCCGTATCGGTTAGCACCTCCAGGAGTAGCGCGTGGGGAATGCGCCCATCCAGAATATGGGCGGCCTTGACCCCTTGGGCCAGCGATCGCACACAGCAATTCACCTTGGGGATCATGCCCCCCGCCACCGTGCCATCATTAATGAGGGCACGGGCTTGCTGGATATCCAGGCGATCAAGCAGGGTGGACGGGTCTTGGTAATCCAGTAAGATGCCCGCCGTATCTGTTAGCAGGATCAACTTCTCGGCTTGGAGCGCCGCCGCGATTTCCCCCGCCACCGTATCCGCATTGATGTTAAAGGCCTGGCCCTCCTCGTCGGCTGCCACACTGGAAATAATCGGCACATAGCCCTTCTCCACCAAGGCTTGAATCAAGCCAATATCGATGCTGCTGACCTCCCCCACAAAGCCCACGTCTTTATTGCCCACCTGCCGCGCGGTGATTAAGTTGCCATCCTTACCGCACAGCCCTACCGCTGACCCGCCGGATTGATTAATCAGCGCGACGATTTCCTTATTCACTCGGCCCACGAGCACCATCTCCACCACATCCATGGTGTCGGCATCGGTCACGCGCAAGCCATCTTTAAACTGGGGTTCGATGTTGAGCTTGCCCAGCCAGGTGTTGATCTCGGGGCCACCACCATGGATGACGATCGGCCGCACCCCAACACAGGAGAGAAAGACGATATCTCGCACCACCTTGCTCTTGAGGTGGCCCTCTTTCATCGCTGCCCCCCCATATTTGATGACCACCGTGCGGCCAGCGAAGGCTTGGATATAGGGCAAGGCTTCACTGAGCACCCGCACCCGTGTGGCTTCTTCTTGCTTGAAATATTCGCTTTCGCTGCTCATAGATTTTTTAAAGATTAGGATGGCTAAAAGAGGGGATTGCCTAAAGATGAGGGGTGCTGACGATTTCAGCTTCAGAAAATCAGACAGCGCCATGAATTGCTCTCCCGCCCCCTAGGCTGTATCGTAAAACCGTTTTCCACTTCCGCTATTTTCACTACACAATTTTGGGCACGCTGGCTCCTTCTGTTGATGAAACCCGTTACGATTTTGACCGCTGGGCTAGACCCCTTACCCCATGAACAGGCGATGGCAGGGGCGATCGCTACCCTCGCGCCCGATCGCCCCTGCCGATTTGAACCGGGGAGGAGCTATTCCCTCAATCCCGAGACAGATGTTTGCCCCCTGACGCTGACCGTTCCCGCGCTGGATCTGCCTGCTCTGGATCTGCCCGCTCTGGATAATGCCCTATTCCAGCAATGCGCTGATGTTGCGGGACTGCGCGATCGCGTCCGCCAGGAATGGTCGATTCCCCATTGCAACTCCGGCGATCGGTCGCTGCCGATTCTGTGGCTGCCCGTCATTTGGACGGCCAAAGGCCCCCTCTACGCGGAGGTCATTCAAGATCAAAGCGGCACGTATCACCAGCCGTATCACCTTAAAGACAAACAACGTCAACCCCTCTATCGGTTTGCCTTTCAACTGCTCGATCAACTACAAGCGACGCCCGCAGTCTACATGATGGCGATTCAATGGCAAGAGGAGGGCTTTGCCTTCGATCGCCTCCTGCCCTTCCCGAATGCAGCGGCGATCGCCTCGGTCGAGGTGCAGTCACCGGACTTGTTTGCCTGTCATTGGCAATGTTTGCAGCGCCAGCCGATCTGGGATGTGCAGATTTGGGGTCAGGTGGATTAATCCTCACCGGGGAAAGGGAAAGTGGTGAATGATTTGGGACTGCTCGCTTTGGAGAATTTCTAGACCTTCCCGATCGCCCAATTGCTGCGCCACCGCGATCGCGTTGCCGTAGAGCTTATAGCTGTTTTCCCAGCGCCCCAGAAAACCATAATATTGGGCGTAGATATGCAAAGCCCGGAGTTCTTGGCGCAAGTGTTGGTGCTCACGGGCCAACAGCACCCAATCTTCGAGCGCCGCAAACGCTTGGGGCCAGCGACCGCTCCGTCCATAATTTAAGGCTAACTGTTCTAGCGCCCGAAACTCGTTGGGCAGGTCGTCGTTGTCATGGGCGTACCAACGCGCGAGGCGATATTCCCCCACTGCCTGGTCGTATCGTTTGAGGGCGGCGTAGGCATCGCCAATGTTGTTGAGGGTGTTGGCCAGTCCACCTGCTTCTGGATAGCGCCGCCGCAAGAGCCAAGCCTGACGGTAGATTTCCAGAGCTTGGGCGGGGTCACCTTGGGCGGCGATCGCTAGCCCCAGATTACTCAGGCTCAAACCCTCCCCCGGTTCATCGCCGATGCTCCGCGCCACCCGCACCGCACTACGAAAGGAGTCGGCGGCGGCTTGGGGATTATTTTTGTTAAGCAGAAGTGTGCCGATGTTGTTGTAGCCCTGGACTTGTTGACGGTAGTCATTCAGGTCGCTGGCAACGGCCAAGCTGCGCCGCAGGGCATCTTCGGCAGCGTTGTTGTCGCCCAACTCCAGGTAGGCAAAGCCGATATGGTTATAGACCGCGCCGATCGCGGGCAGATCAAAAATACGCTGGTATTGCTCCAGCGCCCCCCGCCAGAGCCCGATCGCCCGTGTGATCTGTCCTGCTGCCTTCGCTTCCTGGCCCAAGCGGAAGAGACGATTGGCTTCGGTTTCTGTGATGGAGGGGGGGCGATCGCCTGGAGAATTCGGTGGGCCCAGTTCGGGCGGGGGCAGCAGGGGCAGGGACTGGGCTTGAGCTGCTGGGGGGATGCCCAGCCCCATAAGCCCTGCCATTCCGCAGCCGATGAAGAGGTAGCGGAGCGATCGCCGCAGCCCATTGCCGCTAGAGTGGCACGGTTGGGGGCAGCGTAATTCAGGAGCAGAATACGGCATGGCAGGGCAGGTTGCAATTCGGCCGAAGCGATTGATAGGCCCAAGCTAGCATAGATTGCGATCGGTCAATCTGAACCAGCCGGATGATGTTACCCCGAAAAAAATCCTCAACGCTCCTCCAACCAAGCGGCCAACGCCGCCACCGTCTCCAACTCAAAAAATGTCTCACCGAGCGCAGCCAAATCCGTCTCCGTCAGCGCCTCAACCTGCGCCGCCATCTCCCCAGACAAAACGCCAAACTTTCGAGATAACTGACGCAGTAGCAGTCTGCGTTGCCCTGCAACTGCGCCCTCCTGTCGCCCCTGCTCCAAACCCTGCTCAATCCCCACTTCTAAGCCTTGCTGGTGTCCCTCCTGGCGACCCTGATCTCGCCCTTGTTGCCAACCCTCACGCCGTGAGGTATCCACCACATTGGTCAAATCCCAATATTCCTTGAGGCTGTTGTGATAAGACCTCTGCTCTGTGGATGAAAAACTGGCCACCTCTGCAACCTCAAAGAGGGGCGTCAGCTCTGGATCTTGGAGGCGTTCTGGGCGTTGCTCCAGCTCCGAAAGATGGCGTAGCAAAAAGAG
>JBMYQW010000269.1:0-7188 GCA_049601735.1 Spirulinaceae cyanobacterium
CCTACGGCGGGCAAGATGCCCGCGCCACGGATCTTGAAAACCTCATCCTGATGGTGGGCAATGCCCACCCGACAAGCACTCTTCCCAGACAATTTTTAGCGAATCCTGAAACTCATGAAACGTACTGTCCGTTGGTTTATTGGTGTCATTGCCTTGACGGCGGCGGTCTTGATCACCGCTCAAGGCTGGTTGACCGGTTGGCACGTGTTCGCCCAGACCCCCAGCCCAACGCCTGCGGCGAGTCCTTCCCCAGCGGTATCGCCCGCGCCAAGCCCTGCGCCCAGTCCAGCGGCATCCCCCGTTCCTAACCCAGCCGTCAGCCCCAGCCCGAGCCCCTCCCCAGCCGCGAGTCCAAGTCCGAGCCCAACCCCAACCGCCTCACCCAGCCCAACCCCTGAGGCGTCTCCGGTTCCGAACCCAGCGGCCGCGCCAGAACCAGCAACGGCCCCCGCGCTACCCATGGGTGAGCCCTATCGTGATCCGGGCGATCGCTTCGAAGTGGGCCTGATCGAGGGCTACAGCGAAAGTATGGTCGCCGGAATTCCTCTGTTTGAATCAGAAACGGGCGATGTTGCCTACACCGTGGCCATCCGACCCCGTGCAAATAGCGCCACCGTCAATGAAGCCGCCTTGGCACAAATTGCCATTGATCTCCTCGGCAATGGCGAAGGCTTTAAACCAGGGGTGTTTGAACTCGCCCCGAATGGCAGCGCCAAGCTCCCCTGGTCGGGCAGTTTGACAACGAAAGGCCCACCACAAACGATGCAGGGGTTGGTGCTCTCACGTCAGGCGGACGATCGCATCCTGATCTTGACGATTGCCGCCACCGAGGCAGGCTCAGACAGCCTGGAGTCGGTGTATAGTAGCCTCGAACCCACCCTACTCGTACCCACACCCGATGCACCGGAACCCGCTGCGGTGGAGACCCCGCCTGAGCAATGAACCCTGATCTGGAAATCCAACGCCTCCGGGAACTCTTGCCCGCTTCTGGCCGGATGAAGACGCTGATTCGGCCGGCGCGCCAAACCCGGATTGTGATTGATGCCCCCTTCCCTAAGCCTTGGCAGGGGGGCGATCGCACGATCTCGATTAGCTTCACGCAATGGGCCCAGCTCAGTGAGCCCCAGCGCGACTTGCTCTTGCTGCGCACCGTGAGTTGGCTGACCAGTATTCGCTGGTTCCAGCCCGACTGGTATCAGGGCTTGGCGGCCGTTGCCGCAGGCAGTGCCTTGTTTGAACTCATTCAACAGGATGCAGTGGGCATTCTGGTTTCAGGGGGCTTGGGGGCGATCGCCCTCCGTCAAATTTGGCAGACCTTTCGCTCCCCTGAACGGGAAGTGGATGCGGACAATCAAGCCATCCAAATTGCCCAGCGTCGGGGCTATGCCTTCAACGAGGCGGTCACTGGTCTACTTACGGCAATCCAAACGGTGGCCCAACTGGAAGGCCGCACCAGCTTGAGTTATGTAGAAGTGCTCCGCTGCCAGAGCCTCAAGGCCCAGCGTAATCTACAAGCGACACCAGCATCGCGGTGAAGCATTAAACCGTGTTTTGATTTTTTATAGCGGTCGTGGACAGGAAAACCCAACCGCTACTGCGAATCCACCAGCGCCGCGCCATCGCGCCACATATCGGCGTGAAGGGTGGCATCGGCTTCATCAATTTCGAGATCCGGCGCAGCAAGCGGGGGCGGTTGCATTTTGGGTTCGACGGTGATGGGCTCAAGGGCGACGGGATCGACGACAGGCTCGACGGTGACGGGCTCCAATTCAATATCCACCTTGATGCGCGCCTTGACCTTATGCCAGCCGGTCGCATCCACCTTGAGCAACTCACAGGGAATCCCTTCGCTAAACCAATCGCCAAAAGTCGCCTTGTCACCATCGGGGCTAATCGTCGCTTTGTCGATCTTGACGCCTTGATTCTCTAGCAATGTCATCAAGCCATAGCCCACATCGTGACCAAAGCAGCTTTGCACCGCCTGCCGAAACGTGCTGACCTTGAAGATGCTATCCCCAAAGGCAATGACGTCATCGTCGTGATACTGAGAAGAAGAAGGGGAAGAAGCCATGGATTAGAAGGGACAGGAGGGGACAGGTCAGCCGCGTAGCGGATAAATTCTCTGGCTCGATTTTAAACTGAAAAATTGGTGCTGTGGGACAATTGCGCCAGGGTCAGCTAGGGAGAAATCCAAATGGCTACAGAGATTGAGCGAAAATTTTTGGTGGTGGGTGAAGACTGGCGATCGCTCGCCCCCGGCGTCCCCTATGCCCAAGGCTATCTTTGTCGTGACCCCCAACGCACCGTGCGGGTGCGGGTTGCAGGCGACCAGGGCTATCTGACGATCAAAGGCGCAACCCAGGGGATTAGTCGAGCCGAGTTTGAATACACCATTCCCCTCACGGAGGCTCAGGAATTATTGCATCTCTGCGATCGCCCCCTGATCGAAAAAATTCGCTACCGCATCTCCCAAGGGGAGCTGGTTTGGGAAGTGGATGAATTTGCAGGCGAGAACCAGGGCTTGATTCTGGCAGAAGTGGAGCTGCGATCGCCCGAGCAAGCCATTGTCAAGCCAGACTGGATTGGCCAGGAAGTTTCTCACGATTCGCGCTACTTCAATACGTCCTTGGTGGCCCAGCCCTATCGTCAATGGGAACCGCAACTGTAATCGGCAATGTAACAGGCAATATAGCGAAATCCTAAGTAATGCAACGACACCATAGCCAACGTAAAATCCGGTGGTCTAATACCCCTAGGGCGCACTATCCATTCCTCATAACAGCCTTTATGTAAGGAGTAACTGGGCGTCCGACCTAACACCCGAAAGACTGAGAACTGGTAGGGGACAAGGCTTGGGCATCTGTACATCTGGATAGATGACACCCCCTGCAACGCAGTGACAGTCTTTTAGAATGCTCACGTATGACGATAAAAACTTATGACTTTATTGGTACAAATACCCCTGGTGGCGGAGGTTCCAACCCCACCCTGGGTTGAGAATTTAATGTCCACGCTCGGTGAAAATTTGGGCGGTTCAGTGCTGAATCTGGTGCGAGCCATCTTGATTTTAGTTGTGGGCTGGATCATTGCCTGGGGCATGGGCGGTATTGTCAAAGGAGCACTCAAACGCACCGAAATTGACAACAAGATTGCCCAATGGTTTGTGGGGGGGTCAGGGGAAAAACCGCCCGCGATCGAAGAATGGCTGGCCACGGTCGTCTATTGGTTAGTCTTGCTCTTTGCCGTGATTGCCGCCCTAGAGGCCCTAGAGTTGCAACAGGTCTCCGCACCTTTGCAGGAACTGCTCAATCAAGTGACAGGTTACTTGCCCCAACTTGGTGGAGCATTAGTTCTTTTGGGCTTTGCCTGGTTGATTGCAACCGGGGTTAAGATGCTGGTGGTCAAGGCGCTGCAAACGGCACGGATCGATGAACGGTTTGGAGAACAAACGCAAGATGCTCCCACTGCTGAGGGTGGCGAGGCAGCCCAACCGGCGCTCTCTCTGGCCCAAACGGCAGGCAATACGCTCTATTGGTTTATTTTTCTGCTCTTCTTGCCGTCGATCTTGAGCACCCTCAAGTTAGAGGGGACGCTTGCCCCCGTTCAGGCGCTCCTGAACCAAGTGCTGGCGGTGCTGCCGAATATTTTCGCAGCGGTGCTGATTGGCTTTGTGGGCTGGCTGATCGCCCAGGTCGTGCGCCGTGTGGTAACCAACCTACTGGCTGCGGCGGGTGCTGACCAAGCCGGAGCCAAGTTCGGCTTTACGGGGGGAGCGCAAAACCAAAAGGTCTCTTGGATTTTGGGGACAGTTGTCTATGTGCTGATCCTGATTCCGGTGGCGATTTCGGCGTTGCAGGCGCTCCAGATTGAGGCAATTTCTGAGCCTGCGATCGCCATGCTTGAGCAAGTATTGGCGACCCTGCCCCAAGTGGCAACAGCAGCGGTGATCTTGGTGCTGGCCTATGTGGCGGGCGACTACATTTCCGAGTTTGTCACCACTCTGCTGACCGGGTTTGGCTTTAATAATCTGCCCAACTGGCTCGGGTTTGAAATTGAACCCAATGTTCCCGTCGATGCGGCCTCGGAAGAGCCTGCGCCGACCGGGAAGAGCCCCTCGGAAATCGTCGGTACGATCGTCCTGGTGGGCATCATGCTCGTAGCTACACTGACCGCCGTAGATATCCTGGCCATTGATGCCCTGACCGAACTGGTAGGCGGCATTGTGACGATCGCCGGCCAGGTGCTTTTGGGGATGGTGATCTTTACGATCGGACTCTACCTGGCGAATCTGGCCTTCAAGCTGATCACCATGTCCGAGAATCGCCAATCTCGAATCGTGGGTCATGCGGCACGGATTGCGATCATCATCTTTGTTTCTGCCATGGCGCTGCAACAGATGGGCATCGCTCCGGATATTGTCAACCTCGCCTTTGGCTTGCTGGGTGGCGCGATCGCGGTTGCGGTTGCGATCGCCTTTGGTGTGGGTGGTCGAGATATTGCCGCCGAGCAAATCCGGGCTTGGCTGGATGACTTTAAGCGCAACGATTAAGCGTAGGATTGCGTTGTCGTGATTCCCACGGCAGCGCAAGGCATTTCCAGCATTCCATCCGGTTTAACGAGGGGCAAATTGCCCCTTTTTTTGCGCGGGTTATTGAGATTCAATCCACATGGCCACAGAATCCTCCTGACGGGTTGTGCCAAACCTTGTCGATCCAGTTAAGACGGATGTCGTTTTTCGGATCTGCGTTACCCAACACCCTTAACACGCCCCTCTCGCTGACTCTCAGGCTGCTCAATTTATGGATGAGGTTCACTGACCCCAATGGAAAAATTACGCAAAGCTCAACAGTTGGTTCGCGCCGCCAAAGCCCTGCTGATTGAGTCAGAAAATGCCCAACGCTTTGATGCGCTGCAATGCACCTATATTCTCGATCCGGCGATCGCCATTCTGGATACGGTTCTAGAAGAACTCGGCGAGGTGGTCGAACCGGAACAGATCGTTGGCTATTCAACCCCAGACCATTTAGCCCCAGCAAATGAGGGGGAACCCGAAACGGTTTGGCAAGCCGCCACTCAGGTTCAGATGTATCCCTTTAGCTGTTATCCGCCCTCCCAGCGATCGATGGGGACTTAGAGTACTCCTTGAAAAAATCATCCTGAGGCAGGCGGGACGCCTGCGCTACGGTTTATCCTCCGTAATATCCGTAGCGCGGGCATCTTGCCCGCCACTGGTAACGCTCATTTCTGGAACATTTTTTTCCTTGGGATACTCTTGGGCGATTTCTCGGCATGAATGTCTGCCCTCTGCCCTCTGCCCTCTGCCTTTCCCCATAAATCTCCCAGAAAATCAGAATTGATACTACAATGCAGCCAACGTTTGGGTTGTGGTTAAAGCTGTTTTTAGGATCAAAACATATGAGTGCGGACGAGCGGGTTCCAGTGGGGGTTATTGGTGCATCGGGCTATGGGGGCGTTCAGCTCATCCGCCTGCTGCAAGATCATCCCCAGGTTGAAATTGTCTATGTGGGGGGAGAGAGCAGTGCAGGCAAGCCGTTTGGCGAGTTGTATCCGCACTTGGCCCATGCATTTGACCTCACCGTTGAGAAGATTGATCTCGATGCGATCGCCGCCCGTTGCCAGATTGTCTTTTTGGGGCTCCCCAATGGTCTAGCCTGCGAGATGGCACCAGCATTGGTCGCCAAGGGCTGCAAGGTGCTCGACCTCTCGGCTGACTACCGCTTCCAAAATCTGGATACCTACACCACCTGGTATCGCAAAGAGCGCAGCGACCATGACACCGCCGCCCAAGCCGTCTATGGTTTACCGGAGCTGTACCGTAGCAACATCAAAGAGCGCAATCTGGTCGGTTGTCCTGGCTGCTACTGTACCGCCAGCCTCCTGGCGCTCGCCCCCTTGCTCAAGCAAGGGTTGATCCAAGAAGAAACGGCGATCATTGATGCCAAGTCAGGAACCTCGGGCGCAGGCCGTCAGGCCAAGGTAGGGGTGTTGCTGGCCGAGGCGGGCAATACCCTGGGGGCGTACAACGTGGCTGGCGCCCACCGTCACACCCCCGAAATTGAAGCCGTCTGTAGCGATCTAGCAGGTCATGAATTGCGCGTGCAGTTTACGCCCCACTTGATCCCAATGGTGCGGGGCATCCTGGCGACGGTCTATGCTAATCTGCGCGATCCGGGTCTGGTGAGGGAAGATCTCTTGACGATCTATAACGCGTTTTATCGGGCGTCACCCTTTGTGCAGATTCTCCCTAATGGGGTTTATCCCCAAACCAAATGGGCTGCTGGTACGAACCTCTGCTACATCGGTGTGGCAGTAGACAACCGCACCGATCGCGTCATTGTCATGTCGGCGATCGACAATCTGATTAAGGGGCAATCGGGGCAGGCAGTACAATGCATGAACCTCCTGATGGGGTGGGATGAAACCCTGGGCTTACCGAAATTGGCGTTTTATCCTTAAGATCAAGCTCTTCAGACTGAGCCGCAAAATATCTGTCCGGTGGGCCTTGCCCACCCTACCCAATGCGTCGCCTTTATCTAGCTTTAATCAGCGTTGTTCTGGCCATCCTCTTGGTGGGCTGTGGCCCGGCGACACCGTCGATTAGTCTCGCGCCTACCCAGGCAATCATTAAACGGGCGATCGCCCTCCAGGTTGAGCAAAGCCAAGCCCAGTTGAGTGAGCAACTTGAGGCGACCCATCCCGGGCTCAAGATCACGCATCTGGCGGTTCGGGCGATCGACCCCCTGGAACTGGGTCATTTGCCTACTTACCATGTCCAGGGCCGCTACGACTTAGACGTCACGCTGCCGAATCAGGCGGTCACCCAGGAGGCGAATGAATTTGACCTCTACCTCCAGCGCCAGCCCGAGGGCAAGACCTGGCGCTGGCTCAAACCTGAGCGCAGCGACTCAAACGGCAGCGATGCTGAGGATAGAGAGAATGGCGACCTAGAGCAGCCGACTCGCTGGCGGAGTTATCGGGTGCGTTAAGGGCGTCCTATCGCAAACGTAAGTTGCGTTGGTTAAGGAATACCCTCAAGACCTTATCTGTACCCAGCAAGATGTATAGCAGCGATAGTGGTGGTTAGAACATTTTGCGAAAGCTAAAACCCTTGATTGGTGGGCAATGCCTAGGCAGTTCATTCTGTCACTTTTCAGGCTGATCAATCTC
>JBMYQW010000270.1:0-7127 GCA_049601735.1 Spirulinaceae cyanobacterium
ATAAATACAGGTGATCTTCGGATCATCGCTCTCTAGATTGCCCGTGAAGCCAAACGTGTTCATGCGGTTTTTGCAATCATTGACCTGTTCATTCGTGATCAGTTTACGCTGCTGCAAAATAGACCAGTTGTTGCGGCGCAGAACACAACCGGGCTGCATCAGCGGCTGCGTGACGTAGACGTTGAACGGGTTGAGCGTGACAAACAGGCGCAGGTCACTCACGATCGCACTCGCTCCATATTGGGTGCAGATTTCGGGGTTGGGGGCGCTGCGATCGATGACTTCGCGGGAGGCGACATTGGAGATATTATCGCCCGGTGAAACGGTACTAAAGGTCATGCCGAGGGCAATCCCCAGCACAAACACCCCCCCCAAAAGTGCGATCGTGAGGTAGTTGATGTTTAAACCACCCGAGGAATTGGTGCTCGGACGCTGGGGCGAGCGACCATAGTCTGTTTCGTAGGGAGGGCGATCGTAGGTGGGGCGGCTGCGGCGTTTCATAGCAGAGCGAGGGAATGGGTTAGGTGTCCGTTAGGGCGCGTCATCAATTCATACCAGACGTCTGAGGGGACAAGCGATCGAGCGCCCGACCCAAAAAACAACAAAAGGGGCTGTAAGTTATCCATAACGAGAGTTGGAGATCCAAATGATGACAGCCCCTAGTTCATCAGTCCAATGCCTAATACCCTAGCGCAAACCAATTCCTAATCTAAATCACACCATTAATAATCCCGGCGACTGCTAGGTTGCACGAATCAGCTCTACCGCATCACGCCCATCAACGGACTCCACATAGACTTTCACGCGCTCATCTGCCGCTGTGGGCAAATGCTTACCCGTAAAGTCGGGGTGAATTGGGAGTTGACGGTGGCCGCGATCGACCAAGACGGCCAAATAGATGAGCTCTGGGCGGCCGTAGTCGGTGACGGCATTGAGCGCCGCCCGCACAGTGCGTCCTTTATAGATCACATCATCAATGAGCACGACAATTTTATCGCTCAGGTCAAAGGGGATATGGCTTTTGCTGGGGGTTCGAGGGCCAATTTGGTCGAGATCATCTCGATAGAAGGTAATGTCCAGCGCCCCGACCGACACAGAAGTCTGCTCCAGCATTTGAATTTGGTTCGCCAGCGCATCAGCCAGGGGAACACCCCGGGTATGAATGCCGAGGAGCACCAGTTTTGAGAGATCCTGAACCCGCTCAATGATTTCTGAGGCCAAGCGGGTTTGGGTACGGCGGATCTCGTTAGCCGAGAGAATTTCAACAACCGAGTTGGGCATAGGCTGTGGGGCTCAACCTCTAAACAACGGTATAAACCAGCCGAAACCCGGCCCAAACTTGATGATGCAGTGCGTAGTGATCCGGGGGAATGTTGTCCAGAGCTTCCCAAGCGAGACTGGCTTGATGGAGATCATCAAGCAAGGCTTGGGTTAAACGAAGGGGCGACTGGAGTTCGACCAGCCGATTGCGCGCTCCTTCGGTTAAAGGGTTCTGCGCCAAGATCTGACTGGCATGGCTCCAGGGACGACGGCTGAATAGGATGTAGACTTGCTCTAAACCGGGCGATCGCAGCATCATGCCTGAACTCCGCTCGGCCGTGGCATTGGGCAAAACTAACTGGCTCTCGGGCATCAGCTTCAGGTTCGGCTGGCTCCGAGGTAGCTCTTGGGCCGCAAAGGCGCTGGTAACGCCCTGGCTGTCTTGGGCCAGCATCAGAGCATAGAGGGGAAAGTCATTGGGGTTGGTCAGGGTATAGCAGACCTGGGTTCCCAAGGGGATAGAGCGGGGAATCGGTGGGGTCGCTGGGGCAACAGACTTCGGGAGACGCCGACTGTAATGGTGAGCCGCCGTGGTGGTGGATTGATCCCCTTGGATTAACTCTAATGTGACGCTAGCGGCGAGTTGGCTAGCGGTCTCGTTGACGAGCAAGCGCCACCATTTGGTTGCTAAAAGGCTATCAAAAGCGGGAACAATGCGGTTGAGGGCAACAATAACGGCTTCGTCAGCAGTCCCCCTGGTCTTGGGGATGGGTCGTCCCCCCGCTGAAAAAAGACCGTACCCCCTTGGGCGACTGAGTGGTTTTTGGAGCGTCGCAACGGTGACGGGGGTTGGGCCATTGCGTTTCGCAAATAGATAGTCCACGGGCTGTTCGCCTGCTACAGCTACGGTATTAATCGTGGAGACCCCCGCTAGCACACTGGTGGCATCGACCCGCTCAATCCGTTGTAGATTGCGATCGAGGGCGATCGCCAAGCCCAGATTGCGCGGGAAGCAGCGCACCCATTCTTGAACCAACTGCCCGGTCGTGAACTCGGGACTGCCACTCATGCGCACAGCCTTGGCTTGATATCCAGACTTACTGCGGAGTTCGAGGGTTGCTGCGGGCTGGCCTTGAGCATCGAGCACTTGAAACTGCGATCGCAGACCATAACTAGACCAAATGTCCGCTGACAATCCGGGCAAATTGAGCCGCACCGTTTGCTCATCGGTGCGGGCTTGAATATATCCCTCAGCACCCCAGATGGTTGTGGGGTTTTGGGTATAGGTTAAAGGCGCAGTGGTGGCGGGCTCAACCCGAGGCTGTTGGTAGCTGAGGGATCCCAGCTGTTCCTTGAGGTGGGTCAGGGTTAAGAGCGAAGAGGTCGGCTCGGTCGCCGCCCAGAGCCATTGGGTCAAGCTCGCCGTGAGCAGACCAGCACTAAATCCTTGCCATTGCCCCTCGATTCCCCCCACCGCACTGATGAGACTCACGGGTAGCGTCGACCAATCGAGCGTCTCATTGGGCAGTTTACGCGGCCGGTTGAGTTGTAGTTGTTGCGAGACGGCGAGTTCGGCCTGGCTGGGTTGAACCACGGAGAGATCAGGATTCGAGCGCGATCGCCATGATCCCTGCCAAGTTTGCCCCAGACCCGCATAGGCCGTATCGAGAATCACGGTACATTTCCGGGTCGCCAAGGACCGCACCAGAAGCAGCAGCGTCTGCTCCAGCAGACAGTTGCTCACACCTTCGACACTATCGCCATCTTGAGGTAATAAAGCATTGACCCAAGCCCCTTTGCCGTCGGTATTGGGTGCATGAACCTGGGTGCCATAACCGCTGAAATGGAAGACAACCTGATCGCCCGGTTGCGCTTGTTTGACGAGATGTTCCGTAAACGTCGTTTCGATCGCCTCCCGTGAGGCCGCCTGATCGGTGAGGGTGACAATATTACTGGGTACAAACCCAAAACGATGAATCAGCAAGTCCCGCTGGAGCTGCACATCCGTCACACAGCCCGCTAGGTCTGGCTGACGGGGATAATGGTTAATGCCGATGAGCAAGGCGAGCTTACGCTGGTTCCCGGTGTTGAGGGACTGAGCCAAGCGCTGGGGTGACGGCAACGAACTTTCCGCTCGGACTAGCGGCGGGGCGATCGCCTGACCACTGGCTGCTGCTACCAGATAGCCCATCTGCTGCAAAAATGTCCGCCGATCCAATCCCATCCCGTCCGCCTACTGGTTCGTAATGCGTGGTCTTCGCTATCAGCCTATCAGCAAACGGGACGGGGATGAAAAGACATCGACCCCAGTCTATTTCACGCCAAAAAAATACCCGCCCAAACTTGGACGGGGACTGCTTAAGAGACGTTGTGCTCAGGTTCAGGGGAGCTAAAATCCCCATTGCCATCGCCTTCGTTTAGGTTTGCACCTGCATCGCTTGAGCCAGCTCTGCTGCCACTTCAGGGCGGGAGAACTCGGGTGGGGGCGTCTTGCCCTCGCGCAGCATCGCTCGCACCTTTGTGCCCGAGAGATGGAGACGATCTTCCGGGCCGCTGGGACTGGTTTTCGCCGTTGCCATTTGGCCAGTCTTCTTGCAATAGAAGGCGTGCTCAAATTTCAGGGGTTGGATACCAAGATCAACCGGATCAAATTCATTGAAAATCTCTTGGGCATCGTATGTCCCGTAATAGTCACCGACCCCCGCATGATCCCGGCCGACAATGAAATGGGTACAGCCGTAGTTCTTGCGGATTAGGGCATGGAAAATGGCTTCGCGCGGGCCAGCATAGCGCATGGCAGAGGGGTTAATCGCCAGAATGACGCGATCTTGGGGGAAGTAATGCTCCATCATGATCTCGTAGCAGCGCATCCGCACATCGGCCGGGATGTCATCGCTCTTGGTCGCGCCGACCAACGGGTGTAAGAACAAGCCGTCTACAATCTCTAGGGCACATTTTTGGATGTATTCATGGGCCCGGTGAATCGGGTTACGGGTTTGGAAACCCACCACCGTTCGCCAACCCCGTTCCGCAAACTGCTGACGCGAAACAGCCGGGTCAATTTGATACTTGGGAAAGAGGGGATGGGGATCACGCTCTAGAAGCCAAACTGGCCCAGCCAGGTTAATGGGCCCTTGGTCGTAGACCACCTTCACACCTGGGTGCTTTTCTTCGTCAGTGCGATAGACATTGCTGGCCTCGTGGGCTTTGTTGTAGCGATATTTTTGCGTGAGTTCGAGTACGCCAACAAAGCGACCCGTGGGATCATTCAGACGAACCCAACTGCCCTCCTTGAGCGGTTCAGCAACCGCTTCGCTGACGGAGAGCGTGACGGGAATAGCCCATACCGTGCCATTGGCCAGGTGCATATCGGTGACAACCGCTTCATAGTCCGCTTGACCCATGAAGCCCGTCAGGGGGCTAAAGCCACCGATTGCGATCATCACCAGGTCTGAGAAGGCGCGATCGTCGAGTTGTACCTGGGGCAGGCGATCGCCCTGCTCCAGAAATTCTTGCTTTTCGGCAGCCGTGGCAATCCGATTGATTAGCTGTCCACCGTGGGGCGCGATTAGATTTGATTGGGTACTCATAAAGTTAGGCAGGAAGCTACACAGTCCAGAGAATCATCGTAGCAGTATCCGGTCATGGTCTCCTCAGATCAGGAGAGTCTGATTCTCAAGAAAAAATCTGACTCGCCTCCGACTGGTAAATATAGTCGTAGTCAAAGGGGACAGGGCGAATATTGCGCACGATCGAAAACCCCAGATTGCTGACCACTTCCGTCGTAAACGTGACCATGACCAGCTCCACGAGCTTCTTCTCCGGAATGTGCGGCACATGAATAAAGTAATTGCGTTGGGCAAAGAAGAGGTCTTTATCGCGCGGGTTGACGATGCCATTAAGACTGTGGGCGTGTTGAATGGGCTTGATATAGGTGAGGAAGAATTCCTCTTGATTGTGCTGCAAGGAATAAAACCGCTCCTGCTGAAGCCAGCTCATCTGGAAAATGAGCTTTAGGAGTTCAAACCCCAGGCTGTAATTGAGAACATAGCTTTTTTCTTCGGGATTGATCACCAGACGGAGGGCGGATTCGAGAAATTTATCCGGTTCCCGGCGTGAGTCTTGGGCGGTATGGACATAAAACTGCCGAATGTAATGCCGCAGGGTTTCCGGGTTGATTTGCGTTTTGACTTTAAACGCCGCGAGATGCTGCTGAACCTTGGCTTGGGTATCGTGGTCTTCAATGATTTTAGAGATCAACCCCCCAGCGGTGTATTGATCCAGGAAATGGGCCTGCATCTCTGGTGTGGCAGCACAAAGGAGATGGCAGAGAGACAATAGATAACGGCGCTCCTGCCAATGGAGTTTCTCGGCCCATTTCTGGGCAGGTGGTGGCAGTTTGTCGAGAAGCATAGGACTGAAATGTAGATGCACAAGAGCAATAACGGCTGCAATTCAGCCCGCCCCCATCGTCCTGGATCTGAACCACTCAACGAAGCGATCGCCCAGCCGCTGGATAGGTTTTGTGGTCTCCCCCCTTGCTAATTTTAAGGGATGAATCCTGTCGGGGTTGGGGGCTGTGGGCCTGAATGACATTGAGCCCGTTGAGCCAGACCAGACGGTCGGGGAATTGTAACCGATGTCTAAGGAACTGCGTGAAAAAGATCAGGATTGCCCCACCACCCCCTATGATGAAATATGGGAAGTCTTTAGCCGTTCCTACAAGCAGATTCATGGCTCTCCAACTCAGTCACAGTCAGTCTTTTACCCCATAGTGGTTGAGAGACAAGACTATTGTTGTGCCTAGTTCGTATGTGTCATAATGGAGTGGTTTTGTTGGAGTTGGCAATCCCCTGGGATTGCAGCTCGATTCAGCTAGGGGCTGTCATCATTTAGATTTTAGGCTCTGCCTGTGACAGGCTGAGATCCTCTCCCCTCTGTAGTTTGATTCGGGCGCTCTATCCCTTGTCCCACAAGGATCACAGCATCAATCAATGATGCGCCCTAGGCTGGCTTTCTCAAAATTGTTCACTTTCTTCGTTACTGTTTCAAGATGCCGATGGTAACATCTCCCGCTTATCACATCATTTACGATGGAAACTGTAATCTCTGTGTCACCTTTACCCAGTTATTGCAGGAGTTTGACCCCACGGGGCAGTTTAGTTGTACCCCGATGCAAGACCAGACCGTGCTCTCGGAATGGGGCATTACCCCCCAAGACTGTGAATTGGGAATGATTTTGATCAAGAATAACGATCCAACCCAGCGGTGGCAGGGGAGTGATGCAGCGGAAGAAATCGCGCGTCTACTGCCCCTTGGGGATGCCTTTGTCGAGATGTATCGCGCAATTCCGGGGGTGAAAACGCTCGGCGATCGCCTCTACAGCCAAGTGCGGGATAATCGCTATGTTTGGTTTGGAACTCGTAGCCAGACCTACTATGCAACTTGTGGCGAGCGGCAGGTGTCGGAATAAACTTCGCCATCATCTCCTGTGCAGGCTTGTCTCTTAACGTTTCCCCTGTATCTCTGCAATCCCCCCTTCACCCAAACCAGTCATGTCTTACGGGAGGATTTTTAGTCACTGATTGGATCATCAGATGGAGGATGTAAGCCTCCCACTGTCCATCTCTGCCGAGCACGTTGAATAAATCCATTCCCGCGACGCTCATCATTGAGGTCAAGCCACTCACAGGTTGCCCGGCCAATGGCAGTTTTCCCGCATAAATACGTACCCTCTTGCGTCCAGGTAAAGTGCTCAGACCAGAGATGTTGCCGGGGATTGGGGAGCAGCAAGTGTAGCGTTGACAAACAGTAGTGCCGTGGCACAGCTAAAAAGGTGCAATAGAATCTTGCCAATGAATTTTGTA
>JBMYQW010000271.1:0-7050 GCA_049601735.1 Spirulinaceae cyanobacterium
TCAGGCTGAAACCCCTATTCTCTCGTTGACGATCAAAAACTGTCCGGAGTGTTGAACTCAGTGTTAGATATTCAGACATCTTAATCTAATTTAGAATTGCCCTATAGCTTTGACGCCGATCAACCAATGACGATTCGAGAACAACTTGCTAGAGAAATTGAACAGGCTCCTGATGCCTTGATTGAAGAACTATTCGATTTCTACTTGTTTATTAAGCAGCGTAGAGGCAGTGGCAATACTGAAGTCGCTCCTCCTCAGCCGGGGTTGCTCACTTTCCTGGCTGAGGTGCAAGCTATACAAGCCGAAGTTCCCAGTGAAGAATGGAAAAAACTACCCCATGATGGTTCCATCAATCATGATCACTACCTTTACGGTGCGCCCAAGGTTGAGTCATGAAAACCGTCTTTGCCGATACAGGCTATTGGATTGCCCTTCTTGATCCGCAAGATACTCTTCATCCGAAGGCAATTCAGTGCAGCACAAGCCTCGTCCAGGCAACGGTTTATACCAGCGAAATGGTATTGAGTGAATTCTTGAATCACTTTGCCAAGCGAGGGGTTTTTCTTGGGCGAGCCGCCGTTAACTTTATCTATTGTTTTGGTGATTCCTATTCATGGCAGCATTTTCTTTATTGGGGTCTTTCTGACAGTTCAGCTCTCTCGACCATTGACCATATCTTCATTTCTTGGACTTGTTTTTCTCTTCATCTTCCACCAAGTCGTGTTTAGCCCAAGGCTCACGGGGTTTGCTGGTGAGTAGCCCACACCGCCAAGCGTTCAAACGCATGGCTCATAGCTTAAGCAGGCTAAAAGCCAGCTTTTGCGTCTGCAAATGATTGCTCAAGACCTTTTACAGCCAGCATTATGCCGACTTTTGCGCAACGGATAGCTCTAAACATCCGTTTCAATCTCGAAGACCTGGGAGGGTTTAACTTCAAGGTCTGGGGGAGTCTGGAGAGCTGGCTCGGGGTCAAGGTCTGCCTCTACGTCGGGTAGAGACTCAGGACTGGTGTTAGGCGTCACGATCGGCAACGTGATCTGGAATTGGGTGTGGTGGCCCGGCTCAGATTCCACCGCGATCGTGCCCTGATGGTTCGAGACGATCGCCTGATGGGCCAAAAATAACCCGAGTCCCGTTCCCTCCCCTGGGGGCTTAGTTGTGAAAAAGGGGTCAAAAATTTTTCCTTGCTGCTCCGGGGCAATGCCATCACCATTGTCTTGAATCTCAATCCAGATCCTGCCTGCCACGATCTGAGTCTTCAATTGTAATTGCGGCTGATATGTGCCATGGGTGATGGCAGCCTGGTGGACAGAATCTTGGTGGGCTAGACTGTGACGGGCGATCGCTTCCCAGGCATTGGTCAACAGGTTAATCAACGCTTTGCTAAGGGTTTGGGGTACAACTTGGGTCAGGGGGAGATCGTCGGCATAGGTGGTGCTGACTTCGACCTTGAGGTCGGGGTACTTCGCCTGGCAGGTGTAGGTGGTCAGTTCCAGCGCCTCCTGAAGCAGCTGATTGAGATCGGTGGGTAGCGGTTGACCCGCATCATCTTGGGTATGGTTGAGCATACTTTCTACAATTCGCTCGATGCGTTGCCCATTTTGGCGAATGTTGCCCAAGCAATCATGGAAGTCGAGGAAGATCTCGTCGAGATCCGTGCGGGTGTCGGGCGCGATCTCCAGGTCAGTCAGTTCTTGGGCTAACTCACTGCTCAAATCGCCCGCGATCTGCGCAAAGTTATTGACAAAATTGAGCGGATTGCGAATTTCGTGGGCGACCCCAGCGGTGAGCGAGCCGATCGAAGCGAGGCGCTCTTGGGCGATCATTTGTTGCTGGGCCGTTTGCAGTTGCGTGAGGGTTTCGGCCAAGGCGTTGTTTTGGTGGCGGAGCTGTTCGGTGCGATCGGCCACTTTGAGTTCCAGGGTGCGGGCATAGTCCTCAATTTTTTGGTAGGAACGCAGCAGTCGGGTCAGCAACGTTGCCGCCACCTTAAACGCGGCCGCTCCGGTCAGGCCCAAGAGCCCTGGCACCAGCGGCAGCCACCAGCCGCCGAAACTAAAGGCTGCGTAGGCAATGCCGAACCAGAGCCCCACAATCAACAGCCAAGCCGCCAGAGTCTGGGGCAACAGCAGATGGTCAAGGTAGTCGATCGCCCGCCAGCGGGCCACCCAGGTCGTTCCCCAGAGAATACTCAAGCCAATCAGGAGCCATTCACCCCATTCGGGCAAGCTGCGCAGGAGCGATCGCTCCCCCTGGGCGGCATCGAGCAAGAAACTGGTCAGGTTCGCATGGACTTCGACCCCCGTCATCGGTTCGGGCTGGCTGTTGTAGCGGAATTTAAACCAACCGGGGGCCTCAGGCTGCCAGCGGAGACTGGTACTGTAGGGGGTGAGCTGAAAGTCTTTGAGGCTCGGAGCCGTGGAGCCAATCAAAACGATGCGATCGCGGAACAAATCCGGCTCAATCTCCCCAGCGAGGACATCCATCAACGAGACCTGACGATGGCTTCGGGGCTCAGAACGATAGTTGAGCAGCACCTGAAAGCCTTGGGTATCCGCCCGCACATAGCCCCCCGCCCAGCTCTCTAGGGGCACAAAGATCGCCTCACCTAAACGAAATTTCCCCGTCACCTCATCGAGCATCTCGGGTTCAATGCCCTGCTCGGCCAGATACCCCCAGGCCAGCTTAAACGCAAAGCTAAACAGAGTCTCGTCCTCAGGGCCCCGCAAATACAGAAAGCCGCGCCGCACCCGACTGTCGAGATCTTGGGGAAAGTCATTGGCGCTCACTTGGCCCAGTTCAGCCAGTACCGGCGGCGGATCAACCCCGCCCCGCCGGTTCTCCGACCCCGCTGTTTTGAGATTATCGACCGCCCGCTGGATGCCGATCAAATTCGGGGTCGATCGCATCACCTCGACCAACTCGTCATAGCCCTCCCCCACGGGGATATTGCGATAAATATCCAAGCCAATCATGCGGGGGTCTTGGGCCTTGATGCGCTGGAGCAGTTGCGCCAAGCGTCGGTCATCGATCGGCCAGGTTTTCAGGGCTTCTATATCGCTTTCATTAAAGCCGACAATGACAATCCGGGGGTCAGCATCGAGTTGAGGTCGGGTGCGAATGAAGACATCAAACAACGCCAGTTCCCAGAGCTGAAGGAGTCCGAGGCTCCGTAAGCCCAGCAACCCGAGCAGCACCGTCACGGCAATGATGCCGTTGCCCGTCCAGAGGGGCAGACGACTACGGAGGTGCAGCAGCCGCTTGAGCCGGGACGCCTGGGTAGGAGCTGGAGGGGTATCCATACCGCCTAACGTGTGATGCGATTGAGTAGCAGCAGCGAGGAGACAATACCAGCAAAATGGGCAGCGATCGTGTTGGTGTTGGCTTGAATCACCAGTAGATCGATCGAGTTAACCAACTTTGAGGTGTCTTCCACGATCGTCGGCGGGTTCGCCAGCGACTTGGCTAGCACAATGCCCACGATCGCCTCCGCGCCCACAATCGTCACGACCATCCCCACCAAGTTCACAATCAAGCCAATGCGGATCACACTAATCGTGTCGGCCCGTTTGGGCCGGTTGGCGGGGTTGGGATCTTGCAGGAGTTGGGCGATCCGCATATAGCGCAGGGAAAAATAAATCCCCACGATCAGCGCCACGAGACCACAGATGGCACAGAAAACCGCGAATTCGGCCCCTCGGGCAGCGGGATTGTCATCACCATTGATGAAAATCGAGATCGAAAAGAGCACCGTTACGGTCGAAATGACGCCTAGCACCAGCTGCACCCAAAAACCAATGCGTCCGCCCCAGCGGAGGTCGATGGAGGCTTGCTGAATCCGCGCCGAAATCGGCGCAAGCATCTCAGACTGATCCTTATTGGTCACGTTTTGGTTGTTCTCTCACGTCTGTTCTTAGCCTACCGTACTCACAGGGTCTCGCGTGGGGCGACTCGGCAGGGGGCACAGGTCGCTTGGCGGTGCTGATTGTTCTAGCGGAGGAACTTCTCAATTGCCTGCGGCGTCTTGCCCTCCAGCAAAATCACCGCTCAAAATCACCCGGATTTTAAGCCCCGCATCTCGGAACCTAAACCGATGGAGCGGCGATCGACTGCGGTGAACCCCTTGTTGATTGAGCTGAATTGAACAGCAGGATTGCTGACTTACGCATTAATGTCTATACCATTCCGGCATTAATACAGATGACGAACCTCACCCCCCTTGGTATGGTTATTACTTGGGAGGCCCAAACCAAAGGGCATTTCTCCTTGATTCCAGTCATCTTACTTCAGGGCCGAGCGTCTACCGTAATATTGAATTCGTGCGTGAATTCACCCTTGAGTTCAATATTTAAGTTCACACCCGATCAATGGGCATTCCATAGACTTTATGACTGTTCTTGAGGTCATCGTTCTGACCGCATTAAGTTGATCGACCGCGCTGCACGCAGCGCCACCGAGAGAAACCTGGTTGGGCCGTCCGACCCACCCGCTTCTTTGGGAAAAGCTCAGGGAATTCCGCATCGTATCCTGACCAGTTGCTTGCGAACATCAACGGACTAGACCCATGAAATTTGAAGATATCCACAAATTTTTCGACAACCCACCGCCGGACTATCTGAATAAGGAGTTAGCGGTTTGCTATATTCTCTCGGTGCTCTTGCAGGGTGAATGCTACGGAACGGCGCTCATCGATCGCCTCCAACAGGAATATGCCATCTATCGCCTCTCGGATACGGTGCTCTACAGCGCCTTGAAGTTTCTGGAGAAAGAAACCACGATCGTCGGCTATTGGAAAAAGGTTGAAGGTCGCGGTCGCCCCCGGCGGATGTACTACGTCCCCGAGACCGCCGATCGCCAGGCCCGTGAACTGGCCGGCTATTGGTATCGCTATGTGCGCCAAGAGTCCCATGCAATGTGACAATTGCAGTTGTGGGTGAAGGGCATTCTGAGCCCGTGAATTGATTGAAATGGTAATGACATGAGAGACGCCGATTGGTCTGCAATGACGAATCGGCGTCTCTCTTGATCAGAGCGAGTTGATGAGTTGTTGCAACTCTTAACATATCGCAGCAGTTTCCACCCTTTCCCTTGCTACACTGGAGGGCAATCTGTGATAGATACATCCGCAATGGCCATATGGTCATCCACAACAGTCTAATGCCTACACCCCTGTGGTCTAAACGGTTGTGGTCTGGACGTTTTTAGAGTTTGTCATAACATAACTATAGTCTCTGCTAGATTCATGGTAACGACCCCCACAAAGCCACAAGCCTCCCCAACAGACTCCTTTGAGGAACTTCGCCCGGGTATTAAAACCCCCGCCAAAGAAACGATTCTGACCCCGCGCTTCTACACCACCGACTTTGATGCGATGGCCCAGATGGATATCTCCATCAACGAAGACGAGTTACAGGCGATTCTCGAAGAATTCCGCGCCGACTATAACCAGAAGCACTTTGTGCGCACCCAAGATTTTGAGCAGTCTTGGGATCATATTGATGGTGAAACTCGCCGCCTGTTCGTGGAATTTCTAGAGCGGTCTTGCACCGCTGAATTTTCCGGTTTCTTGCTCTACAAAGAACTCGGCCGTCGCCTCAAAAACCGCAACCCGGTGCTCGCCGAATGCTTCACGCTGATGTCGCGGGATGAAGCCCGTCATGCTGGCTTTTTGAACAAAGCCATGTCTGACTTTAATCTTTCGTTGGATCTCGGCTTTTTGACCAAGAGTCGCAAGTACACCTTCTTCCAACCCAAGTTCATTTTCTACGCCACCTATCTCTCCGAGAAAATTGGCTATTGGCGCTATATCACCATCTATCGCCACCTGGAGCAGCACCCCGAAAATCGGATTTACCCGATCTTCAACTTCTTTGAGAACTGGTGTCAGGATGAAAACCGCCATGGCGACTTCTTCGATGCCCTGATGCAGGCCCAGCCCAATATTCTCAACGATTGGCAAGCCAAGCTCTGGTGTCGGTTCTTCCTGCTCTCCGTCTTTGCCACCATGTACCTCAATGATGTGCAACGCAAGGACTTCTACGCTTCCCTCGGTCTTGATGCTCGTGAATACGATAAATACGTGATTGAGAAGACCAACGAGACGGCCGCACGGGTCTTCCCGGTGATGCTGGATGTGAAAAATCCGGCCTTCTACGCCGCGCTTGAGATCTGCGTGAAGAACAATGAGCAGTTGACTGAGATTGCCGCATCGGATGCGCCCGCACCGCTGAAGTTCCTGCGCAAGCTGCCCTACTACGTCTCCAATGGGGTGCAATTGGGCAAGCTGTTCTTCCTCAAGCCGTTGGAAGTCAAGCAGGCTTTGGCACCTGTGTTCTAAAGCCCTATTGAATATATCTGAGATTCTGGAAGGAGCGAGTGATTCGCTCCTTTTTTTATGAACACCACCCCTATCGATCCAGAATCATGAGGATTGAGGTTGCGGCGTCGCTCAACCCAGGATTTGTGGTAAGCCAGGGCTGCTCCGCCTACCCCTAGGGTCTTTATTGGGCTTGACCAAGACTGTGTGTGGTGCAGATGGGGGGGGACGTGTTGTGCCAGATTAACCTGACCACCAACATCGAGCAAATGCTGCCAGAATAACCCCGTGAGTCGCCCAACGCTGACTTTAGTTGCGCCATCCCATAAGTTGGTAGATCATGGAATATTAATATTTCTCCTGGTATTGGCTATACAGTTCATGGCGCATCTAAAGTTGCGTCAATTCAGCTCACTCTACACAACTGTGCATAACCCACCCGCAAACAATCCTCACCGCTGTGTATGGAAACAAACGATTACCCGAGCGATACTAAACCCATACAGCAAGACTCCGATTTAGGACGTGCTTCTGGATGACAAACAATATAACTGAGTCGGTTCTATAACATCCAGAATTGCGATCGCGTCGATCGCAGCCGACCTTTTCTTCAAAATCATCTACCCCGTTTAGGAGGCTCAGTAATATGTATAACTCAGATGATCTCGACTTTGCCGGTATCGTTGAAAAAGTCATTGGCCCTGGCCCCTTGCGTCGCGGTCAAATTCGCTACC
>JBMYQW010000272.1:0-6760 GCA_049601735.1 Spirulinaceae cyanobacterium
AGAGGTTAATGTCCTGGCTCTGGGCAAAGGTAATCACCGCCAGCAGACCAATCAGGAGATTGGCGATCGCCTCCAGCGGCAGCACCAACTCATCGGGCTCAAGCCCCACTTTCTGGACAAAGCTGATGCCATAGAGCTGAACAAAAATATGAAACAGCCGCGAAGCCAACCAAGCCAAACTGGCCACCAAAGCAAAGTCCGCCAGGGGCTTGAGAAACTCATAAATGCCTTGGTATTTCACCAACCAGCCCATCGTCCAGCCCACCAGCAGCACGGTTCCGGCAAAGCGAATCTCGGCTTCAACGGGTTCAATCCAGCGGCGATGAAAAACCTGACTCTGCTCAGGGGCAAGGCGATAGATTGCCAGGCGAACCAACGCAGGCGTATAACGCCCCACGACCAAGATCACCAAAAATAGCCCCAGAAAGATCAGTGCATTAAACAAACCGTTGGTCTGGAGCCAGTCAAAAATACCTTGAAAAAACGAAAAAAACTGAGCCATAACGGGGGAATGAGGGCGCGTCGTTAATGAATGCGAGAAACTGGATTGGGACAAGCGATCGAGCGCCCGACCCCAAAAAATAGAAAAAGGGGCTTTAAGCTAGATATAGCGGGTTGCAAAAAAAGTGAGGTGCGTTGATCCCCCTCAGTCCCCCTTAAAAAGGGGGAGGTGGTGTTCTCATGTTTTCGAAATTGGCTATATAGCCATGGGCTTAGGTCTGGATAGCAGGAGTCCCTAGATCGTAATGGGCGATTCAACGTTGACCTTGCTCTCGCCCATAGAAAACTCGATGCCATAGTCCGTAAGCTGTCGGTTGACGTTCTGGGTGGCAATGTCTAGAACCTGCTGCCGTAAATCCATCGAGCTAGAACCAGAACCCAGAATAAAGAAGTAGATATGGGCTTGGGTTTTCAATGCTTGCGAATCCGCTTCATCGGTCTCGTTCGTGTGGAATTTGATCTCTGTGTTGCGGGGATCAATACCGAGGATGTCTTGGGTTGAGGCTAAAACAATTTGGCGGACAAATGCCTGTTCGTCTTCTGCGAGTTGGCGCTTAAAGCGAAGATAAAACAAGGAAATGACTTTCTTGGCGCTGGTGAAATTTTCAATGTTGGCACTAGCTAAATTGCTGTTGGGAACCACCATCACCGTGCCCTTGCCTGAAGCCCGAATCCGGGTCGATCGCAGCCCGATCGACTCCACCCGGCCAAAGGTGCCATCGGGCAGACTAATATAATCATCCATGACAAAGGGGCGATCGAGGAACAAAACAATCCCGCCGAGAATTTGCTCTAGGGTCTTTTGGGCCGCAAAGGCGATCGCCAACCCCCCCACGCCCAAACTTGCCAGCAGACCAATAATATTCACGTTGTGGATTTGGGCAAAAATAATCACCACAATCGTAATGAAGAGCCCATTGGCAATCAGACGGATCGCCAGCAGCAACTCACTGTTAATCTTGCGCCCTTCCTGAACGGCTTTGTCTAAGAGATACTCATCAAAAAAGCGATAAAAAAGACGGGTTCCCAGGAAAATTAGCAGCCCAGAAACTAAAAGACCAAAGGAAATTTCCGCCAGGTACAGCCAGTAATCAATCGGCAGATTGAGCCAGACGAGGTCAGCGGCGATCGCTATTAGGGTTAAGCCCAGCCAGCCGCGATCGGGTTTAATCACCTGCTGATAAATTATTTGTCCCTGGTCGGGGATCAGACGCCAGAACCAATGGATCAAGGCGCGAATCAACAGAAAAATCGACCCAAGACCCAGCAAGCCTCCAGCAGCATACACACCATAGCGAAGGGCTGAATTGGGGATTTTGAGTTCGGTAGCGATATCGATCGCCAGAAAATCGATCGCCATAAAGGAGAGGTGCATTTGAGTCCCCAACTACGTCCTGATGGGCATTATGGCATCTGGATATTCAGACTAACCTCTACCGGAAGGGGTAATTCCGAACTGCCTTCGGGTAGAGATTTATAATGCAAGATCTATCACAGTGACTGTATATACGGTATCCACTACTGACCGGGAAAACCCACGTAGGCAAAGTAGGTCACCATGGGGATGATCGTTGCCACCACCAAAAACACCACGACCCAGATGGTGGCATTGCGATCGTCGGTATCTTCTGCTGCGGTGAAGGTCGCGTCAATATCGAGGTCAGCGACCAGTTGCGGCGCACCGGGGTCGGGTTGACCCGAGAGCACGGCAACGAGGCGATCGCTGGCGTCCCGCAGGGCTTGGTTATATTTCGCCCCTTGAATCAGCGGCGCAAGCAAGGTTTCGGTCGCTACGCTGGTGGCGATCGCCTCCTCAAGAGGAACCTCGCCACCGATTTGAATCGCGCCTTTGTTGGTAAGGGTATCCATCACCAGAAGCACCTGATGGGCCTGTTGCTCCGGCGTTGGAAACCACCGCTCAAACAACTGAGCCGTAAAGCTCTCGATCGTCTCACCGTAGTCGAGGCGATCGAGGGTAACGAAATGAACGCGTTGCTGGGTCTGGGTTGCCAGCTTTTGCAGCGACTTGTTAATCGCGCTGGTATTGGTGCGGCTAATCACCTGGGCGCGATCGACAATCCCAGCAACATCATCGCTGGCCAAAAAGGGAATGTCTCGCACCGCAGTTGCCAGGGCGGACGGCGTCCAAACGAGTCCCCACGTCAGCACGACTAGGCTTATCAAGGGCAACAGGAATGAAAAGTTAGGCCGCCACCTGCGGCTGAGGAAGGAAGGCATCATAACAGAGGGACAGAGGAAGTCAATATAGGCTCCATTCTAAGGGGCGTTGCGCCCCACCGCTCCCCGCAACCGAATCTGAAACCCTACTTGCACCGGGGCTTCCTGAGGGCTCTAGGGTGGTTTCCGGATAAACTCTGATTGCCCCGTAGCCAACAGCCCGTCCAGGGTTCCGATTTTAATGAACTTTTTTGAAGTTATTTAATGCTTTGGGTCGAAATCGCCCACACGTCTCTAGAATGAGAGCTTAAAAGTTCTTTATCAAGAATTTGAGAGAATTTAGGAGAAATTTCTATGACGACCAGCAATCAGGTGGTGAAGCCCTATTTGGGTGATCCTCAGTTGGGACATCTGTCCACACCTATTAGTGACTCGGCCTTCACACGCACCTTTATCGGCAATCTCCCCGCCTACCGTCCTGGCTTGTCGCCGCTACTGCGGGGCCTGGAGATTGGCATGGCTCATGGCTACTTCATCGGCGGCCCCTGGGTCATGCTCGGCACCCAACGAGGTACGGAGTTTGCTAGCCTCAACGGCTTGATTTGTGCCGGAGCCCTGCTGCTCATTGCAACGGCTTGTTTAGCGGCCTATGGCTTAGTCAGCTTCCAAGGCAAACCATCCAACGACCAGGATTCCCTGCAAAGTTCTCAGGGCTGGAGTGAGTTCACGGGTGGATTTTTCATTGGTGGCATGGGAAGTGCCTTCTTGGCGTTTTTCTTGTTAGACAACTTTGGTGCTGTTGACGCTATTCTGCGCGGACTTGTCAACTAATTCTCGATAGTTTGTACGTGAATGGCTTGCGCTGTTAACCTGAATTTTTTTGAAATTGGAGCCTTATAGACATGACTGGTGATTACGCTGCTTCCTTTCTGCCCTGGATTCTCATTCCAATGATCTGCTGGCTGATGCCCCTCGTTACGATGGGACTGCTGTTTATTTACATTGAAAAAGAGGCTTAGGACTCTGTGAGTCATTTTGAGCCTTGAATTCCTCGTGTTTTAAATGGGGGAGTAGGCTCATCACAATTCCATAGGATCAGGAAAAAGAGAGAGGACAGCTCAATGTCACTCTCTCTTTTTTATTGGCCGATTTAGGGCGTGTTATTAATTAAACACAGAAGCCTTGTGGGACAAGGGATAGAGCACTCGACCCAAACAACAGGGAAAGGGGCTGTAAGCTGGTCATAGCAATAGTTTGAACTCTAAAATGATGACAACCCCTAGCTGATTTATTTGGCCGACTGTGCTTGTCGCTTTGCAAAATCCGAACCCCGCTCCGGGTGGGCAATACCCATCCTACGGGATGTCCCAAACCCGTTTCTCCTTGCTATATACTGTAGGACGGTTCTTAACGCTTTGTGATGTGGTGTACGGTTTGAGTTCAAAGAATTTTGAGCGAGCCAACGGCTACCATCCACCCCCATCCCATGCCGCTTGAGTAAGCTCGTTTTTTGCATTAACTGAGGAGATACAATTCATGACCATGGATGCCATTACATCCGGTGGAGATCCCCAAGTGGGCAATCTCGCCACCCCCATCAATTCTTCTGGTTTCACCAAAGCCTTCATCAACAACCTCCCCGCTTATCGCGCTGGTTTAGCTGCAAAGCGCCGGGGTTTGGAAGTCGGCATGGCCCATGGCTACCTATTGTATGGACCCTTTGCATCGCTCGGCCCACTGCGAAACACGGAATATGCTCAATTAGCTGGGTTGATTGCGGCGATCGGTTTGGTGGCTATTCTGACCATTTGCCTCTCTATTTATGCTGATGTCGGCCCAGGTAAGCCCATCGCGACCCTAACGACTCCGGAGCCCCCGAAGGAATTGAGCACGAAAGAGGGCTGGAATGAGTTCGCCAAGGGCTTTTTGCTCGGTGGCTGTGGTGGTACTGTGGTTGCCTGTGCCCTGTCCTATGTACTGTCCCTTCTAGGCCTAATGAGTTAGCCCTACCTAGCCAAGCTCCTGCTTAGAAGTCTCAACTTTTGTCTCAGAAATCGTTTCTCATTGGATTATGAGAACGTTCTGAGCCTGTACAATAGCCCTTTCATTTCTCGTCCCTATTTACGGGATTAGTCATGCCTGCGATCGTTATGGGGTTGCTCTTCATCTCCATCGAAAGTGATGAATAGACCGTTCCTGCGAGCTTAAGTCGTTTCAAAGCGCAAGCGCCTCATCCTGATGCCCAAAGGATTGGGAGCTTAGGCGATGCGATCATGAATATATGTAAAGTAAACGCAATAGTCTGAAATCTTTGAGCTAAATACTTAAGACATAAACTTACTGTTTTATTCGGAGCCTATTCAAACATGAATTTAATGCTACTTGCTGCTGCTGTTCCGCCCACCGTAGAGTGGAGCCCCAAGGTGGCCGCCGTCATGGTGGTCTGTAATATTCTGGCGATCGCCTTTGGTAAAGCCACGATCGCCCAACCCAGCGCCGGGCCAGCCCTACCTATGCCGCAAATGTTCGGTGGTATGGGGCTTCCTGCTGTGTTGGCAACCACCAGCTTGGGTCACATTATCGGCTTCGGCGCGATTCTGGGCTTACTCCGTTTGGGTGTGCTCTAGAACCAACCAGTCACTGACTGCAAACTGTATCGACAAGACCAGCTACTGTAAATAATTGACAGTGGCTGGTTTTTACCTATTCGTTGGTCAATGCCCCCCTCTTGAATGCCAGGACGATTCTTAACCCCCATTGAACGGGCCACCGAAGTCATGACCCAGCACCAGGGGACGTTGAATATTGTGACGATCGCCCATCTACGGGGCAACCTCGATCGCCTGCGACTCCACAAGGCGTTAACTGCCGTCCAGGCTCAACATCCCCATCTCCAAGCCCGGATTGCGAAAGGTTTGGGATGCTACTGTCTCCGCTACCAAGAAGCTGCCTCTGTGCCTCTTGGCATGATCCCCTTGAGCGAGGATGCGATCGCCGAAAATCAGCTCAAGGTGGCGATCGATACTGAGCTAAATACACCGATCGCCAGTGAGAGCTGCTTAATGCGTTGTGTTCTGCTCTGGAGCCAGCCCCCGGGCAGCTTGCATTACCTGCTCGTCACCCTGCACCATGCTATTGCTGATGGCATCTCGGCGCTCTATCTTCAACAGGCGATTTTAACCGCCTATGCCCAAGGACAAACCGCTACGTCAAGCCCGACTCCGGTCTCACCCGCAAAACTCTACTCAGCCGCAGACTGCCTCCCCAGTTCCCTGCGGGGTCTGGGCGGGCTGCTCCAGACGTTGAACCATCTCCCGCACTTACAAGCGCAAATCTGGCAGCATTCGGATCGGTTTCCCATCGACCGATGGGCACCTCTGCCCGAGCGGCGTTGCGGTTGGCTCAAAAAAACGCTTGCCCCCGTGCAAACTCAGACCTTGGTTCAACGCTCTCGTCAAGAAAAAACGACAGTGCAAGGGGTGTTATGTGCCGCACTCTTGCAAGCCATGGCGCAGCAATGCCTCAATGCCAAGACAACTCGCCTGAAGGTGGGGTGTGGCTCTTTTGTGGATCTCCGTTCACGGGGAGAACCTCGGCAAGTTCCCAAGTCCTTGGGAATGTTTGCTGGCTGTGTCCCGTCCTTTCATGAGTTGACCGCCCGTAGTGATTTTTGGGAAATCGCCCGTGATGTCAACTGCCAGCTTCATCAGGGTCTCACTCAACAGGCGATGTTTAAGACGCTCGGCCTGTCAGGCTGGTTGATTGAACAGGGTCTCCACCAACTCGATCGCGTTAACTTTCCTCTTAATGTCACGAACGTGGGACGAGTTGAGCTGCCCAGCCACTATGGGGAGCTGGAGCTAGAGGAAATTTCCTTTTTACCAGCGAATAGCATTTTCGGGCGCTCTATCAGTATTGCCGTGACCACCTACCGCGATCGTATGGCGCTCTACTTCGTTGCCTCAGTGCCCAGCCGACAATCTACCTCCCTAGAGCAGTTCGCCCAGCAGGTGATGCATTGTCTGCAGTAGGTATTCAGGGTTGAGAACGCTGTCTGGGACGCCGATAGTGCGAAATATGA
>JBMYQW010000272.1:6770-6996 GCA_049601735.1 Spirulinaceae cyanobacterium
GAGTTTCTGACAAACCGCTGGCTGCCGTTTTCGGGTATTGATGCAGGGCTAGCGCCGGATCACGCTGGATTAAGGCGCATTGAGAGAGATTGCTGTTCAAGTTGAACAGACAGGTGCGATCGCAGCGCCAGTGCGCCCTCGCGTCACCCCAATCCTGTCAAGTCTACTCAGGTTCACCGCTGCCACGTCAATTGTTGCAATGGGCTGCACCATAGAGTAATTCAGC
>JBMYQW010000273.1:0-6975 GCA_049601735.1 Spirulinaceae cyanobacterium
GCCAGAGGCGAAACGCCGGCTGCTCAGACGTTCGACAAGCTCAGTCTTCGCTTTCTGAGCATATACAATCCGGATTCAGCATGAGAGGCGATCGTAAAAATTCAAAAAAAATCATCTGATGATCATCCTTTTTTAAAGATTTACAGTATATTTTCCTTGTGAGAATGTGAACCCTATTGCATTATCAATGTCAGCCTATTGTATTGTAGCGTTTTAGTCATGACTGAAGAGTTTCAAGGTCTCACTCTAGATCATCGTGAGCCAGAGAAAATTTTATTAATTGATTTAGAAAATTGTCCTGCACAAATTCACCAGCTTCGGGAGAACTTAGATAATTTCTCAAAAGTGGTCATTTGCTATGCTCAAACGGGAGCAAAAATCCCCCTAGATTGGCTCATTCCCTTGAGTGCGACTGTGCATTCCAATCGTCTAAAAATCCACAAAATGACCAGCGGTGGCAAGAATTCAGCAGATTTTGGGATTTCTTTCTTTGCAGGAATGCTAATGCAGCAGTTTCAAAAAGATGCCCATTTTGTCATTGTTTCTAATGATAGTGATCTAGATCATGTTGTCAATCTGCTCAAGAGTCAAGGGCGATCGGCGGAGCGAGTAGGCACACCAAAACAAGAGCAAAAAAATCCAGGTAATTCCGCCCAGGACTTCACTTTAGCTTCACTACTCAAAACCTATTGCAAACATCTTATTACATACCAAAAAAATAGACCAGCCCGACAAGAAACGTTACTCAATAGCATCAAAAACAAATTCAAAGATCAACCTGAAGTCACTGCTGATATTTTGAAGCGATTGACGACTCAAGGGGCGGTCAACTTATCGGAAAATAGAGTCGTCTACAATGACAAGATAATCAAAAAAATTGCTACTCAACCCTGAGTTTACTGTGCGTTTCACCCCGAGGCGTATTCTTCAAACGCGATCGCCCCTTTGGATAACCAAGGGCGATCGCATTTCTAAAGAGAACCAGTTGCGAATGCAAGAAACTCTGGCTAACTGGCATTCATCGCCAACACCGCATCCGCCAGCTTACCCGGAACCTCTTGCAGATGGTCATGCTGCCAATGGAAGAAGCCCACACCGAGGGTCAGCGATCGCAACTCCACAATGAAGGTTTGCATCTCCGCCTGGGGCAGATAAGCCGTGATATTATCCCAGTTCTTCCAGCCTTCTAGCGCCTCATAACCGAGGATTTGGCCGCGATGTCCCGTAACCAGTTGCAGCGCCTTGGCGGTGAACTCGTTGGGGGCTGCCACCTTGACCGTGAGGATCGGCTCAAGCAACACGGGCTGGCATTGGTTCATGCCCTCGGTCATGGCCAGACGCGCCGCCTGCTTGAAGGCTTGCTCCGAACTATCGACTGAGTGATAAGACCCGTTGCTCAGGTTCACCGCCACATCCACGACCGGGAAGCCCAAGGGCCCCTCGCCGAGATAGTCCCGCACCCCGGTTTCTACACCCGCAATATATTGACGCGGCACGACCCCGCCAACAATTGACTCGGAAAAGGCAAAGCCCTCACCCCGCTCCTGGGGCCGAATTTCTAGAAAGACATCACCATAGGCCCCATGACCGCCGCTTTGGTGCTTGTAGCGCCCGTGGGCGGTGGTGGTCTTGCGGATCGTTTCTTTGTAAGGGACGTGGGGAATATGGGTGGTCATCGGCAACCGATACTTGCGACGCAGGCGATCGAGGGCGACTTGCAAGTGAATCTCGCCCTGACCCCAGAGGAGAATTTCATGGGTATCGCCATGCTGCTCCCAATGGAGCGACGGGTCTTCGGCTAATAGTTTACCGAGCGCCCCACTGAGCTTCACCTCATCCTTGCGCCGCTCAGGGGTAATCGAGAGGGCGTAGACAGGTTCGAGGGTTTCCGCTTTGGGCAGTTCTAGGGCTGCACCAGCGGTTAAGGTATCCCCGGTTTTCGCGTCATCCAACCGACCTAAGGCGACAATCTCGCCTGTCGTGGCACGCACCGTGCTCTCCTGATGACCGCCCATGAGCTGATAGATGCCGCCGACGCGCATCCCGCCCAGCGTCATGCCGTCGGTGATCGTGCCTTGCCAGATGCGCACGAGCGACTGCTTACCCCCCTGGGGCGTGAAGTACGTCTTGAGGACTTGGGCGATCGCTTCCCCGTCTGTTTTAACGTCTAAACCCCGCCGTTTCGCAGTCACAGTCGGGTCAGGCGCTTCCTTGACGATCGCATCTAAGAGCGGTCGGACGCCAAAATCCTGAGACCCAATCCCCAGAAAGACGGGCACCACCCGATCGGCACTGAGCGTTTGTTTGAGATCTTTGAGAATTTCTGCAGTCGAGGGGGGAATGTCTTCGAGGAGTTCTTCGAGGAGATGATCATCAAAGTCGGCCAGGGTTTCGAGCAGTTCGTCGCGGGCGGCCTGTTCTTCAGTTTGCAACTCCGGCGGTAGGGAAATCGGGTCAGCGGCTTGCCCGGCGTGGTACTGGTAGGCTTGCTCGGTGATCAGATCAATATAGCCCACCAGTTCATGGTCTTTGCGGACGGGATATTGCTGGGGCACGAGGGGCCGAGCGGAGACCTCCTGAAGCGCGTGGAGGACATCCATGAAGCGATCGCGGGAGCGATCGAGCTTATTAATGAACACAACGTGGGGAATTTCCCAGTCGTCGAGAAATTTAAAGAGGGGGGCGAGGGTGAGCACCTTGGCGGCATCGGCTTCACAGACGACGATCGCCGAGCCAGCACCCACCAAGGCATTGTCGGTTTCTTGGGCAAATTCAATTGAGCCGGGGCAGTCGAGAAAGGTAAGGTCGGTTTCAGCATGGGTCGTCCGGGCGACCGACACCTCTACAGACATGGCGCGATCGCGGGCTTCGGGAGCAGGGTCGCTGACGGTGTTACCGTCGTTGATGCTACCTTTGCGGGCGATCGCGCCTGTGACTGAGAGGATACTTTCGAGCAATGTGGTTTTACCGCTAGAGTAAGGGCCGACAAGGGCGACATTACGGACGCGGTCTAGAGTCCTAGTCATGGTGGCATGACCTCCTTTTTTAATGCAGAGATGGGTGATGGGTTAAAGCGGAATGAGATGACAGATTCGTCTAGCTTGTGGGAACCTCGAAAAATAGATTTCCTTAAGAATCTTGGTCCCTGAAACTCCCATCATTCCGTTCGCTATTCTCAATAGAGTCAGGAAATCCTCAATGAAGTTGAATTAATTGAGGCGTTCTTGTGTTGTGCTAAACAAAATCTAGTCTAAAAATGGTGGCTTCGACGGGGGCGCAGCGATGAGAATGAATCGGCATATCTCTGCAAGGATGGGGTTGGCGGTGAAGGTGTCGGTCTGTTGGCCTTTACCGGATAGGCAGGATCGCAGAGATGGAAGCAGGGCTGATTCGCTTGCCCAATGGAGAGGATTTTATCTACTTCAATGATCTTAACTCTGACCGTAGATCGCTTTGCTCCCTTGCAACCCACTTTGCAACGTCTCGTAAGGCAGCTTAATCAATCTTCAAAAGGCTTAAAAACCTGTAAAACCCCCCAGGTGCGATTGATCTACTTTGCCTCTAAACCTGTACTCAGGGTGTACCTGAGATTGCTACACGCTGGATACACATTCCAGGTAAAAGATATCAAAAGAATTCGACTTGTTACACAGATGGACTGAGATCTTATCAATTTGCTATTCCTGCCAAACAACATCGAGTTGTCGGCAAAGAGTCAGGTCAAACCAACCCTATAGCCTTTTGCGAAAACATGAGAACTACTTAGCTTTCACTCCGTTTTGGTCTCTACCCTCGCAGGGCAGGGAAACCCAGCCTCTACGATCGCGCTGTTATCAAACCTGAAGATAGATCATCCGCCCACACCCACTGGCACAAGCGGCTCTCCCGTCAGACTAAAGGCCCGCACCTGGTTAATCTTAACCGGAACAATCTGGCCCCGAAGTTCGCCCAGGTCGCCCGCAAAGAAAACCAGGCGATTGCCTCGGGTACGGCCCATCACCTGGGTGGGATCTTTGGGGTTTTGGTCTTCGACCAGCACGTCTTCAATGCGTCCTGCGTATCGTTGCGATCGCTCGGCCGCCTTGACTTCCACCAGACGGTTGAGGCGCTGGAGGCGATCGCGCTTCACCTCCTCTGAGAGTTGATGCTCCCAGACTGCGGCGGGTGTGCCCGGTCGGGGGGAATAGGCGGCGGTGTTGAGTTGGTCGAAACCAATGTCGGCGACCAGTTGCAGCGTGTTTTCAAATTGCGCCTCGGTTTCACCCGGAAAGCCGACGATCGCATCCGCACTGATCGCCGCATCGGGCATATAGCCCCGGATCAGGTCAATGATGCGGCGATATTTCTCCTGGGTATAGCCCCGAGCCATGGCCTTGAGCACCGCGTTATCACCGGACTGGAAGGGAATATGAAAATGCTCACAGACCTTGGGCAGTTCCTGGCAGGTGCGGATCAGCCGCTCGGTGAAGTAACGGGGATGGCTGGTGGCAAAGCGAATCCGCTCGATGTCTGGTACATCATGGACAAAATAGAGCAGATCGGTGAGGGTGTGCTGGTGACGCCCCTCGGCGGTGCTACCCGGTAAATCCCGACCGTAGGCGTCAATGTTTTGCCCTAGCAGCGTGACCTCTTTATAGCCCTGCTCGCCCAAAACCACCATCTCTTGGCGGATTGCTTCCGGGGTACGGGACTGCTCAACCCCGCGGACACCGGGCACGACGCAATAGGTGCAGCGTTCATTGCAACCATAGATCACATTCACCCAAGCGGTGATTTGGCTCTCGCGCCGGGGCTTGGTGATATCTTCCATAATCTCGATCGGCTCGGTGGCCACGACCTGATTTCCTGCGAAGACCTGTTCGAGCAAGTCATCCAGGCGGTTGGCGTGTTGGGGCCCCATCACCAAGTCCAGCTCGGGAACCCGGCGCAGGAGTTGTTCGCCCTCTTGCTGGGCGACGCAACCGGCCACAATCAGGGTGAGGTTCGGCTGTTGATGTTTCCGTTTGGCCTGCCGTCCCAGGTAAGAATAGACTTTCTGCTCGGCGTTGTCGCGGATTGTGCAGGTGTTGTAGAGGATCAGATCGGCTTGGTTGGGATCATCGGCCCAGCTCAGACCGAGACGATCGAGGATGCCGCCCATGCGCTCCGAGTCGGCTTTGTTCATTTGGCAGCCGAAGGTGGTGATGTGATAGGTGCGGGGGGCGGTCATGGTGGCACGGGGAGAGTAAACAGCCTCTTATTGTAGCAAGGGTGAAGGGGGGCGGAGCGCATCCGCCCCCACTCTACGAACTTGGAACATCGATCAATGTCGCCAGCGACTGTTGAGGACGCAAACCTTTCGCCCTCGACAGTTGTAGCGATTATCTTGAGATGGTAGGGGTAGACCGAACCACCCGAGGCAGAAAAACCGCGTAGGTAGCCAGGCTCGCCCCTACCAGAATCCGCAAGAACTCGGAAAATTGCCAAGAGCCAAGCAATTGAGCCCGAATCGCGTAAGGAAGAGTCAGCCGGATAGCTCATCAGTAGAGTTGAATTCTTACGCTTGGCTTTTTGGATACAGGGGTAGGCATTGGCCCACCGGATCAGAGATTTGGCAAGTTTGAGCAGCCCATCATGGCATGAAACCGCTTAAAAGGCTGTATATTGGGGCGTTGACGCGATCGCCCCTGGAGAAAACCCCTTGAAAGCCAAACGCAACTTAGCTTTACTGCTGCTCTTCTGTGTCGTCGCCACAGCAGGCGGCGTTTACCTCTTGGGGGGCGTGGAGCAGGCGCAGATCGAGGCTTGGCTGGAGCGGGCGGGCATCTGGGCCCCGTTAATTTATATTGTGCTCTACACGATCGGCACGTTACTAATCTTGCCGTCAACACCGCTCAACCTCAGTGGCGGCGCAATTTTCGGCGTCGTATGGGGGACGGTTTGGACAACGGTGGCAGCATTGATCGCGGCGATCGTTGCTTTTGCCTTCACGCGTACGATCGGCCGCCAATGGATTGCCCAGCAACTCAAGGGTCGCTGGGAGGGCTTTGATACGGAAATGCGTCAGGGTGGCCTCTTCTACATGGCGGCGATTCGGCTGCTGCCGATTATCCCCTACGGCATCGTCAACTTTGCAGCGGGTTTGACCTCGATCCGCACGCGGGATTATTTGATCGGGACGGCGATCGGCACAGTGCCCGGAATTTTACCCTTTGTGATGATGGGGGCGGGTCTACAGGCCCTGCGCCAGGGCAATGTCGTGCCGATCTTGGTGGCGCTGACGCTGATTGGGCTCTTGGTCGGAGCGGGCACTTGGTATCAGCGACAGCGGCGGCGGGCGAAAGGGTAAAGCAATTAAGCCCAGCTCATTGGCACAGCATTGGCCTGCGCCTGGCCTGCATCCGGCTCCGTCTCAGCGGCCAACACCGCCTCCACCTGCCGATAATGGGCTTCTGCGGCAGCAAAGGAATTATCAATACTGATTAAGCCCAGCTTGCCAAACTCCGAGAGGGCGCCGATGAGGTGAAACACCGTCCCCGTTTTGGTGCTGGTATCAAAATGCAGACGATGGCGGGTAATGATATCCATCAGATCATGGGGCAATAGGCCTTGATAGCGCGGCTGGTATAGATTATCGGAGGCCATGTAATATTTTGCCTGGTCTTGAGCCAAAAACTTGCCGGTGTTGGGGTCGTAATTGCCATTGGTGAGAAACTGGAGCGCCATGAACGGATGGGTCGTTCCCCCTTTGCGCAGGTTAATTTCAATGGCGTAGAGCTGCCAAGTGGGTTCGGTATCAGGGTGATGCACCGCCACAAAGTCCACGCCGTAGCGTTCTAACGCGCCCTTGGCTGCCAGCGCCTGACCTGGCGAGAATAGTGCGCGAATCGCCAGCATTTGCGCAGTATATGTCTGTTTTGGTGATGAGCACAACAGTGGCCGTGCACCCAGTGAGATTTGCAATGTTGTCATCTCGACTTGCGAGTTGGAATGGGT
>JBMYQW010000274.1:0-6964 GCA_049601735.1 Spirulinaceae cyanobacterium
TAAGACGGTGCTGGTGATTAGCCATGATGATCACTATTTTCACTTGGGCGATCGCCTGATCAAGCTCAACTATGGGCAAATTGAAGCGGATGAAGTCCAGAGCAGTCGCCCACCCTCGGAAAGCGATCGCAACCTCCCCTAGCCTTTGCTTCGCTTGACCTTCCGTCTACTTCTCAACCGGGAGAAGGGGCTAGATTAAGAGTTCTTCTCCCCCGTCCGGGAGAGGGATTTAGAGTGAGCACCCATCACACAACGGGGGTGCTCACAATCGAAGACTACATATGCTCCATACCCAATCAATCTTAAATAAAAGCATTCTCATTTTCGATTATGTAATTGATATTTATTATGATTAATGTGGCAAGTTTGCCCAGATGACATGGCGGTAATCTCAGCGTCTACCGTTAGATGACTGTGAGTGTATTACCGCTCAACCCTCTATATACCTAAATCAAAGCCCTGAACGATATACGCAACTCTCCTCTTCACGGGTTTATTCACGAAACTTAACTTGCCGCTTATTGAGAATTATTCTATATTGTCTTCCAGGCACACTATTGAGACTTTAAGTCATTTAGCTGGAGATTGAGCCCTGTAGCCCGCCAATCTTGTAACCCTGCCAGGTTACAGCCGCCTTAACTGCGAAACTCCTCTGGTTTCCTCCTGGCTGAGTGGAAGGGCTACTGGCAGGGTTCGCGACAGCTTGTCGCTGAACCTGCTTGTCCACTCGCTTTCCCTATTGCGCCAGCGATCGACTGAGCTAGCTGGCAACAAACAGTACACCGTTAAAAATCATACAAAAGCAGTACAGATGGCACAAATTGGCTTGTTTTACGGAACCCAAACTGGCAACACCGAAACCATTGCCGAGACGATTCAAGCCGAGTTCGGCGGTGAAGGCGTTGTGGCACTGCACGATATGGCCGAGGCCGGCGTTGATGACTTTTCCCAATATGCCTGCATCATTGTCGGTTGCCCCACCTGGAATGTCGGCGAACTCCAAGCGGACTGGGATGGCTTTTATGAAAGCGACCTCGACAGCGTTGACTTCAAGGGCAAGAAAGTTGCCTATTTCGGAGTGGGCGATCAGGTGGGCTATGCCGATAACTTCCAAGATGCCATGGGCATTTTAGAGGAAAAAATCTCTGCCTTAGGCGGCACAACCGTGGGGGAATGGCCCACTGAGGGCTATGACCATGAAGAATCTAAAGCCGAGCGCAACGGAAAATTTGTTGGTCTAGCCCTGGATGAAGACAATCAACCGGATCTAACTGAAGAGCGAATTAAAACCTGGGTGACTCAGGTCAAATCTGCCTTTGGGGTTTAACCCTATTGATCCGCAATCCGCTTTGTCTGCACCCAGAAGCAAAAGGCAAGTTCTTCGGATTAACGTTCGGATTTGACATGAAATCTTTATCAAAAGGACGATCGCAATGAGTACTGGTACATTTTGGACACCCATCGTTCGAGCGTTAGGGTGGTCAACTCAAACCCCTGATTCAGAGGCCCCCCTCCTGGCCGGTAATGCCCGATTTACCGATCTCTCAGGACGGCTACTGGGGGCCCATGTGGCCCATGCCGGGCTGATTGTGCTTTGGGCGGGGGCAATGACTTTGTTTGAACTCTCGCGCTTTGACCCCAGTTTGCCTCTCTATGCGCAGAACTTGATTTTGCTGCCCCACCTAGCTGCCTTGGGTCTGGGTGTTGATGCGACCGGACAAGTCGTGGCGACGGATGCATTTTTGACCGTAGGAATGCTCCACCTAATCAGTTCAGCGGTTTTGGCAGCGGGCGGGATTTATCATGTGGTACTCGGCCCAGAAACCTTAAACCCCAAAGGGTTTGGCTATCGCTGGCAAGACAAAAACAAAATGACCACAATTTTGGGGATTCATCTGGTGGTTCTGGGCATTGGAGCTGCCCTGTTTGTGCTCAAAGCCACACGCTGGGGTGGCATTTATGACCCCGTAGCTGAACAGGTTCGCTCGGTGAGCCCCAACCTTGACCCCCTGCGCATTTTTGGCTACCTACTGGGTTTTAGCCCCGACGGTTGGACTATTGCTGGCATGGCTAGCGTGGACAATGTGGAAGACTTGGTTGGCGGTCATGTCTGGGTCAGCCTACTCTGCATTGGCGGTGGCATTTTTCATATTGTCACGCGGCCTCTGCGCTGGGCTGAAGAGCGCCTGATTTGGTCAGGGGACGCTTACTTGTCCTATAGCTTGGGTGCGTTGGCGATCGCTGGCTTTAGTGTTGCAGTCTTCGTCTCAGTCAACGAGTTGGCTTATCCCAGCCTCTTTTACGGCCCAGTTGATGGCTCGATTCGTAATGTGCTGGCAACGGTTCACGCTGTACTGGGTAGTCTTGCCCTCATTGGACATCTGTGGCACGCCTACCGGGCCCAGTCGGCAGTACGAGGAGTGCAGTACGGAACCCTGTTTGATCTCGTGGCTCAAAATACCAGGCCGGAGGCTCCGACTTCGCTGATGACGTCTGCGGATGCTGGCTAGGGGCTCTCATCATTATCTAGGGTGTGTAATCGCTTGTCCCTGCTCCGCACGAGCAAAGCTCTACAGGCTGCTGCGTTTAATTGATGACGCACCCTAAGCATCAACGCTGAGGAGGCGTCACGCCTCACCATCGTTCTAATTTATCCCTATCAAGTTAGGAGAAGAGATCATATGACTGCGATCGCACAGATGAACCCATCGATTCCCTGGCGGGCCGGCAATGCCCGTCTGGTGAATCTTTCCGGGATGCTCCTCGGGGCCCATGTGGCCCACGCGGGTCTGATTGTGCTCTGGGTGGGTGCAATTACCCTCAACGAAGTGAGCAACTTTGACCCCGCCCGCTCAATCTACGAGCAAGGTCTGATCGTGCTGCCCAACCTGGCTCGTCTTGGTTTTGGCGTCGGCCCCGGCGGGATGGTGGCGGACACCTATCCCTTCCACGTTGTCGGCGTGCTCCATTTGATCAGTTCCGCTGTCTTAGGGGCAGGCGGCCTATTCCATGCCCTCAAGGGCCCCAAGGCATTGGAAGCCAGTGTTCCCGCCTTTGGCTATCGTTGGAGTGATGCCAATAAGATGGCTTCAATTCTTGGCATTCATCTGGTGTTGCTTGGGCTGGGGGCTTTGCTGTTGGTGGCCAAAGCGATGGCCTTGGGCGGACTCTACGACCCGGCGATTCAGGATGTGCGCCTCGTCAGCAATCCGACCCTCGACCCCCTGACGATCTGGGGTTACGTTTTCGGAACGCAGGGCAAGCTGTGGCTGGCCAGTGTGGACAATCTTGAGGATGTGATCGGCGGTCACATTTGGATTGGCCTGATCTGCATCGCCGGGGGCATCTGGCATATCCGCACCCAACCGTTTCAATGGGCGAAAAATATTTTTGTCTGGTCGGGGGAAGCGTATCTCTCCTACAGCGTTGGTGCGGTCAGCTTGATGGCCTTTGTTGCTGTGCTCTTTGTCTCGGTGAATACCACCGTATTCCCCAGCGAATTTTACGGGCCGGCCTTGAATTTGGAATTCGATTGCTTCCCCGTATTTGTTAGTGCTGATGGGGCGCTGACCTGCCGGGTCTGGCTCGCTAATGCGCATTTTTGGCTCGGCTTCTTCTTCTTGCAGGGACATCTCTTCCATGCCTTGCGGGCCGCTGGCTACAGCTTCAAAGAAGGTCGGGTCGTTGCCATTACCCGAGGAGAAGTGTCATGACGATTGCTTCTAATAATCCCCTCAAGCCCCTCGGTTTTTCCGAGGAGACCTTTCCGGAAAACGCGGTTGTAGATTCTCTGAATCCCTATTTCTGGTGGGCGGGTAACTTCCGCTTTGCCGACCTCTCGGGCAAGCTCCTCGGCGCCCATGTGGCCCATGCCGGTCTGATTGTGCTCTGGGCGGGGGCCATGACCCTGTTTGAACTCTCGCGCTTTGAACCCAGCTTGCCCCTAGCGAATCAGGGTCTGATCCTGCTGCCCCACCTGGCGACTTTGGGGCTGGGTATTGGCCCCGACGGTCAGATTGCAGATACCTATCCCTACTTTGCGATCGGTGTGGTGCATCTGATTAGCTCGGCGATTCTCGGCGCAGGCGGGGTCTATCACGCCGTCCTGGGGCCAGAAGAACTGGATACGGCGGGCTTCGGCTACGACTGGCAGGACAAGAACAAGATGACCACCATCCTGGGCATTCATTTGGTGCTGTTGGGTCTAGGGGCCCTGCTGCTGGTGGCCAAAGCCACCACTTGGGGCGGGCTTTATGATCCGGCGATCGCCAACGTCCGCTTGATTGAGCACCCCACCTGGAACCCCCTGGTCATTTTTGGCTATCTCGTGGGCATTACACCCGAGGGTTGGACAGTCCAGGGCATGGCAGCGGTGAACAACCTGGAAGATGTGGTCGGCGGTCATCTCTGGATCGGTGCGATCTGCATCCTGGGTGGCGTCTGGCATATCTACACCCAGCCCAAAGCCTGGGCCCAAGGGCTGTTTGTCTGGTCGGGCGAAGCCTACCTGGCCTATAGCCAAGCGGCCTTAGCCTACATGGGCTTCTTTGTTTCCTACTTGATTTGGGTCAACGATACGGTCTATCCCACCGCCTTCTATGGCCCCGTGCGCACCCTCACTGCGGGTGGACTGATCACACCCCGGGCTTGGTTAATGCTCTTTCATGTGGTGCTGGCCAGTTTGTTGCTGGCGGCTCACTTTTGGCACGGCTTACGGGCGCGGGCGATCGCCGCAGGCTATTCCTTTAGCAAACTGCGGTTCAACCCGGATGCGGTCTTTGGCGATCGCCAATTCAACGATCGCCCCCTGATCGAAGGCATCATTCAGCCCTATCGGGGCGATGCCCAACAGGGCAACCTGGAAACCCCGCTCAATAGCAGTTCCCTCTCTCTGACCTGGGTCAACAACCTACCCCTCTACCGCAAAGGCCTCGCGCCGATCACGCGGGGTCTGGAAATCGGCATGGCCCATGGTTACTTATTGCTCGGGCCGTTCCTGAAGCTAGGGCCCCTGCGCAATACCGATCAGGCACTGCTTGCAGGTTTAGGTAGCACCATCGGTTTGGTTGTGATCTTGAGCCTTTGCCTCTTCCTCTATGGTTATGCCAGCTTCCAGGGCGATCGCCGACCCGTGGGCACATTGCCCCAGAACCTCGTGACCTATAAAGGCTGGAGCCTCTTTACCTCGGGCTTCCTGGTCGGGGGAATTGGCGGTGCGATCTTTGCCAGTTTCATCGTGCTAGAAGTGGCGCGATCGGGGCTGGCGTAGCACCCAATTTTCTTCTCTCTGCAAAACCCTCAATCCCCCCTTCCCCCCTACCCTGCGGGAAGCCGCAAAGCGTCTAGCGTAAGGGGGGTGACGCCGCAGGCGGCTGGGATGGCTTACCTACGCAGGGTTTGACTGTAGAGCCCCCTTTCCAAGGGGGCCGACGCAGCCGGGGGGATTAAACCCACTCACTTGATTACTCCATTTTCTTTTTTTAAAAACTCCAAGCAACGATGACGATTCCCCCCCTCGCTTATGCCCCTTCAAGCCAAAACCAACGGGTAATGGGCTTTGAATTGGGCAGTGATGAACAAGCCATTGCCTTTAATCTCAATCAATCATCGCAAGAAAGCGATCTGAACAACATCATCTGGGCTGCCTATCGCCAAGTGTTTAATGAGCAGCAAATCCTTCAGCATCATCGTCAGCGTGAGCTTGAATCCCAATTTCGGATGGGCCAAATTTCAGTTCAGCAATTCATTCGCGGTTTAGTTTTGTCAGACTCGTTCCGTCGCTTGAACTATGAGAGCAATAACAACTATCGTTTTGCCGAGATGTGCATTCAGCGGTTGTGGGGACGGCCCGTTTACAATCAACAAGAAAAAATTGCTTGGTCGATTGTTTTGGCGACCCAAGGAATCGAGGGGTTTGTAGATGCAATGCTCTCAAACGCAGAGTATCTCGAAAACTTTGGTGAAGATACGGTTCCCTACCAACGACGCCGCATTTTACCCCAGCACGATCGCGGCGAAATTTCTTTTGCTCACATGGCCCGCTACGGCAAGTCTTATCTACAAATGATGCGATCGCTCGGCAACTTCCGCAGCAGTGGTAATGGTGTGATTGATAATAGTGCCCCGGTTTATCGCGTGGTCATTTTTGCGGTACCCGCCTTGGCATTGCTATTACTCTTGACGACCTTGGTCTTGAGCCTGAGCTAACCATCGAGTTTTTCAGTTTTCCTTCTGTTATGGGTTCTGGGGGAGGAGGCAACTTCTCCCCCTTTTTTTATTCATTTTGAATCATCATGACTCCTTCAATTTCGAGTACGACAACGCTCACGATTCATCCCTTGTTTATTCTCGGTTTTTGGCTTGTCTCGGTCAGCTTTTTTCTGGCGATCGCCTTGGCCATGCGCGACGGCATCCAACAACTGCGCCGCCTCCATCGTGTACCTTGTAGCCGCTGTGCTTTCTACACCGGAGAGTATCGCCTCAAATGCACGGTGAACCCTTGCCAAGCACTTACCGAGGAGGCGATCGGTTGCCTGGATTACGAGAAAAGAGCACCCAAGACACCTGGCTTGTCGGCAGTTCAGTTGATTTTTGCCTTTTTCAAAACTCGTTTGAGCGGATCGATACGTTGGCCCAAAATGGCGATCGCAGTTTTACGGAAGTGAGAAGGCAGTCTATCGCACCGCTGCCCCATATTGTTGGGTTGGGCCTGTTATCGCTTGTCCCGTCAGGCTTCTGAGGTGAAGTAATAATAAATCTTGTATCGTATGAATGTATTGTTTTGATGTTCGTTAATCATTGGGGAGCTTCAATCTGGGTCGCTTCGCAGGTACGACTGTTGATAATGGCAAATTATTTTGACATCAAAACAAGTCTGGATTTTAGGGTTTACCAAAGGCTTGATTATTTTGGGTCTTCGGTACTTGGTGTGGTTGAAATCGCTAAACTCCCCTCACTGCAAGGC
>JBMYQW010000275.1:0-6945 GCA_049601735.1 Spirulinaceae cyanobacterium
GCGGGTTAAGTAGGTTGGCGCAATTGCAGGACTGGCGCATTGGGTTATAGTGTGACGGTTTCCAGGGCGTAAGCCCTGAAAATTAAGGGTTTATTTTAGAGAGAGTTGGCGTGGCGGAAGATCAGACCGTACGCCAGCGCGTTATGTAGCTAACTCAAAAAGCATAGGATCTGGGATTTTAATGGTGAACCGAGCAATATTGGAACGAGTGGTTGATACGAGCCAGTTTGAAGAGTTTGCCAACTGGTGTGAGCCTTAATCCTGAGCACTTACAGTAAATTTAACCATGTCTAAAAGAAAATCGATTGAGCGGCCAGAGAGCATAGAGGATTATTTAAAGTTGGCTAATTTATTATTCAGTCGTCCTACCTCTGAACGCTTAGAAAAAGCGAAGGAACAATTCAGGAATTGCTATCCAGATGCTCCAGAGGAAATGATTTCATCTGCTGTCTTTCATGTCTATGTTGATGGTGTCTTAGCGGCATTAAGCTGGATTGCCAATGCAGAAATCTTCTTGCAGACCGGAGATGACTCAGATCTAGACAGTGAAGCCGAGCACCTCATTTACCATCTTTACAACTATCATCAGTTCAAAGCCCTGATGCCCGTCGGAACCAACCAGATATTGGAGTCAATCAAGAAAATGAAAGAAGCTCTAGCAGAGGATGACAATGATCTTATGAAAGAGCTTATTGAATGTCAGTTAGAGAATTTAGAAGAAGCATTTGATTGTCATAAAGGGAGACCGTGGCTCGAATCACGATAGTGAGAGGTGTGTCTGTAACCGTGGGGTGTGTATAGAACATCATTACGGATGATTGACTGGGTGATTGGGCAACAACAGGAGGCTTGAGATGGATACATCCGGCATCATTTATCCCCAGGCGCGGGGCTATTATTTGTTCACGGCGATCGCCCGCAACCATGGCCTCGATCGCGTCAATCAGTTTTTGCAAGCCTTCTCTGATGCTCGCCCTAGCGTCATTGCAGCGGGGATTGCGGCTGAACCGGGCTGGCTGAATCTGGAGGGTTGGACGGCGGCAACGGTTGCCCAAGCCTTGCCCCAGTTGCTGGCGCGATCGCCCGTTGACTTCACGTTGGCGGATCTCCAGCCGATTACGCCAACGCAACTCAAGACGCTTTGGTTCGAGTTTGTCTATTGCGATCTGGCCTATGGCGATGAATTAATGAGCCGTGCCCAATGTGAGCAGCTTTGGCAACAGCTTTATGGTCTGTTTGAGGGGGCGATCGAACTGTTCATTAATCGTGTCGACAATTCGTGGTGCTCTACCTTGTTTTGCACGTTTGATATTACGATCGTGGCGTTTTCACCGGATTTGATTGTGATTTTATCCTTTGGCGATGAGGATTAGCAGTAAAGGATGAAGGATGAATATCGAAGGATGAATTTCTGGATTCACATTGAAAAGGATGAAAACAGAATTAATAGAGGCGTAGTGCCTTGGCACATCTTAAATGGTGGGTTAGATTAGCGCACCCTGAGCTTGCCGTTGGTGGAGCCTCCCGGAGGGATAGGGTAAGCGACCGGACTTTCCCCGCTGGGGACGCTCCGCGAACGACAGGCTCAGTCCTCAAACCACCTTTTTAGCTGTGTCACGACACTACTGCTTCATAAATCCCCTCTTGGGAGGGGCGGTCAAGCGTAGCGCCGACCGGGGTGGGTCGGGTGTGGGCCGCCACGGTAGCCTTGAGAATAAAGAGTGCCACGGCGTAGGCGTAGGGTGCGTTAGGCGGTCAAGATTAGTGATAATTTTAATTGGTTTTTTCGCGCCGTAACGCACCGATTTTCAAGTGCTTTAGGGTTGCGTTGGTGCGTTACGCAGGGTTCAAGGTTGGTTGAATAAAATCAATTTTTCTGCCTGCTAACGCACCCTACAAATACTAATCCGATATTTTTAAAGGCAGAATATCGAAGGCAGAAGGCAGAATTTCTGGATTCACATTGAAAAGGATGAAAACAGAATTCAAAATTCAAAACAGGTCTGTGGCTCTCACCAACCAACCTATTCATCCTTCATCCTTCTGCCTTCATCCTTCAAAGGCGTTTCCAACTAATCCGATTTAACCCAATCGGTAGGGTCAAGTATGATTGTAGGGATAGTGACCGTTTGGGGAGTTTTTGTTTCCAACTAATCCGATTTAACCCAATCGGTAGGGGAACAGCAAGTTGGCGTACCATGCCCGCATAGCACACGTGTTTCCAATTAATCCGATTTAACCCAATCGGTAGGGAAGGCCCCTGTTGTTATGAACCAGCAGGGAAAGCTCGAGGTCATGTTTCCAATTAATCCGATTTAACCCAATCGGTAGGGCATTGATGACCGTGGCTTCCGATTTCGTGAGTAATAGTGTTTCCAACTAATCCGATTTAACCCAATCGGTAGGGAGTATCGATCCAGAAGCCTTACCCAGAGCGAGTTTGAACACCCCAATTCGACACGACCTCAAAATAGCACCCTCCAAACCCATTACACAACCCCAAACCACCCCCCTCAAACCCAGTCTAGGAGCGGCATCGACACGGCTCAACGAAAGAATAAGGGTTTCGGCGATTTCCCGACCCGTGTCGATTGACCACCTCAACTCCCCCGCAAACCCTTGACCTGCCTAGATCAGGTAGAACTTCAGCAGCTCCTCCGGCGGATTGCCGCCCATAGCCAAAGATTTGTTAACTCAAGTCCAAGCCCGGTAGAAACTGCTATCTTGCCAAGACTCTGCCACCAGCGCCGCGATCGCCGCCAACTCCGCTTCATCTAAAGGCGCAAACCCCTGCGCCGCCCGAATATTCTCCTGCAACTGCGCCGAATCCTCCGCCGCCACGATCGCACAATGCACCCCCGGCTGCGAGAGGCTATAGCCCAGCGCCTGAGGCATTCCCGTCAGGCGACCCGGCTGGAGCAGACGACCGTAGGCCGGCACTTTCATGGCGATCACACCCACATTCAGCTCCTGCGCCACCGGCAGCACCGACGGCATAAACGGGCGGGGCTGGTAGGGGTCAGCCGCATTGACCGGAATCAGCGTCGTCTCGAAGGGGTAGCGACGCAAACCCGCCACGATCGCGTCCGGCTCATGGTGACCTGTAATGCCCAGATGACGCACAATGCCCTGCGCTTTGGCTTCCTCAAAGGCTTTAGCCGCACCACCCTGCCCTGTGAACTGATCCACTTCCTCTAGAAACGAAACATGATGCAACTGCCAGAGGTCGAGGTAATCCGTATTGAGGCGCTGGAGCGATCGCTCCAACTCGCGCCAAGCCCCATCCCGATCCAGGCGGGCCGTCTTGGTGGCCAGAAAAACCTGCTCCCGGTAGGGCGGCAGCACCAGCCCCAGTTGCTCCTCACTGTTGCCATAACTCGCGGCGGTGTCAAAGTAGCGAATGCCCGCTGTGAGAGCGGTTTCAATGAGCTTAATGGCATCCGGGTTACGGTTGCTTTTGCCCAGCGGCGTTTTGGGCCCAGCCCCCCCGAGCCCGAAAATCGGCACGGTGACGCCCGTCTTGCCCAAAACACGCTCGGGCATCGTTGCCCCACGGGGGATTGAGAGAACCGCTTGGGCATTCGCTGGGGACGAACGGGCGGGGGAAGCGTCAGCGAGGGATGAAGCGTTCTGGGGACGCTGGCGCCAACGGGAAAGCTGCGTTGCCCCCACGGCACTGCCCACAAAGGCTGCACCGGCCAGGAGAAGATTGCGGCGTTTGGGCATTGTTTCAAACCGACAGAATTATGCAGGGTCGCTTACACCCTAGCAAAAAGTCCAACGGTATCGAGGAGGAGGCTGATGCTGTCAGAAAGCCTGACTGGATAAGCGTTTTAGCAATCTATCTTCTATAAAGAGATATAAAGAATTTATGCGTTTTTGCGGCGATCGCCGCCCCAGGTCTGGTCGAAGACCCGGCCCACGCCCTACGATGCACAGCAGCAACTGGATTACTGATTCAGCTCGATTGCCCCCGATCCACCCCCATCCCCCTCAAGCCAATGGTCTACACCTCTCCCCAACTCCAAGACTTTAAAACCGCCTTTGCCCAGCATGACAAGAACGAGAGTGGCGCAATTGACCCGACTGAATTGGGGCAGGTGCTGCGCGACTTGGGGGAGCTGCCCTCCGAAGCAGCGATCGCCAAGATGATTGCCACTGCGGACAAAAACGCCAATGGCCAGTTAGAGTTCGGTGAATTTGTGAATTTACTAGCGCCCGATCTCTACCGCGATCGCCACTCCAACCTCGCCGAATTCAAAGCGGCGTTTCTCAAGCATGACCAAGACCAAAGCGGTGCGATCGATGCGGCGGAACTCGGGCAGGTTTTGCGAGATTTGGGTGAGCTGCCTACCGATAGCGATGTAGCAGCAATGCTAGAGGCAGCAGATATTAATGAGAATGGTCAACTGGAATTTGGCGAATTTCTCGCCCTAATGATTCCAGATTTTCCCGAGGGCGAAGTCCCGGATTCAGCCGAGGAACCACCGATCGCTCCGACTTCAGGTTTCATCTCCCGCCTCTTTGCCAAGATCGGTTCTTGGTTTGGGAGTTAATCATTGGGTAGAGATCAAAACATTATTGTTGTCATGCAACTCAAATTTAATGTTTCATCTTACGAGCTGCGTAGGCTAATGCCGCTTGGATATCTCCTTGCTCTAAATCGGACAAGTCTTTTAGAATTTCATCCGTGGTTAAGCCTGCCACAAGCAGATCCAGAACATCCGAAACTCGAATTCTCATGCCACGAATACAAGGACGCCCTCCGCATTGTTTGGGGTTGATAGTAATTCTTGCGAGTAGATCTGACATTATTACGAAACCTCAATGTTGTAATCCACGTTGATTTGGTGATATTTCGTATTGCCGTGGTACAGCTTAAAAGATTAATCGAATGTAGGGTGGGGTGAGGTGAACAAACTGAACACAGGAAAGTATAGTGACATCATTTTTCTATCAAAAGAGCACACTGATTCAATGTATGGCAAGTTGCTGATATTGATGGAGCGATCGCACTATTTGTGCGCGATCGCTCCGCAAGTCCAAAATTGGCGTTAATTTTAACCTTCGATCGTTAGCTCCATATTTAGGAGGAAAGACTGTATCTTGAACATTAGGCGATCAGGATTTTTAATGGACTGAGCAAGCTGAGTCATCCACAGAAGTATAAATACTAAAATTACCATTTCAGCAATTTGGGTATTTTTATATTTCATGGCAAACCTTCCTTCTTTTGAAGGGGGGAGAAATAATTATGTGAGTTTTTCCTCTCGCAGGTATCGGGCTTTCGTGGCGTGTCCCGTTGCCATATTGCAAGTATAGCAGTTTGATTCTTGATCTGCAAATTCAGGAGAGTAGGAAGAGCTATTTTTCTTTACACTCACCCACCAAATCATACCCAAATTTTATTAATTTAATTTTGAAACTCCCCCAACAACCAAGCCCCCACTTGAGCTTGATCCTGCTGCCGACTCCGTCGCATCGCCTCTGCTAGCACGTTCATATTCAACCTTGCCAAAACCCGCGATGAATTAATTCTGGTGCTGCCCTGCTGACTGAGCTGATAAGCAAAAACCTGCGCCGCTTGCACATCCACCACCCAATATTCCGCCACGCCCAACGCCACATACAAACTGCGCTTTGTCCCCTGATCATCGAATAGCGAAGAGACTGAAATCTCAATTGCTAAATCCGGTGTGGGATAGCGGTTCAAATCCACAACAGTTGTCCCCCAGGGAATCACCTGCGCTTGCTCACGCAAGTAATAGGAGAGATCCGGTTGGCTCTCCTGCAATCCAGCTTGGCGATAGCTGCAATTGACTAATCCCCGAAAGGGAATGCCCCGCAACGTGCAAAACAGTCGCACCGCAAAATCAACCATTGAATTGTCCGCTGCATGATCATGGCCGACCGGCGACATCTCAACCCTCATCTGTCCGTTGTGATAATAACCCTTGGCTTTTTCGAGGGCAGGGTTTGCGATCGCCCGCAGATAATCCTCCCAAGCCGCCGCAATCCAAACTTCTGTCGGGGGTAATGTTTTTAGCGGGCTCATGACTTCTAGTCCTCAATCCGTCGGAAATGCCTGAGGCGCGACCTTGAGCACCACCGTCTTGTTGTTGCGATTCACTTCCACGGTTAATTCCTCGCCGATCGTGCTCTTTTCCACTTCTTGCTGCACATCTGTGGCTGTCTCGACGGCTGCACCCCCCACCTTGAGGATGATATCGCCCGTTTCAAAGCCTGCTGCCGCAGCGGGAGAATTTTCCACGACGCCCAGGACAATCACGCCGTAATCTTGGGTGATTTCAAAGGGGCGATTGTCCGACTGGTTGAGTTCAGCGCGGCGATCGGGCGTCAGGTTGGACATTTGAATGCCCAGATAGGGGTGTTGGGCTTGACCGCTCTCAAAGAGCTGCCGGGCAATGCGCTGGGCGGTTTCGATCGGGATTGCAAAACCGAGGCCCTGGGCATCGGCGCGAATTGCAGTATTGATGCCAATCACCTCGCCCCGAGCATTGAGCAGCGGGCCGCCAGAATTACCGGGATTAATCGCCGCATCGGTCTGGATGAACTTAACGCGCTTGTCCGGCACACCCACATCAGAGCTAGAGCGATCGAGGGCACTGATGATGCCCACCGTGACCGTATTGTCAAGCCCTAGGGGGTTGCCGATCGCGATCGCCCATTCCCCCGGACTGAGGGTTTCCGATTGGCCCAGCGAGACGGTGGGTAAATTCTCCGCCTCGACCTGAATCACCGCAACATCCGTGACGGAATCTCGGCCGATCACCTGTCCCTCTAGTTCTCGACCATCCTTGAGGGTAACTTTCACGGTGTCTGTCCCCTCAACCACATGGGCATTGGTGATCAAACGGCCATCGGCACTCAAGATAAACCCAGAGCCCGTGCCGCGTGCGACGCGCGGCCGAGAAGGCGCAGACC
>JBMYQW010000276.1:0-6933 GCA_049601735.1 Spirulinaceae cyanobacterium
CTGACGCAACTGCCCAACCGCAGCTTGATGATGAAGCGCCTGGAGACCGCGATCGCCCAGTCTCAAGCACAAGCAGGCTACAACTTTGCGGTGCTGTTTTTGGACTGCGATCGCTTCAAGCGGGTCAATGATTCGCTGGGGCATAGCATTGGCGATCGGCTGCTGGTCGCGGTCGCCAAACGTCTGAAGCAATGCTTGCGCGAGTCCGATACCCTCGCCCGGATGGGCGGGGATGAATTTGCTGTGTTGGTGCAAACGGTAACCGAACCCCAGCAAGTGCTGGATCTGGCCCAGGAAATGAACCATCGGCTCGCCTTGCCCTTTCATGTGGATCAATACGAAATTTTCATCAATGCCAGTATTGGTGTTGTCTTCAATCGGGAAGACTTCTACACCCAACTCAAGACCGCCTCGACCGATCCAGAGATAGACTCTGAAATCGCTGTTTTTTGCTATCAAGATGCCGAGCATCTCCTGCGCGACGCCGATACGGCCATGTATCAAGCTAAAGCCGAGGGCAAAGGGCGCTATGAAGTCTTCAACATCCAAATGCATGAGCAAGCCCTCCACCTCCTCCAGCTTGAAAACGATCTGCGGCGGGCATTGGATAACCAAGAGTTTGGCCTGCATTATCAACCGATTGTTTGTTTGAGCAATAACAAGATCGTTGGTTTTGAGGCCTTGGTGCGCTGGAAACATCCCCAACAAGGATTTATTTCACCCAGTGTCTTTATCCCCGCTGCCGAAGAAACGGGGTTGATCTTGCCCTTGGGAGAATGGATTTTGCAAACCGCCTGTCAACAACTCAAGCAATGGAATGAAGCCCAGGTGAGCGATCAGCCCCTGAGCATGAGTATTAATTTTTCCGTGCGTCAGTTTACCCAGACCAATATCTTGGCGAATATCGAGCAGGTGCTCAACCAAACCCAAGTTCAACCCCAATGCCTGAAGCTAGAACTCACGGAGAGTGTCTTGATTGATCAACCGGAGTCCATCGTGCAACTGCTCGCCCAGCTCAAAGCAATGAAGTTGCAGTTGAGCTTAGATGACTTTGGCACAGGCTACTCCTCTCTCAGTTACTTGCACCGTTTTCCGATGGATACTCTCAAGATTGATCAGTCCTTTGTCGGCCACCTCGACGCAGCGCCCAAAAATCGTAAAATCATCCAGACCATTGTCACGCTGGCCCATAACCTGGGAATGGAGGCGATCGCAGAGGGGATCGAAACTCCTACTCAACTCGATTGTCTGCGTCAGCTTGGCTGTGAATATGGTCAGGGGTTTTACTTTTCTCCCCCCCTGGCGGCCCCGGCTGTGGAAGACCTCTTGAGTCACCAGTCCTGAGGGTCAGGCTGGCACGGGTGTACAATCTGACGAGTTTATTGCAAGAGGTTGGGTGATGCACTGGCAACGGATCAATGCCAAGCTGAAATCGGAGCAGAGGTTTTTAGGGGGGGCGATCGCCCTCTCCGCCATTCTCTTTTTTAGCTATGCCAGTCTACGGCATTTTCTCCTGCGCTCCACGGGCTATGACCTAGGCATTTTCGATCATATTATCTATCGCCTCAGTGCCAACCATCCCCCCCTCGAAATTTTCAACAGTATCCATAATCCTCACCATTTTCTCACCGATCACTTTGCCTGGATTCTTTATGGGATTTCTGGACTGTATTGGCTCTATCCAACGGTCTATTGGTTGTTTTTTTTACAGGCTTTTGGGTTAGCATTAGCCGCTTGGCCGCTTTGGAACCTTGCCAAACATTATTCGTTTTCGGCACGAATTCAGAAAACGATTATTGTGGTCTATCTGCTCTACCCCCTGATCTTTAATAAGAACCTTTTTGACTTTCATACAGATGCCTTTGCACCCTTGCTGATTTTCAGTGCTATCCTTGCGGTCTATCAGAACCGCCCCTTGCGTTTTGGCGGTGCAGTTTTGCTCCTGTGTGGTTGTAAAGAAATTTTCGCCCTGACGGTGGTGGGCTTGGGCTTATGGCTCTGTCTCGGGCTCAAGCGCTACCGCTATGGTTTAGCTGCTATCTGTTTCGGGCTTGTCTATTTCTGGCTGGCCACTCAGGTCATTGTGCCCCTCTTTGGCAAGGGCTATCTGACAGCGATCGGCCGCTATGGCACGCTGGGCGGCTCTGTTGGCGAAATTGCCCAAAATCTGATCTTGAAACCGGGTTTATTGGCGGCGCATTTATTCACATTCGCCAATGCCAAATATCTAGCCATGTTGTTGTTTCCGATCGCCTGGGCGCTCTGGCCCCAAGTTCTAGCGCCCCGGCGATCGTCGCTCACCATATTGTCCCCCCTGATCGGCGCTGCTCCACCGCTCCTGCTCAATCTCCTCACCACCTTTGACGGGCAAAAAAACCTGACCAATCATCATTCGCTGACGATCGTGCCCTTCCTAATGCTGATCGTCATTTGTGCTCTGGCGCAGCAGCAGTCTGGGTTGCGTCGTCCCCGCTGGATGATTGCCTGGTCATTGGTGGGCTTCATGGTGTTGGCTAAACCGGGCTATATTCTGGGGCGATTTGTGGAGGGGCTCGACACCTGGTCAGCCTCACGGGAAGCGATCGCCCAAATTGATGACCACAGTCCGGTGCTGGTTCCCATGCACGTTGCGCCCCATGTGACCCACCGCCTCAAGGTGGGCTTGACGATCGATCGCTATATCAATGAAGACCTGCGGCAATACAAATATGTCATGCTCGATCTGGTTTATCCCGGCATTCATACGCCCGTGGAGGTCGCCGAAACCTTTCAGGAGCGCATCACAGCCGATCCCCAGTTTGAGTTGCAATTCGAGCGCGATCGCGTCTATCTCTACGTCCAGCCTGAGTTTTCTGATGACTCCGCTGAATAATTAAGGCGATTTCTGGAAATGAATATACCAGTCCAAACGGAGATGGTGCGTTACGGCTATCGCCTTTAGCGAAGCCATGCCGAAGGCTATACAGCACCCTACGAGGTACATTCTTTTTGGCAAATCTCCTAAGTTCACACCAGTGGTTTTCCCTGCCCTGCGGGGTCTTTTATTCTGGGTGCAGACAAAGCGGATTTGGTATGACATCCTGAAGGATGATGACACTTATATCTGGCGCTAGCTTTTGCTGCTTTCGGCCTGATTTGCTCTGCCTTTCTGCTCCTTACCAAGGACTCCCAATGAGCTGAAAAGCACTCCAGTAGAAGGGATGAGCTAAATCTTCTGCGTGATCTAGATGTGCGGGGGCGCTAACACGACCTTGAATCATGGCTAACTGGGCTTGACGGAGAGCTTGGGCTTTGATCGTGATCTCGGGGTTGGCAAAGGCGGCATAGAGTTCACTCATCAATGTCAGGGTTCCCGTATCCGAGACCTGCCAGAGACTGGCGATCGCCGACTTGGCTCCGGTCTGTACTGCCAAACCGCCAAAGCCAAGTTCTGCTTCGCGGTGGTCAACCCCGGTTTCACAGGAGCTAAAAATGAGCAGTTCAATGGGGGTCGAGCGGCGTTGGCTCAAGGCTCGTAGACCCTGAAAGGTGAGGTGAGCATCCCAGAGCTGAATGTAAGACTGCTCGGGGTTGCGCGCCTCAAAGTAGCTGTGGGTGGCGAGATGAATGATGTCGTGTTGCTGGCTCTGGTTCTGGAGATTCTGAACTGTGAACTGTTCGTTGAGGAGGGTTTTACCTTGGTCAAATTGACGATCGATCGCGGCTAGTTCGTAGGGTACGGCGGGTAGGGGCACATTGTCAGTAAACTGCGATCGCCCCATGGCCAGCACCGCTGAGTTGTGGATGGGCTGATAGTGACTATCGATCAGATTCACGCTGGGGATCTGGCTAAAGCTATATTGCTCCACCAAAAATTCCTCGCCATCATGCAAGGCGGCCAGCGGCAGGGTGCGTAACCCTGGGCCCAAACTAAAGAGAATATTGGTCGCCCCCAACCGTTCGAGATCAGCGCGAATCGGTTCAATCAGCCAACTATAGAGGGTTTGAGCAGGTTTCTGGTAGGCAGTCTGCCGCTGGGGACTCATCACGGTGCGGCGGAACTGGCGAGCGGTTCGGGCCAATTGTTCCGGGGTCGCTGCGGGAACGCGCTGACGGATGGGCTTGCCGCTCCCCGAAATCAGGATCAGGTCTAAACCTTCAGAATTGCTGATGGCATACACAATCACGGAGCGCGAGCCGGTTTGGGATTCAATGGTCGTAAGCATTTCCCGCACATTGGCCGCCGAGCGTTGCATCGCGGGGTTGAATGCGCCGAGTTGCTGGCTGTAGGGGCGGGATAATCGCCGCTCAATGCGTTGCTGCTCTTGCCAAACCTCGGCGCTCTCAAGCCGGTTTGCTAGGCGTTGATGAGGGTCGGGGGCCACTGATGTCACGGTTGAGTCCGCCGTAAGCGGCGGGGTCGGACGATCGCCCGGTTCGACTGCTGGCGACGTGAGCAACTGGGCCAACGTCACGTTATCTGCTGGGGCATCCTCTAGGCGTTGGGGGTCAATTTCTAAGTTCAGCAGACTCTGGGGATGGGAAATTTGCAAGCGATCGCCCCCGGCCAGAGCGGTTGCTTGCCAGCCCGCTTGCTCCACCTGCTCGACGAAGGCTTGGAGCTTCGTCGTCAGCACAGGCAGCTGTCCAGCGGCAGGGGCTAGCTGCAAGCGTTGCGGGGAAATTTCCCAACGATTCTCTTGGGCAATCGATTCACCAATAACGGCAGAGTTGTCACTGCCATCCAGCTCAGAGGGTTCGGTCATAAAATCAGCCAACGCACCCACGGGGAGTCCATTTCCCCCCACAATGCGGCTGAAATCGTTTGACGTTCCGAAGTTGCTACCAAATAGAGCATTTGGCTCAATGGCTTGACCATAAGCAGAGAACTGACTTGTACTGTTTGAGCCCAAGCTGTCGAGAGGTTGAGCGTTGAACAATTCAGGGCTTGCAGTTGCGGAAAGGGCTGTAGGAGTAAAAACTGTAGCCCCGCTAAAGCTACTCAACTCGTTCAAGTTGAGCCCGTTGAGTCCATTCACCCCCAAGTTGCTGTCGAAGTTGTTGAACACCCCAGGGTCACGACCCAATAAAGTGCCAGGATCGATGATTTGACCATTGACGAAGAGCTGAGGTGTCCCGTTTGCTCCCAAAATGTCGAGAAGTTGTCCGTTGAACCCTTTAGGGATGGAGTCTACAGAGAGGGCATGGGGAAGGGTATGAGGGGCAAAAACAGTAGCCCCACTTAAGCCCCCCAATCCATTCAAGTTGAGTCCATTAATTCCCAAGATGCTACTGAAGTTGTTTGACGCCCCAAAGTTGCTCCCGAACAGCGCCCCCGGATCAATAACTTGACCATCAACCCAGAGCTGAGGTGTACCGTCTAAGGTCACAATCTCGAGGAGTTGCGCACGGGCAGAGGGGGATATGCTTGCGACCGAGATTGCGGTGATTGCTGATGGTATTGCGTGGCGTGCGATCGTACGACGAATTCCTCCCCAAAACTTCGAATAGCTGTACGTTTGGCTTCTGGAGTTGGTGTGTTGCATCAGTTGGTAGGGAATCAATAGGAATATCACTCAACAAGCTGACTTGCCTTAGCAATGAGTTAAACGTTCAAAGCAATCGATGCACACAATAAATTTTTGCATATTTTCGAAATAAACGCTCAACTTTTTCTCTTTCGCCTTCGCGAAAGCAATCAAGAATCACTCTTGACAGAGTATTCAATCGCCTTTTTGATAAAGTTGAAATGAATTCAACTTTATCAAAATAGACTGGAGTAATTGAGCGATATTGAGTCTGAATGTGAATTAAAAATATCACAAACATCAGCCTCCTCTAGAAGCGTTCAGTTGTAATTGCGCTGATGAAATTCAGGAACATAACTCGGTAATTCAGGATCACCTGTTTCATGGTTTTGAGACGCAAGGGGACTATGAGGTTTGCTTGGCTTCTACTCTAGCCAAGTGGCCAATCGGTTGACCTGAGTTCACAGTCCCAATTGAAATTAGGACGATCGTCCTAAACGAGGTCGCCCATCTCATCGGGTCAACCGTTTGAGGCTGAGAGTGCCGTGACAACCGCCCCGACCGCGCGCTTGGGCTATTCCAACTGGGCGATCGCCCCCCGATCCACCAGCACCCGCTGAGTCAGGAGATCTTTGACTGTCGCCAACAGCATTCGTTGGGCATTCACTTCAAAATCTACCTGAATGCGATCTTGCCCCGCCACACCCGGCGGATTGAGCCTAGCAATGCAGATATCGCTGTTCTGGCATTGCAGGGCATGATAGGCCGTCGCCGCCGCTCGCTGCTGACTGGTCAGGCGACCGAAGGCATCGTAGATCACTTCGGTGGGGAGGTGTTCGGCGATTTCGCCGACGTTGAGGCGCACCTCTGACTCTCCATCCTGAGCCACTTGTAATGTGAGGGGCTCCGGTCTTAGGGAGGGATAATAGGTCCCCTTGGCAAAGAGCGTGAAGTAGCTATAGTCCTGGAGTCCAGGGTCCCAGAGCTGGATCGCATAGCTGTGTTGGAGATAGTCTTGTACAGCGGTGAATTGGGTCAGAGCCAGCGCCCCCTCAGCCACAGCGGTGAAGGGATGGGCAACTTTGACCCGCGATCGCCCAAAATAAGCCACGACCAACTCCTGGAGCATGGGCAGCAGACAAGTGCCCCCAACCAAAATCACCTGCTCAATTTCTGATTTATCCACCCCTTGGCTCTGGGCTAATTGCAGTACCTCGTCTAGGCTCTCCCGGAGTTGGGCGAGAAAACCAGCCGCTTCGAGAATTTCGCGGAGGCGATCGCGGCTTAGACGCAGCTCATGGGCTTGGAAATTCGCCTCATCCAGCCAGGTTTCACCGGCCTGCTCGGTTTGGCTCAGTTGAATCTTGAGCCGTTCGGCTAGCTCTTGGAGTTGGGCTTGGGTGAGGGGGGCTTCGGCCGTAAGGTT